>JAZSBN010000001.1:0-116998 GCA_045602405.1 Ruminiclostridium sp.
GAATTAGAAGATCCATTCCAAAATAGCAGGAAGTAGGCTTGCAAGTGTCAGACCGCCCCTTGACGTCTTCAGACGTTGCAGGTAGCATAGGGCTTTGCCCGCAAAAGAAAAGCCACCGGCTACGCCGGTGGATCTTTACTAATATTTATTTCATATTTTGAGTGTCTAACTAAAATAATCCGCATTTTTACGGTGCGTGGGTTTATCGACAGTCTTAAATGACCGCAGAAATCTGCGGTCATTATTTATTCACCTATTTCTATAACACCCTGCTTTATAAGCTTAAGAACATGCTCAACAATTTCGGGGTCGAACTGCTTCCCCTTATTTTTTTCAAGCTCTTCGATGATAATTTCTCTTGTTAGCCTTGTTCGGTAACAACGGTTGCTGTTCATAGCGTCCAGAGAGTCTGCAACACATATCATACGGGCAATAAGGGGGATTTCTTCACCCTTTAAACCATTTGGATAGCCATTTCCGTCATAACGTTCATGATGATAAAGCGCACCCAGGTTCATTCCCTTTATAGAGCTGAAATCTCTCAGCATATCGCCGCCGACGGTAGTATGGCGCTTAATTATCTCGTATTCCTCATCGGTAAGTCTTGCAGGCTTCTGCAGTATATTGACGGGAATTGCAATTTTACCACAGTCATGCATAAGAGCTATACAGCGTATGTTATCGCATTCCTTGGAAGAAAATCCCATTTCATCGGCGAGAGCGTAGGATATTTCGGCTACACGCTCGGAATGACCTTTGGTATTGGGGTCCTTGGCTTCAACGAAGTTGATGAAGGTCTTTATTGACTGCTCGATTATCTGTGCGTCACGCTTCTGCTGTTTAAGAAGCTTTCTTACTCTTATATGGGACATTACAAGTCCGACAATAAGTACAAGCCATAAAATATCAAGTCCTACAAGCAGAAGGAATACGGGATCATTCCATGCATTTCTGCTTAAATGATAGTGAAATACTACATTGTCAAATACAGGAGCATAATCAAGCCCTTTATCAGGAACATAAACGATGAAGCCGACTATTGTTGAGCTGTTGACCTCTTCGGTTTCGGAAGCAGGCACAAGAGGTAATTCGTTATCCGCCTTACTGGGACGATAAATGAATTTATCGCCTTCGTTAAGAGGAATCATGGGACCTGTATGGTCTATGTAGTGGTCAAGCTCTATCGGAACACTCTGATATTCACGAAGATCGATAAGCTGAACAAGCTCATTTCCTGTGGTGGTCTGACAGAATTCAAGCTTTCCGTTCCATGCGTTATTTATCCACATGAATTCGGGCATATAAACGTCTGCCGTCCAGTCGGTGATAACTGCGTCACTTGTATTGTTTACGATGATTTCATAGATAATACCTACACTTGGTCCGTGAAGCTCATTTCCTGCATCATCCCTAATCGGGTCTTTAAGCCATGCTCCCGAATCTCCGCCTCGCGGACCGATTTTAACGTTGAAGTCGGAAAGGGAATAGGTCGTACCGTCAAAGCTTCCCGAAGAAAGGGACGCTTCTTTCATGACATTACTTTCATTTTTTACGGAACAATAATAAACCGTAATTACAGCAAAGGTTACAACATAGGCTATTGCCGTTATAATAATCGCAACGATATCTTTACTGAGCTTTTTCATAACGTACCTCCCGAAAAGTACTTCTATGTTAATTATAACCTATTATATATCCTGTGTCAACATAATAATTGGTTAATAATGGTATATTGATGTTTTATCTGAATCATTTGTATGTATTACGGGTTGAATAAAGCTGTACAATAATGTATAATAAAATAAATACATGTATAATAAAGATGTTTGGGAGTATTTTATGAAAAAACGTATACTTTTTGTTTGCATGTTGATTGTCTGTTTTTTATTTGTATCTGGCTGCAATTCAAATCAGCATGAATACCCAAAATACTATGTTGCCGAAGATAATTCTGAATTTGCTTCTGAGGTTGAAGACTACCTTGAGCGTTGTGAATTCAACGGCTCTGTACTTGTATCACAGGGCGGAAATGTTGTATACGCAACAGGCTTTGGTGTTGGTGATAAAAAAACGGGTGTAAAATGTAATGCCGCCGATACTTACGAAATTGGTTCATTGTCAAAACAGTTTACGGCAACGTCTATACTGATGCTTTATGAAGATGGTAAAATTGATCTTAATGATAGTATTGATAAATATTTTCCTGAATTTAAACAAGGTAAAATAATTACAATACGGAATCTTCTTAACATGCGGTCAGGACTTTATGATTATATAAATGATGCACATAAATTTTTCTCGTCTGATTTTGTTGATGAGTATCTTGCCCGCGCAGACTCCGATAATGAGGATACGCCTGATTTTGAGCGTGATTTTTTACTTGAATATCTGTATTCGGCGCCAATAAGAAATACTCCTGATATCGATTTTTATTACTGTAATACCGATTATTATCTCCTGGGGCTTATAATTGAACAGGTATCGGGTTTATGCTATCAGGAATTCCTCGAAAAGAACATATTTATTCCTTGCGGTATGCTTACTGCAAACAACGATTTTATGGGAACTACCACACGTGGATATTATGCAGACGGCAGTACCCTTTCAATGAGGACGTCTACTGCTCTTGGATGCGGCTCTGTTAATGCAGGAGTTTATGACCTCCACAGATGGTTTACACAGCTTTACAACGGTAAGCTGATATCCGAAGAATCTTTAAAAGAAATGACAACGTCTGTAGGCGGATATGGTTTCGGAGTTATTTGTTCTCCATCGCTGTGGTATCATGGGGGAAGTACCGATGTGTTCAATAGCTTTGCCGCATACTATCCGCAGAATGAATTACTGATAATTGCGCTTTCAAATACTCCTATCGAAAGCACTTCGACTACTTATGTAGCTAAAAATATGTGGGAAATGTATATGTCCACTTATGCTTCTTGAACTGTATAACATAAATAAAGCACCCGTCGCATAAATCATGCGACGGGCACTTTCTTTTTGGTACGGGCGACAGGACTTCCGAACCTTGCAGTATCAATTCCTGAACCGTATAACAAAAAAATCGCCATGACCTCGGTGTGAGGTCACGACGATTTGGTTGGTACGAGTAACAGGAATCGAACCTGCACGGTTTCCCGCTGGAACCTAAATCCAGTGCGTCTGCCAGTTCCGCCATACTCGCATATTAACTTTTTCATTCAACTTACCTCAAAAAGAAAATAAGTCTGTAATTACGTTACAACGTATATTCTACCACATTTATACTTTTTTGTCAATTAAAATTATGACTGCAGTATTTCATAAAGCGACAAATTTTTCTTTAATTATTGATTTACCGCCAAAAATATGGTATACTTAATTGAAAAATAATATATAAGAGGATTTTCACAGCATTACTGTGATAAAATGCGAGGAGGGAAGGCTTATGCTTGAAAAAATATTTAAGCTTAAACAGAATAACACAAATATAAGTACAGAGGTTATGGCGGGAATTACGACCTTTATGACTATGGCTTATATTCTTGCCGTTAATCCTAACGTGCTTTCTGACGCAGGCATGAACTCAGAGGCAGTGCTTATCGCTACCGCCTTTGCCTCATTTTTAGGCTCGGTAATCATGGGACTTATGGCGAATCTTCCTTTCGCTCTTTCCGCAGGAATGGGTCTTAACGCCTATTTCGCCTATACTGTAGTAATAAACATGGGATATTCATGGCAGATTGCGTTGTTTGCTGTTTTCCTTGAGGGCATTATATTTATAGTGTTATCCCTTACCAAGGTGCGTGAAGCTATTTTTAACGCAATTCCGCTGTCTCTTAAAAAAGCGATTTCAGTAGGTATCGGCTTATTTATCGCTTATATAGGCTTACAGGGGGCAGGAATTATCGTAGATTCCGCTACTCTTACAACAATCGGAAGCTTTACAGACAATTTCACCACATCGGGTATTTCAGCACTTCTTGCTGTTATCGGACTTTTCATAACGACTGTACTTTATATTAAGAAGTTTAAAGGTGCTATCCTTATCGGTATTATTGCTACATGGATACTTGGAATTATCTGTCAGCTTGCAGGAATTTATGTTCCCAATCCCGAGGCAGGCTTCTACAGCTTATATCCTTCCTTTGCAATAACCGATTTCTCCAAGCTGGGCGAAACCTTTGGTCAGTGCTTCAATATAGCGAATTTTGCTGATATAAAGATATTCGATTTAATTGCAATCCTTCTTTCATTCCTTTTTGTGGATATTTTCGATACACTCGGCACACTTATCGGTGTTGCTTCAAAGGCTGATATGCTTGACGAAAACGGAAAGCTTCCAAAGATTCGTCCTGCGCTTCTTGCCGACGCAATCGCAACCCTTGTGGGTGCTGTTCTCGGTACATCTACCACCACAACCTTCGTTGAATCTTCATCGGGCGTAGCGGCAGGCGGACGTACAGGTCTTACAGCCGTAGTTACCGGTATTCTTTTCCTTATCGCTTCGCTTTTCGCTCCTATCTTTACAGCGATTCCCAGCTTTGCTACTGCTCCTGCACTTGTTTTTGTAGGCTTCATGATGTTTACGTCCATTGTTGATGTAAAGTTCACCCCTGAAAGCTACAAGGAGTCCGTACCTGCATACCTTACAGTACTTATGATGGTTCTTTCCTACAGTATTTCCGACGGTATCGCAGCAGGTGTAATTTCCTATTCCGTTATCCACCTCTTCACAGGTGACGGCAAGAAGGTAACACCTCTTATGTATGTTCTTTCGGTGTTATTTATCTTAAAGTACATTTTCCTGTAATAAAACAGGTCAGTGCATTATAAAATGATATCAGCTCCTGCTGTTACGGCGGCAGGAGCTTTTTATGCGGCTTTATTCTATAGGGTATTGCTATTTTATGGAAAATATTATATAATTGTAGTGTTTAAGAGAGGAGAGTAATCATGATAGGAATACTTTCAAAATTATTCATTAAAAATCATACTGACTATAAGAATCCCGAGGTTAGAAGAAGCTACGGCTTTCTTACCGGAGTTATGGGAATTGTCCTTAATCTTCTGCTTTTCGGAGGAAAGCTTTTCGCAGGTATAATTACCGCTTCAATTTCAGTAATAGCTGACGCAATAAACAATCTTTCAGACGCAGGCTCATCCATCATCACAATGGTAGGCTTCAAGCTTGCTGGAATGCCTGCGGACAAGGAGCATCCCTTCGGTCACGGAAGAATAGAATATATAGCAGGACTTTTCGTTTCTGCACTCATTCTTTTTATGGGCTTTGAGCTTGAAAAAAGCTCTATAGAAAAGATTATAAATCCCGAGGAAATTTCCTTCAGTGTCGCTTCTCTGGTAATTCTCTGTGCATCACTTTTTGTAAAGCTCTATATCTGTCTTTATAACAGGAAAATAGGAAAGCTTATAAATTCCTCGGCTATGAAGGCTACCGCTATGGACAGTCTTTCAGACTGTATATCTACTGCCGCAGTAATAATCGGTCTTATCGTATTCCTTGTATGGGGAGTAAATATAGACGGCTATGTAGGCGCTCTGGTAGGACTGTTTATCTTTAAGACAGGCTTTGAATCCATTAAGGAAAGCGTTATGCCGCTTCTCGGAGAAAAGGCTGACGATGAATACATAAGCGAGATTAAAAAGGATGTTCTCAGCTATGAGAATATCGTAGGAGTCCATGACCTTATCGTTCATAACTACGGCGTCGGACAGAACATTATTTCCTTTCATGCCGAGGTGCCTGCTGAAATGGGCTTCGTAGAGGCTCATGAAATGATTGACACGGTGGAGAACGAACTAAGGGACAGATACGGCTTTGTTACCATACATATGGATCCTGTTCTTAAGGATACCGAGCAGTCTCTCATGTATAAGAAGCTTGTTCTTGAAGTTATCGAGGGTGTAAATAAGGATATATCCATTCATGATTTCCGAATGACTGATGGAAATGTAAACAAAAATCTTATTTTTGATATTGAGGTACCCTTCAAGCTGAAGCAGACAGACAGCGAAATAAAAAATATGATTATAGATGGAATTAAGGCTAAGGATGATAATCTTAATGTAGTAATTTCCGTCGATAAGAAAATTTATTAGTAAAATAAAATGCTTTCAGAAAGCCTTTAACAGGCTCAATGAAAGCATTTTTTGTTTATGGTATCTCGGCAGAGTAATTTTTTGACGAAGGGAGCTCTGCCCACAATGTTTCATGGGAATAGCTTCCTTCTTTATTAGTTACTCTTTATTATATGCCGCATAGATGAAAAAGAGAACAGAATTATTGCTTACGGGCGAGAAAATAATCGTCATCAAGCCTGTAATAAGGACAATTATAGTCGGAAGAACTTAAAAATCTGCACATTTCGTCCTCATCCATATTAACCTGACACATATAACATTCCATTTCGTCGTCGTATACATTATAAACACAGGTATCGCATGAAGTACTGCTCATAGGAAAATCCTTTCTATTCAATAACTGCTTCTGCACATTTGATTCCGTCTACCGCCGCAGATACGATTCCGCCTGCATAACCAGCTCCCTCACCGCAGGGGTAGAAACCCTTAAGGGCAGGGGATTGAAGCTTCTCGTTTCTGAGTATCCTTACAGGCGAAGAGCTTCTTGTTTCAGGCCCTGTAAGTATTGCGTATTCATCGCGGAAAAAACTTGATTTATTTGCAATAAGCGGTATGCCTTCTCTTAAAGTATCAGTTATAAATTCAGGCAGATAAAGCTCTGGTGTCGCAAATTTCGTTCCGGGCATATAGCTGGGTTTTACATGGCCGAATTCCTTTGAGGTAAAGCCCTTGAGAAAATCGCCTACAAGTGCTACAGGGGCTTTATAACTACTTCCACCTGCGAGAAAGGCGTTTCTTTCAATTTTTCTCTGCAGCTCCATACCTGCCAGCTCATAGCTGCTTCCGAAATCCAAAGGGTCGGTATTCACAAGAAGCGCGGAATTGGCGTTTTCGGCGTCTCGCTTATAACAGCTCATTCCGTTGGTTACTACCGAATCCTTTTCCGAAGCCGCAGCCATGACATAACCGCCGGGACACATGCAGAAGGTGAAAAGGCTTCTGCCGTTCGGGAGGTGCACTGCATATTTATAATCCGCTGCTGAAAGGGCAGGATGATTGTAAAAATCGCCGTAAAGTGAGCGGTTGACATCAATCTGTCTGTGTTCGATACGAACGCCCATTGCGAAACTTTTCTGTGCCATAGGAAGCCCTTTATTATAAAGCATTTCAAAGGTATCACGGGCGCTGTGTCCTGTGGCAAGAATTATATTATCGGTTTCAATTTCTAAGCTTTCGCCGTTCTTCTCGTATATTGCCGAATGAACAGCACCGTTCTTTATGGAAATATCGGTTAGTTTTCCGTTAAAAATAACCTCGCCGCCCAGCCGTATAATTTCCTGTCTGATATTCTTGACCACATCACGGAGAATATCAGTACCGATATGGGGCTTGGCAAGGTAGAGAATTTCTTCGGGAGCACCGAATCTAACAAAGGTTTCAAAAACATGGCGTATTCTTATATCCCGTATTCCTGTAGTAAGCTTACCGTCAGAAAAGGTGCCTGCACCGCCTTCGCCGAACTGGACATTGGATTTTTCATCAAAAATACCATTTTCTCTGAAAAGCTCAACAGCTTCTGTTCTTTTGTCACAGTCATAGCCTCTTTCCAGAACAATCGGTTTTGATCCGCTTTCTGCAAGAACAAGTGCCGCAAACATTCCTGCAGGACCGAAGCCGATTATAACGGGTCTGCGTTCTCTTTCAGGAACAATATTAACCTTATATTCAGGCTCAGAAGCAGCGGTAACCTTGTTTTTCGGAAATGCCGAAAGAATACGCTTCTCATTTTTTACGTCAGCACTGATCGAAGCGGTAAAATGCACGTCATGCTTCTTCCTTGCGTCAACAGAAAGTTTAGAAAGCTTTATATTACTGATATCCGAGGGCTTTACCCTGATTTCTGCGGCAGTCCTTTTTATAAGCTCCTTTTCGTCATAATCGAGAGGCAGATAAATATCGTTAATTCGTATCATTTATTTTCCCTTTATAAATTCTGCTGCGTTTTTTCCTGCGAAGAAGCCTGATGCGAAGGCAAATGTAAGATTGTAGCCGCCGCATAAACCGATTATATCAAGCATTTCACCGCAGAAATAAAGTCCCTTGTATTTTTTAGACATAAGTTGTCCGTTAAGCTCATCGGCATGAATACCGCCCGAGGTTACCTGGGATTTTTCGAAGCCCTGAAGCCCTGTAACAGGGAAGCGGAGAGACTTTATCTGTCCTGCAATTTCATTTATATCAGACTTTTTCAGTACAGAGCAAGGTTCATTAAGCTTATAATCCACAGAATTCTTTATTATAAGATTTCCTAATCTTTTATGGAGTATACCACTTAAAAAATCCTCTAATGGAGCATCTGAACGAATGTTCTGAATATTTATAAGAGTATTTTCTATCTTTTTCCAGTTCTTTTCAGGAAGAAGGTCAAGAGTGATATAATGCTTTTTTCCTTCTGTGAAACAGGTCGAAAGGTTAAAAATACATATTCCCGAGAGAACGCCCTCGTTGAACTGTATCTCGCCATATTCGGATTTCAGAGGCTTATCGTCACAGTATAATGTTGCATTTCCGTGAACACGCAGACCTTTGAGCGATTTAACAAGATTTAAATCGGTTTTTACCGCAGTCAGCGCAGGTGCAAGCTTTGTAACCTTTATCCCCATATTCTTTGAGATTCTTAAAAGGCTTCCGTCGCTTCCGAGAGGTGGCTGGGAAAGCCCGCCTCCGCAGAGGATTACTGATTTTGCTGAAACGGTGCCATTATCGGAGGATATTACATATCCGTTTTTAATATCCTTAACAGGGAAGTCGCAGATTATTTCAATTCCAAGCTTTTCCGCTTCAAGACGAAGAGCGTCAAGCACAGAAGAAGCTGTATTGCTCATTGGGTAGACTCTTCCTTCGCTGTCAGAGGTACACATAAGTCCCAGGGATTCAAAAAATTCCTTTGTATTGAAGTTTTCAATAATATTGTAAAATTTTGTACAGCTCCCATTGAAAAAGGAACGGTTCATATTATCGTTAGTAAGATTACATCTTCCATTGCCTGTAGCAAGAAGCTTTTTTCCGACTCTCGGCAACCGTTCAAGGAGACATACTCTTGAATCGGGAGCGGTACGCTTGGCTGAAATTGCCGCTACGAGCCCCGAAGCACCACCGCCTATTATTGCAATATCATATTTTTTCAAGGTAATTCTCCTTTATAAAGCTAATGTTCTTTATTTCACACACAATGAACACCGTCGCAGATTACTCAGAACCTGCGACGGTGATTTTTTAAGCTTCAGAGCTGTTTAAATATGCTTCCTGTACGGGTGTAAGCTTATCAATTTCAAAGCCCCAGAATTTAATCTTACGTTCAGCGACAGATCTGTCAACTTCCTTGGGAACGTTGATTATTTTACCTTCAATTTTATCCTTATTCTGAACCAGATATAAAGCGGACTGAGCCTGGATAGCGAAGCTCATATCCATAATTTCAGCAGGGTGACCGTCGCCTGCCGCAAGGTTTACAAGTCTGCCTTCTGCGATAACGTTGATTGTATTTCCGTTGCTGAGCTTGTATGCCATGATGTTATTACGTGCCAGTTTTGTTTCAACAGCAATTCTTCTGAGGCATGCCACATCAACCTCGACGTCAAAATGACCTGCATTACAGCAGATAGCGCCGTTCTTCATCTTATAGAAGGCTTCCTCTGTTATAACATCGCGACAGCCTGTTACTGTTACAAAGAAATCGCCGATTTCAGCCGCCTTAACCATAGGCATGATTGTGAAGCCGTCCATTACCGCTTCCATAGCCTTTATGGGGTCAACTTCGGTAACTATTACTTTTGCACCAAGACCCTTGGCTCTCATAGCTACGCCCTTACCGCACCAGCCGTATCCTGCCACAACTACATTCTTACCTGCAACAATGAGGTTTGTAGTTCTGTTGATACCGTCCCACACGGACTGACCTGTACCGTAGCGGTTGTCGAATAAGTGCTTGCAGTCAGCGTCATTAACAAGAACCATGGGGAATTTAAGCTTATTTTCCTTATCCATGGAGATAAGTCTTAAAATACCTGTTGTAGTTTCTTCACAGCCGCCGATTACGTTAGGAATAAGCTCGGGATATTCATTATGAATAAGATTTACGAGGTCGCCGCCGTCGTCAATAATGATGTTGGGACCTACCTTTATTACCTCGGAAATATGTTTGTGATATTCCTCTTCGGTAGCGTTATACCAGGCGAAAACATTAAGCCCCTCGTGTACGAGTGCCGCCGCTACATCATCCTGTGTTGAAAGGGGGTTGCTTCCTGTGATGTACATTTCAGCGCCGCCTGCTGCAAGAGTTTTACAGAGATATGCTGTCTTCGCTTCGAGGTGAACGGAAAGAGCGATCTTAAGTCCGGCGAAGGGCTTGGTTGCTTCAAATTCAGCCTTTAAGCTTCTTAAAAGGGGCATGTTCTGTTCAACCCAGTCAATCTTTCTTTTTCCGTCCTCCCAGAGGTTTATATCACGAATTTCGTTAGACATAGTAAAATTCCTTTCTTTATTTAAAATCATCCTTTAAATTATATCACAGATATCTCATACCGTCAAGAAGAAGAGCGTCAGAGACTACCACTTTTTACTTATATCGGGGCAGTACTGCGTCTTTTTCAGGGCGCGGAATTCGACGTAACAGCCGCAGATTCTGCACATTCCGCTATGGAGGCTGTCACATTCCTTACACTTGGCCAGTCTTTCTTCATAAAGCCTGCTGTCGGCACGTTCATTTTCAGGTATACTTGATTTCAGCTCCTCGAGAGCCTTAAGAAGCTCTTCCTCTCCGGCTTCCTCAAGCAGACATTTCCTGCATTTTATCTTCATTCTGTGACAACTTCTACTGCAATAACGGAGCAGGGAGGAACGTCTATAACAAGCTCATCCTTTTCTGCTGTGATACAGTGCTCCTTGATGGTGACAGCGTTGCTGTTTTCGAAGCTGTTATAATCGTGAGGGTCGCCCGTTAAAATTCTTGCAGAAGCAGACTTGATTTCAGTATCAGTAATACTGCACTTAATCTTGTAGCTTTCTGTAAGCGAACAGTTCGAAAGTGTGATATGAAGCTTTCCGTTTTCATCCACGGAAACAGTCTGTGAAACAGCAGGAATACTGCGGTTTTCGATTTTTTCTTCGGTACAGTAGCTGTATACAAGGGTATTATCCTGATGCTCCTTATATAAATCGAAAACGTGGTATGTAGGAGTAAGAACAAGCTTTTCACCCTCGGTTAGGATAATAGCCTGTAAAACGTTGACCGCCTGAGCGATATTCGCCATAATAACACGGTCGGAATGACGATTGAAGATATCAAGGTTTACTGCCGCAACTATTGCGTCTCTCATGGTGTTCTGCTGATAAAGGAAGCCGGGGTTTGTTCCGTCCTCAACGTCGTACCAACATCCCCATTCATCAACGATAAGACCTACCTTGTGCTCCTTGTCGTATCTGGACATTATTTCGCCGTGACGGGTAATAATTTCGTCCATGAACATAGTTTTTTCGATAGTATCGTAATATTCGCTGTCAGAGAATGTGAGCGCCTTTCCTTTTTTACTCCAGTCACCTGTAGGAACGGTATAATAATGAAGAGATATAGCATTCATCATATAAGGTCCGATATTCTTCATTATTGTTTCGGTCCAGTTATAGTCGTCCGCATTGGGACCGCAGGCTACCTTGAATAATTCGCCGCCGAAGTTTCTGCAGTAGGTTGCGTATTTACGATACTCTCCCGAATAGTATTCAGGGAGCATATTTCCGCCGCAGCCCCAGTTTTCGTTACCGATACCGAGATATTTAAGCTTCCATGCCTTATCCTGACCGTTCTTTCTTCTGAGCTCAGCCATGGGAGAAAGTCCGTCAAAGGTCATGTATTCTATCCATTCCGCAAGCTCCTGAACTGTACCGCTACCTACATTTCCTGCAATATAAGGCTCACAGCCTACAAGCTCACAGAGACGGAAGAATTCGTGGGTACCGAAGCTGTTATCTTCAGTTACACCGCCCCAATGGGTATTTATCATCTTTTTTCTGGAAGCTTTTTCACCTATGCCGTCCTTCCAGTGGTATTCATCGGCAAAACAGCCGCCGGGCCAGCGGAGAACAGGCATTTTTATTTTCTTGAAGGCTTCTATTATATCATTTCTGATACCGTTTGTGTTAGGAATAGGTGAATCCTCGCCTACATAGATACCGTTATATATGCATCTTCCGAGGTGCTCGGAAAAATTGCCGTAAATTTCCTTGTTGATATGACTTTTTCTGTCAAGGGGATTGATAATCATTCTTAATTTTTTCATAGAAATCGTTTTCCTTTCATTTTTTCATAATTATACCAAATTATAATAAAAAAAGCAATATAAAGAACGATGATATTTACGTTGTTTCTACAATTTACCAGAGTGGATTTCGGAATATACAAAAACTAAATGCCAATACTTAACCTGTAATCATTTAACGGGGAGTGTTGGCATTTTGTACTACGGTAAGGTTGAGATAAGCGGTATAAATACATCCAAGCTGAAGGTTTTGAAGGAGAGCGAAAAGACGGAACTGCTGAAAAGAATAGCGAAGGGCGACGAGAAAGCAAGAGAGGAGCTTATAAACGGAAATCTCAGACTTGTATTAAGCGTTATACAGAAGTTTTCGGGACGTGGTGAAAACCCTGATGATCTGTTTCAGGTAGGCTGTATCGGGCTTATCAAGGCGATAGATAACTTTTCCCTCGATTTTCAGGTCAAGTTTTCAACCTATGCAGTTCCTATGATACTGGGCGAGCTGAGACGCTATCTCCGTGATTCAAGTCAGATAAGAGTAAGCCGTTCGCTCCGAGATATGGCATACAGGGCTATGAAGGCGAAGGAAAAGCTTCTTTCAGAAAAGCTAAGAGAGCCTACTATAGAGGAAATTGCGGAGGAGGTAGGCTGTAAAAGGGAAGAAATAGTGATTGCTTTAGAAGCGATAAGCGAGCCGATATCTCTTTATGAGCCTGTTTTTTCTGATGCAGGCGATACGATATACGTTCTCGATCAGGTGGGCGATAACAACGACGATACAAACTGGCTTAACGAAATAGCGCTTAAGGAGGCTATAACAAACCTCGGAGACAGGGAAAAAAGAATCCTCAACCTTCGTTTCTTTCAGGGAAAAACTCAGGTTGAGGTTGCTGATGAAATAGGTATAAGTCAGGCGCAGGTATCACGCCTTGAAAAAGGCGCATTAAACAAGATAAAGAATCAGATTTAATCAGCCTTATCTGTTACAAGCTGTCTGAAATGCTCGCCACGCTCCTCAAAATTCTTATAGAATCCGTAGCTTGCGGCGGCAGGCGACAGAATACAGCGTATTTTCGTGATTTCCTTTGCCGTTTTTACTGCTTCCTGAAGATTTTCAGCCTTGATTATTCTTCTCTTTGAAGAATCAAGGTCATCATAAATTCTGTAGCCGCTGTCAGGAAGCAGAATAATATTTTCAATATCGGAATCGTTTATGAAATTAACAAGCTCAGTATAATCTATGCCTCTGTCCATACCGCCTATAATGAGAGTATCGGTCTTGTCAAAGGCTTTAACAGCGGCAATAGCTGTACTCGGGCAGGTGCTTATGCTGTCATTTATATACTGGACGCCGTTAATTGTTCCTATATTTTCCAGTCTGTGGGTAAGACCGTTGAAGCTTTCAATCGCTTTTAGGATATGGCTGAGTCTACAGCCAAGCTTTTCGGCTATAAATACTGCAATACCGATATTATAAAGGTTATGACGGCCGATAAGCCTTGTTTTTATATCCTTTATCGGTATTTCCGTATTTCCGACAGTAAGCGTTTCATCGGAAAGAAAGATATCTGCCTTATCGATAAGGCTTGCTGTTATAATTTCTGAGTTTATACCAGAAGAAACAAGCTCTTTATTTATTATAAGGGTGTTTTCTTTGGTATGATATTTGTAAATATTCTCCTTAGCCGCTTTGTATGCTGAGAAGTCAACGTAGTGGTCGAGATGCTCCTCGAAAACATTAAGCAGAACTGCTATATCGGGAGAGGCGGATACATATTCGAGCTGGTGACAGGACATTTCACATACTATTACCGTCTCATCCTTGAAATACGCTATTCTTTCAAGGGGTGGAACGCCGATATTTCCAATCAGAAGAGTATCCATTCCGCAGTTCTTCAGAATATGGTATGTAAGGCTTGAGGTAGTGGATTTACCCTTGGTGCCCGTGATTCCGATGATTGTGTTTCTGCAAAATTTCAATAAAAGATCGGTCTGGCTTGTAATTCTGCTTTTTATTTCAGGTGAAACATCATTGAAAAGTGCTATTCCGGGGCTTTTCATTATAATATCGAAATTACCGAGACAGTCAAGATAGCTATCACCGCCGTAAAGCTCATAATTTTTGATATCATCGGTTACTGTAAGATTTTTATCGGAAATTCCTATTGTACAGGGAATTTTCCTCAGAATATCAAGAGTAGAGCGTCCTTCTCTCCCTAGACCGAGAATAAGCACACGCTTATCTTTAAAATAATCATAAAGCTTCTGAAACATAATTATTCTCCCTTTAATAAATGAATAAGCTCTTCAGGAACAAAATTATCAGAGTCGAAAAAGTCGTCAAGCTTCGGGATATCAAAGCCTCCGATTTCCTTATAGCCGTAATATGCTTTAAGAAGAGCGGGCGGATTATTTTTACGAAGCTTAAGTGACATCTCAAGTGAAAGTCTCACTTCCGCCTTTGTTCCCACACATTCGAAGGGCTTATCCTCTCCGTCAAGTACCAGTCCGTCAAGCATGGGCAGGAATTCAGGATTATCAAGCATATTACAGCCGAAGATTTTTACGAGAACATCATCTGTGAGAAAAGCCGAAAGCAGGATATATACATAGAGACATTTTGCACAGTTACTGCACCAGCTGTTTGTCTTACTGCCGAGATTACAGCTTTGAAAGACAGGAAAATACTTCGGATACTTAACAAAATCCCTTGCTATCTGCCATTCGCTCCAGGGGCGTAAAAGGCTGAAATATTCGGGACAGGAGAGAAAATATCTGCTTGTATAATCTCTGAAATCACGCTCAAATTCGGTGCTCTTGCTGTACTGATGGTTTACCTCGGCACCGCTTACATAGGTTTCATTTGCACTACTTTCATTTGAAAGAGCGATATACTTCCTGTTAGTGAGGATTGCCATTAGGAAGGAGGAGAAGGCTACAATAGCAGAGAAGGGGGTATGACCGTTGAGCCAGCCGTCAGCGTTTCTTTCAAGAAGGGCTTTATCAATCGTTCTTCCGAGACCGATAATTCTGTCGTCCTCATACCCTGCGGTATGGGCGCAATCAAGGGTTGCACCTCTGGGATTTATGATAAAGCAGTAATTATCCTCCATCATTTCAGAAAGAAGCTCCAGGGTAACAACGCTGTCCTTTCCGCCGCCAACGGGTATAAGAGCACCCTTTAAGCTGTCGGAATTACAGCTGAACTGAGGAGTCTTGTCGGAAGAGGGAATTATTTTCATAAAGCTGTCAATGTCAGTCTTTATACCATTACGGTAAAAGAATTCGCCGAGTCCGTTGAAATAAAGCTTCTTCCACCATTTTATCTGCCATTCGTCAAGGCTTCCGCAATGTACCTCCACAACAGGACAGCATGCACACTTCCAGTAGCTGACAAGCTCGGTCATACCGATAGAAAAAACAATATATTCTATAAGCTTCATGTCGGTATTTTTGTTTATGTAGCTTCCGTTCCATTTCCATTTCGGATAAAAATTGTATTCATCGATGGAAAAATGGAAGGAAAAACCTTCTTTGTCTATATTATAGCTATGATAGATAAAGGTTCCGTGTTCCTTACGGAGAAGCTGGAATTTTTCAGAATTCATCACATTACCGCCTTTATAATAATAATACCATTATACAACTATTTCATAAAAAAATAAAGGCAACACCGCACAATTATTGTCGTGTGATTGCGAAGCTGAATTTTTCGTCAGACGATACAAAAAGCACAGCCAATACTGTATGTATTAGCGAGTATTTTTGTGAAGTATGACGGAAAAGGCACAAGCAAGCATACGGCAAAGGCGTCAGACGTTAATTGTGTGGTGTTGCCTGAAGTCCCTATGAAACAAAATTTGAACATAAGGACTTTTTATGTCGATTAACAGAAACCGCCGTCTACGCCGAGAATCTGACCTGTTGCGAAGGTGTTGGATTCAAAGAAGCGTGCGGCATGTGCCACATCTTCAGGAGTTCCTATTCTTGAAACAGGTGTACAATCGATAAGCTCCTGCATTTCTTCGGCGTTAAGATGAGCGTTCATGGGACTGTCAATAACTCCGGGGGCAATACAGTTTACCCGTATTCCCGAAGGGCCAAGCTCCTTTGAAAGAGCCTTTGTAAGACCG
Organism: Ruminiclostridium sp.; assembly: GCA_045602405.1. Lineage (GTDB taxonomy): Bacteria > Bacillota > Clostridia > Oscillospirales > Ruminococcaceae > Ruminiclostridium_E. The sequence continues at coordinate 16,526 of JAZSBN010000001.1, forward strand.
ATAACTCCTGCCTTGGCGGCGGAATAATGAACCTCACAGGAAGCTCCGTGAACTCCCCAGACCGATGAAATGTTTATTATAGAGCCTTCCTTGTTATGCACCATAAAAGGGGTGACTTCACGGGTAACATAGAACACTCCCGACAGGTTAACACCTATCATATCATTCCAATCCTTATCAGTTATATCGCTGAAAAGCTTTATCTGTGATATACCTGCATTATTTATAAGAAGGGAACAGTTGTTCATGTAGTCCTGAAGTCTATGAACATCATCGGGCTTGCTTATATCGCATCTTACTGCCTCAGCACCGTATTCCTTTGAGATTTCTTCGGCCGCTTCAACGTTACTGTTATAGGTAAAAACTATCCGATAATCCTTTGAAAATTCAGCAACAAGGGCTTTTCCTATAGCCCCTGTGCCGCCTGTTATAATTGCAGTTTTCATTATTTCACCGTAATACCGTTCTTATCGGAGGAAATTATAATTTCCGAAGGAGTATTATTTTCACTTTCTATTATAAGATTAGCTATCTTATCCTCAACATCTTCTCTGATGACCCTTCGGATATCTCTTCCGCCGTATTTTCCGCCGAAGGCCTTTTCGGCAATCTTCTTATAAGCGGAGGGCCTTATTTTCAGGGTTATGGAGTTCTCCTCGAGCGCCTTTACTGTGTCGGAAAGGAGAAGCTTCGCTATACCTGCATAATCCTCCACAGTAAGGGGAGAGAATACGACGATTTCATCAACTCTTCCTAAAAACTCGGGGCGGAGGAATTCTCTGAGTGCCTTCATGGCTCTTTCCTTGGACATATCGCCCATGGTTTTTCCGAAGCCCATACCTGTTGAGCCGTCAGAGGAGCCTGCGTTGGAGGTCATACAGATAATTGTGTTTTCAAAATTTACTGCTCTTCCGTGAGAATCGTTCACCTTACCCTCGTCGAGAATCTGGAGAAGTATGTTCATAACGTCGGGATGAGCCTTCTCAATTTCATCGAAGAGAATAACGGAGTAGGGACGGCGGCGGACCTTTTCGGTAAGCTGTCCTGCGTCGTCAAAGCCTACATATCCGGGAGGCGAGCCGATAAGCTTCGAAACGCTGTGCTTTTCCATATATTCAGACATATCAAGTCTTATAAGAGGCTCAACGCCGCTGAATAATTCTTCTGCGATAACCTTTACAAGCTGTGTTTTACCCACACCAGTAGGACCTACAAAAATGAATGACGCAGGTCTCCTCTGTGTGGAAAGCTGTACTCTTGTACGCTTTATTGCAGCAGCAACCTTATTGCAGGCTTCATCCTGTCCGATAATCTTTTCCTTCAGCACGGATTCAAGCTTTGCTATCTTCTTGAATTCCGTTTCCATGATTTTCTTGGCAGGAATACCCGTCCACATTTCTATAACCGTGGATAAATCCGCAGGAGTAAGCTTCACATTTTCAATGAGGGGCTCAAGCCTCTTGAGTTCAGCTTCATTTTTCGCTCTCTTGGTCTTTATTTCAGCCAGCTTCTGATAATCCATATTTTCGGTATTATCGGTAAGCTCATTTTCAAGGCGGTCAAGCTCGCTCTTTTCCTTTAAGCACTTTTCATAGTCAGTAAGATATTCATTTTTTATACTTGCACAGGCAGAAGCTTCATCAAGAAGGTCAATGGCCTTATCGGGAAGATATCTGTCGGTGATGTATCTTTCGGAAAGGGTAACACAGGGGCGGAGAAGAATGTCATCAATCTTTATCTTATGATGTTCCTCGTAATAGCCCTTTATTCCCTTAAGAAGGTCGATAGTTTCGTCAATAGTAGGCTCAAGTACCGTTACAGGCTGGAATCTACGTTCAAGCGCACTATCCTTTTCGATATACTTGCGGTATTCATTGAAGGTAGTGGCACCGATTACCTGTAATTCGCCTCTTGAAAGAGCAGGCTTGAACATATTTCCTGCATTCATGGTACCTTCGCTGTCGCCTGTACCTACAAGATTATGAACTTCGTCAATGAAAAGTATGATATTTCCCGCTGTCTTTATTTCATCGATAAGTGACTTTACACGGCTTTCAAACTGTCCTCTGAACTGTGTTCCTGCTACTAAAGCTGTTAAATCGAGAAGATAAAGCTCCTTATCCTGTAATCTGTAGGGAACATCTCCTTCAACTATTTTCTGTGCAATCCCTTCCGCAATAGCAGTTTTACCAACGCCGGGCTCACCGATAAGACAGGGGTTATTCTTCGTTCTTCTTGAAAGAATCTGGATTACACGCTCAATTTCCTTGTCTCTTCCTATAATACGGTCAAGCTTTCCGTTTTTCGCTCTGTCAGTAAGATTTGTACAGAAGGTATTGAGAAACTTACGCTTTTTGTTTTCCTTACTTTTTTTCTTGGCAGTTTTTTCGTTCTTTTCGGCATTATCTGCTCCGTTGTCAGACTGTTTCCCCGAATCCTTATTTCCGCCGAAGAAACTCTGGATAAACGCAGGCATTGTTCCTGCTCCGCCGCTCTTGAAGCCGTCTACGGAGTCTTCATCGCTTTCATCGTATTCATCCTCGGAAATATCTGCATCCATATCTATTTCGTCAATCTCACTACCGCCGAAAAGCATATTCATTCCGTTTTCAAAGTCGTCTTCGGAAATTCCCATCTGCTTAAGGTATTCATTGACCTGAGGTATACCGATTTCCTTTGCGCAGACAAGGCAGTAGCCGTTATCAAAACGCTGGTTACCGTTCATACCCGACATGAAAACAACAGCGGGACGTTTTTTACATTTACAGCACATCATCATAATATATATGCTCCTTTCTTATAAAATCACACTCATTATCTTAAGAGGATCGAAGGTATAAAGCACCTTGAAAAGTATTGTTTTATCTATGGTTGCTTCGTTCAGGAATACAAGAGAATCTCCGCCGATGCTTATTATAAATCTTATTACTGTACAGATAACTATCATTATTATAAGTGCTTCCGCAAGACTTAATACTGCACCGAGAAGCTCATTAAGAGAAGCGATTACGGGAATCTTATTTATTATCTTGGCTGCCTTTGCTATAAGATTAAGAACAGAAACCACAATAACAAAAAGTAATATGAAAATAAGCACCTTCATAGGTATAAGTATAAAGGGATCAACGATATTATTTACGATAACCTCACCGAAATTACCGTTGTCAACATAAATTACCGATAAAACAAGCTCATAGAGCGTATCTGTCTTACCTTCGCTTACCTTATCGTCATAATTTCCGAATACAAGGGGAATAACCTCGGATATTTTTGCTCCGACATCCTTGAAGGTATTATAAAGTTCGCCTGAAGTGATATTGGTAGAAAGTGTATGAGCAAGAATGATAGTGTTAAAACCATATTTTTCAAGCTCATTTTCTGAAATTTCAACATTACCGATCTTTACTTCATTGTAGTTGAATTCCTCGTCGATACCGAAAATAGAGAGCTTTGCTTCGTTCATTCCCGTTTCGCTCATATTTGCCGAGGAAAGGTCAAGGATAGCTATGCCCTTATCGTTAAAGGAAAGATCTTCTTCAGAAATATACTTTTCTTTTACTATGGTTTTAGTCATATCTATTTCAGCGAGACCATCTATTATATCAAAGCTTACTGTATCTTCAACCGTTTCATCAATATATTCGGTAAGAGGCTCCTTTATGGAGCTTGTATATATAGCGTCCGAAATAATATTACAGCCGGCAAAGGCTACAATAAATCCGACAATAGCGGCTACTGCGCTTATAACTACCGCTACAGCGCCCTTTTTTATGCCGTTGAATAGTGCGGCTATAATTACGGCAACAAGTATCAGGTCATAAAACCAGAAAAATTCATATCCCATTTTTGTCTCCTTTTGTCTGCTAAGAAGCAAGATTTATTTTATTTACAGTATCATAACCGAGAAGCATTATGTCTGTTCCGATTTTAACAAAATCGGTATAGTCCTCGCTGAACAGGGCAAGCTCCGATTCAATTCCCGTAGCTATGTCGAATTTTTTCAGATGGATACCGTCAAGAATATATACAGAACCCTCACTGTTTATGATTCGCTGTGTATTTGCAGTAACCATGATTGAGCCGGTAAATTCGCATTTATTGTTCAGAACTGTTAAGTTATTCTTATTTGTTGAGCTTTCATTGAACTGGATTGAGCAGTAATCCGACGAAAGGTCAAAATGCTTCAGTGTTCCGTTGTAGCTGTAGCTGTTGATATAGCTTCCGTCTCTTGAATTAAGGGAAAGAACTATATTGTCACAGACAGAAATAACATTATTGCTGTCTGCATAAAGTCCGCAGGGAAGGCTGTTACCCTTGAAGGAGTAGCTCCATACAGGGCCTTCTGTGCTTTTTATCGAGAACTTATAGTAGTTTGTGACAATTTCACCGCTGTCAACGCTTATTGTGGAAACTACAATATGAGTACCGTCACCTGTAAAGGCTACCTGCATTACATTTTCATCAGCGAATTTCTTTGTATATTTCCAGTTTCCGCCGCCGTCGTATATATATAGTACATTGGAATAACGGGAGGAGTCGGTTACTATCGCCGCCATATCTCCGTCGCCGATATTGGCATATACTATTTTATCTTCAAGTGTTTTTGTGTAGATAAGGCTTGTTTTGCTGTAAAGGGCAAAATTATATGCCGATTTATCAAAAAGAAGTATTCTCTTTTCATTTGTAATCTGTTCAGGCTTGCTGTAGCCGTGCTTAAGGGCGTAAATCTGTTCGCCCGTATTTTTATAGGTATAAAGGTAAGTATCGGTAAGTAGTGAAAAAATATCTCCCGATTCCTTAAAGGAATACTCGGTACTACCCGGAAGTGTAACAGGAAAGCCCACTGCGTATGAGGTTTTATTTTCAATCTTGGAAGCGATACCTCTTAATGGCTCGAAAATAGTATCCGCATTGTACCATACTATAAGGAATGCGATTACACCCAGCAGAACAAGAATAAGCTTAAACATACTTTTTGTACGTTTTTTCTTGTTCCGATATTTCGTCAGATTTACGTTGCCTGTTTTTTTATCCGGTTCAGACTTCTTGTTATTGTCATTGTTATGAACAGGCTGTTCAAGTACCTTCATTTTTTCACTTCCTTTCTGTATCAGTAAAATACTTTATTAAGATATAGTCCCGAAGGGGATATAGTTTTTCCTGCGATTTCACGCTCTCCCTTTTCGAGAGAAAGAAGGATATCCTTTTCTGTACGCTTTCCTTCGTTTATGTATATGAGAGTTCCTACAAGTATTCTTACCATATTATGAAGAAATCCGTTTCCGCTTACATAAAAGCTGACATAATCACCGTTTCTTTCCACATGGAAATCCGTAACAGTTCTTACTGTAGACTTGAGATGCTCTTTTGCTTCAGCCTTACAGAAGGCGGAAAAATCATGCTCGCCTATAAAAAGCTTTGAAGCTTCATCAAGCCTTTTTTCGTCAAGCTTATAGGGGTAGAAGAAGGATGTGTCCTTCATGAAAACATCTCTTCGCTGTCCGTTGTTGACAAGATAAAGATATTCTTTTCCCACGGAATCATATCTAGCGTGGAAGTTTTCATCTGTATCCTCGCAGGATAATACCACAATATCATCGGGAAGCAGGGAATTCATGGCTTTTATAAAGCCTTCACAGGTAATATTGTTTTCGATTTTGGCGTTGAAGCAGAACTCCTTGGCATGAACGCCTGCGTCAGTTCTGGAACATCCGTTAATCGTTACAGGAGAATTGAGTAAGATACCCATTTTGTCTTCGATAGTCTGCTGAACAGTAATATGGTTATTCTGTCTCTGCCAGCCGTGGTAAGCGGCACCGTTATAGGAAATAAAAACTTTAAGATTTCTCATAAATACAATTTACCTTAGTTAAAAGCTATATTGTTTATAATAACAAGCGTAAATACGCACAGTACAATTCCTGAGCACAGATAATCAATAGCTGTAGCCTTAAGCTGTCTCATTCTTGTACGGCCTTCTCCGCCTCGGTAGCATCTGCATTCCATCGCAGTAGCAAGCTCATTGGCTCTCTTGAATGCGCTTACAAAAAGGGGAATAAGAATAGGTATCATCGATTTCGCTCTTTTTATTATTCCGCCTGAATCGAGGTTTGCGCCTCTTGCTTTCTGAGCCATCATTATCTTATCCGTTTCCTCTATAAGAGTAGGAATAAAGCGAAGTGCTATCGTCATCATCATAGCAAGCTCATGAACGGGGAATTTTACTGCACGGAGAGGAGACATAAGCCTTTCTATGGCGTCGGTAAGGACGATAGGTGATGTTGTATAGGTGAGAAGAGACATTCCTATAATAAGAAGAATTATTCTCGACATCATGAATATTGACGTTTCGATACCTTCCCGGTAAATATTTATTATCCAGAAGCTGAGAAGAGGAGCGTCGTCTCCCTTTACAAACAAAAGATTGAGTATTGCAGTAAACAGAATAATCGGAATTATCGGCTTAAGGCTCTTAAGCATCATCTTAAAGCCTACTCCCGAGAGGGCAAAAACCATAAGGATAAATACTCCCGAAAGGGCAAGTCCGTAAAAATTCTGTGCCACGAACAGCATTATCACATATAAAAGAGAAAGTACAATTTTAAAACGGCTATCCATACGGTGTATAATGGAGTTACCGGGAAAAAACTGACCTATTGTAATATCTTTAAGCATCTATAATCTCCAGAATTCTTTTTTTAGCTCGTTCTACAGTATAAATATCCTCGCCGAGATTCATACCTTTTTCGGCAAGAATATGAGATAATCGTGAAATCTGAGGTATTCCGAGGCCTACCTGTCTTAATTCTCTTGAATAGCTGAATACTACGTCGGTATCCTCGTAACAGAAAAGCTTACCTCTGTTCATAACGAGAACTTTATCCGCGTATTTTACTATATCCTCCATGGAGTGGGACACAAGAAGAATTGTCGTACCTGAATTCCTGTGATATTCGGCAATTTCATCAAGTACAAGGTCACGTCCCTTAGGGTCGAGACCCGCCGCAGGCTCATCAAGAATCAGTATCTCAGGCTTCATGGCTATAACTCCCGCAAGAGCAACCCTTCTTTTCTGACCGCCTGAAAGGTCGAAGGGGGAGCGTTCAAGAAGCTCATCCGAAATACCCATAGCCTTCGCCGCCTCACGGACGCACTTGTCAACTTCTTCATCAGACAGTCCCATATTCTTAGGGCCATAGGCTATATCCTTGTAAACTGTTTCTTCAAAAAGCTGATATTCCGAATACTGGAATACAAGTCCCGCCATAAAGCGTACCGAACGAATATCGGAGCCCTTACTCCAGATATTTTTACCATTTATAAGGACTTCACCCTCGGAAGGCTTCAGAAGTCCGTTGATATGCTGGATAAGAGTGGATTTTCCGCTACCTGTATGACCGATAACGCCTGTGAAACTTCCTTTTTCTATGCTTACACTGACATTATCGACAGCTACTGACATGTAAGGTGTTCCTACGCCGTATTTATAGGTAAGATTTTTAATTTCTACTGCGTAATTCTTTTCGTCTTTATCTTCTTCTTTTTTAACGGCAGTACTGCTGAAATCCTTGCTTTTATGCTTAAGCTTAAGAAGCTCTTCGGCACATTCATCCTCTGTAAGAACGCTTACAGGAACATCAATTCCGTTTTTTCTGAGCTCATACATGAGCTCGGTGACCTGTGGTACATCAAGAGAATAACCCTTAAGAGCGTCGACCTGTTCGAAAATCTTACGAGGAACGTCATCCATAACTATTTTACCGTCATCCATAACTATTACACGCTGTGCTTGTACTGCTTCATCCATGTAGTGAGTTATAAGAATTATGGTTACACCCTGTTCGTTGAGCTGTTTAATTGTGTTCATAACCTCACGTCTGCCCTTAGGGTCAAGCATGGCTGTCGGCTCGTCAAGAACGATACAGTCGGGTCTCATGGCGAGAACGCCTGCGATAGCAACACGCTGTTTCTGACCACCTGAAAGGTGGTGAGGCGATTTTTCACGGAATTCGTAGATGCTTACGGTTTTAAGCGCTTCGTCAACACGCTGTCTTATTTCAGCAGGAGGTACGCCGAGATTTTCCAGAGCGAAGGCTACATCCTCTTCAACAACGGTAGCAACAAGCTGGTTATCGGGATTCTGGAAAACCATTCCCACAGTCTGACGTATATCGAAAATCTTGTCGTCATCTGCTGCGTCCATTCCTTTAACGGTTACGCTTCCGCCTGTAGCGGTAAGAATACCGTTGAAATGCTTGGCAAGAGTTGATTTTCCACAGCCGTTATGTCCCAGTACAGCTACAAACTGTCCTTTCGGAATTTCGAGATTTATTCCCTTTAAAACCTTGTTTGATTCGGTAACTTCGCCGTCCTCGTCGTAAGTTCTGTATTCAAATTCAAGGTCCTTAACTTCAATAATGTTCATTACATTTCCTTTATTCAAAAGATACTATTGCTGTATTTCCGCAGGGGATAGCAAGTCCCGTATTCTTTACAGGCAGTGCGATTTCCTCTGCTTCAACCTTAATTTTATATTTCTGACCTACTGTCATATAGAGAAGGTATGCCATGACAGAGGGGGAAAGACCTGTTGTATAGCTGTTCAGAAGTATGAACAACGGCTTATCGGAAAGTACCGCTGTACAACGCTGCATAAGCTCATGGATACAATCCTCAAGCTTCCACATTTCGCCGTTTGTACCTCTTCCGTAGCTGGGCGGGTCAAGTATGATACCGTCATACTTGTTTCCGCGGCGGATTTCTCTTCCAAGAAATTTCATAGCGTCGTCAACTATCCATCTTATAGGCTTATCGGAAAGACCGCTGAGCCTTGCGTTCTCCTTACCCCAGTCAACCATTCCCTTTACAGCGTCAAGGTGACATACTTTAGCTCCTGCATTGGCGCAAGCAAGGGTAGCACCGCCTGTGTAGGCGAAAAGATTGAGTACGTTTATCTCTCTGCCTGCGTTTCTTATAAGCTTATCGCAGTAATCCCAGTTTACCGCCTGCTCGGGGAAAAGTCCCGTATGCTTGAAGCCTGTAGGCTTAACCATAAAGGTGAGATTTCTGTACTTTATAGTCCAGCTTTCGGAAAATCTCTTTTTATAGTCCCAGGCTCCGCCGCCCGAAGATGAACGGATATACTTAGCGTGAGCAGTATTCCATTCGTGAGCAAGTGAAGGTGTCTCCCATATTATCTGAGGGTCGGGGCGGATAAGCGTTATATCGCCCCACCGCTCAAGTCTTTCGCCTTTTGATGTATCTATAAGGCAGTAATCCTGCCAGTTGTCTGCAATTCTCAAATTCCTGACTTCCTTTTCATTTATTTTTCGCCGTAGTCTATAATTATCTTACGACACATTCTGCATCTGAAGCATTCTTTTACTGCATATCCGAAAAACTTCGGCTTTGCTACAATAAAATGACGTTCATTTTCCTTTATAGAATCTATAATAGGAAGGGTTTCTTTTTCGTTGCTGTACTGAATAGGTGAACGTCCGTCTCCGCTCAGCTTTCCTTTTTCCATTTCCGCTCCGCAGTAGGGGCAGATTCTTGATTCATCCTGCATATCGGATATCCTTTCGCTTAACAAAGCTCGTCTCTTATCTTATCGGCTATTGAATTTGTCCAGAATTCAACCTTTTCCTTTTCCTTACCTTCTATCATAACTCTTACGAGGGGCTCGGTGCCGCTTTCTCTTACGAGGATTCTTCCGTCCTGACCCATAGCTGTTTCAGCTTCCTTGATTACGGAAAGTATTGATTCCGTCTTATTCCAGAGACCTTTCTTATCCTCAGTAATTTTTATATTAACGAGAAGCTGGGGATAATCGGGGATATCCTTTATTAAATCGGAAAGCTTCTTGTCTGATTTTGAAAGAAGGTCGATAAGCTGTACTGCAGTAAGCTGACCGTCTCCTGTTGTTGCGTAATCCAGAAAAATAATGTGTCCCGACTGTTCGCCGCCTATATTATAACCGCTTTTAAGCATTTCCTCCAGTACATATCTGTCTCCGACAGCGGTACATACAGTATTGATGCCGTTGTTTTTCATATATGTATGGAAGCCTAAATTACTCATTACCGTAACTACAGCAGTATTCTTTCTCAAAGTACCGTCAGCCTTCATTTTGTTGGAAATAATAGCGATAAGCTTATCGCCGTCCACGATTTTTCCTTCATTGTCTACTGCGAGACAACGATCTGCGTCTCCATCAAAGGATACTGCAAAATCATATCCGCCCTTTATAACCATATCCTGTAAAAGCTCAACATGGGTAGAGCCGCAGTTTTCATTTATGTTACAGCCGTCAGGCTCAGCGTTTATAATATCGAAATCAACGTTAAGTCTTGTGAAAAGGTCGCGGGCTGTAGAGCTTGCACTTCCGTTAGCGCAGTCAACCAGTATTCTGAGATTTTTTACATTATTGTCGGTAGTGGAAAGAAGATGCTTTACATAATCTTCAGCCGCATTTTCGCTTATTGTCATTCTTCCCACGTCAGTACCGCATTTAAGAGCCATTTTTTCGGGAGTATCAAGAATGAGTGCTTCGATTTCATTTTCAACCTCGTCGGGGAGCTTGAAGCCTGTACCCGCGAAAAGCTTTATTCCGTTATATTCCACGGTATTGTGGGAGGCTGAAATCATTACGCCTGCGTCAGCGTCATAATATTTTACAAGATATGCCACCGCAGGGGTAGGAACTACTCCTAAAAGCTCAACATCCGCACCCACAGACATAATTCCCGAAATAAGTGCCGCTTCAAGGATATCAGAGGAAACACGGGTATCCTTACCCACGAGTATCTTCGCCTTATTTCCCGAAGGCTTATTTTTGGTAAGGACGATAGCCGCCGCCTTACCGATATTCATAGCCATTTCGCAGGTAAGCTCGGTTATTGCAACACCTCTTGCGCCGTCTGTTCCGAATAATCTTCCCATAGTAAAAATCTCCTGTCAAATCTATATTAAAGCAGTATCAGAAGGTCTGCTGACCTTGCTGCTCGATACCTAAGTGATTGTATGCCAGAGCGGTAGCCATTCTTCCTCTCGGAGTTCTTGCAATGAAGCCCAACTGCATAAGGAATGGCTCGCATACATCTTCGAGAGTAACAGCTTCTTCGCCGAGAGCGGAAGCAAGGGTTTCGAGTCCAACAGGACCGCCGTTATAACCCTTGATTATCATAGTAAGCATTCTTCTGTCAAGGCTGTCAAGACCAAGCTTGTCGATTTCAAGGCGATCGAGAGCAATATCTGCCAGATCCTTTGTAATCTTACCGTCACCCATAACCTCGGCAAAGTCACGGACTCTTTTAAGGAGACGGTTTGCTATTCGGGGAGTGCCTCTTGATCTTCTTGCGAGCTCAAAGGCTCCGTCCTTAAGGGTTGGGATTGAAAGAATTACCGAAGAACGCATTATAATATCGCAAAGCTGATCTTCTGTATAAAGCTCAAGCCTCTGAATAACCCCAAAACGGTCACGAAGAGGGCCAGTAAGCTGACCTGCTCTTGTGGTAGCACCTACAAGAGTAAATTTCGGGAGGTCAATTCTTATGGACTGAGCCGAAGGACCTTTTCCGATAATTATATCAAGGACATTATCCTCCATGGCAGGGTAGAGAACTTCTTCCACCTGTCTGGATAAACGATGAATTTCGTCAATAAAGAGAACGTCTCCGTCCTTGAGATTTGTAAGAAGTGCCGCCAGATCTCCCGGTTTTTCTATTGCGGGGCCTGATGTAATTTTAATATTTACGCCCATCTCGTTAGCAATAATTCCCGCGAGCGTAGTCTTACCCAGTCCGGGAGGGCCATAAAGAAGAACATGGTCGAGATTTTCTCCTCTCGCCTTAGCCGCTTCAATAAATATCTTTAAATTTTCCTTAACCTTATCCTGTCCGATATATTCCGTAAGATGCTTGGGTCGAAGGTTAAATTCTATATCAACATCATCTGTGGTAAGAACAGGTTCGATAATACGTTCAGTTCTGTTTTCACCATGATTGTCATTTAGTTCAATCACGAGGCTTCCTCCTTATATTATATGCAGATTAACAATTAAAGGCTACTGATTCTTTTTAAACCTTCCTTTACCATTTCCGATACAGGCATATCCGAGGGAAGTCCTGCAAGAGCCTTCTGAGCCTGTGCGGTGGAAAATCCGAGAACAACAAGTGCGGAAATAGCTTCGGAAGCGTTATTTCCTGCAGGAATGCTGACATTTGAAAGCTCTGAATAAGTATCTGCGGAAATTGTTCCCAGCTCTCCCGAAAGCTTGTCCTTTAATTCAAGAACAATTCTGTCGGCTATCTTTTTTCCAATGCCCTGTGAACGGGTAAGAAGCTTACTGTCTCCACCTGCAACACAAAGTGCAAAGGCCTGAGGCGAAAGGTCGGAAAGTATCGAAAGAGCCGCCTTAGGACCTACTCCCGAAACGGTAAGGAGCATCTTGAAGCAGTTCAGCTCAGTCTTATCTCCGAAGCCGAAAAGCTCAACGGCGTCCTCTCTGACGTGCATATATGTGAGAAGAAAAACCTCCTCACCGATTTTAAGAGGTGACAGGGTATAGGCAGTAGTACGGCAGGCGTAACCTATTCCGCCGCATTCCACAACTGCAAGATTCTGTTCGGTGTGGGTAAGCTTACCCCTTACGCTGTATATCATTGTAAAATTTCCTCGACTTTCTTTTCGATATCTGCCATGCTTATAGAATCGCTGGTATGAATCTGGTCACGGCGGCTGAGTTCAGCAACAAGCTTTTCAACCTCAGGATTTATTTCTGAAGTGTTCATTCTGAATAAATATTCAAGCTTTTCTTTTATGTAATCAATATCTGCGGCATTGTCAACCTTTGTTACTGCCTTGAATGCGTAAGCTCTCGCATTGTCATAATCCTTTATACAAGCGTAAGCAACTGCAGTATCAAGGTAAAGATAGGCAGGAGGATTGTTGTTAAGCTCCTCCGCCTTACGAAGAAGCTCAAGAGCTCCGTCATAATCGGAAGCATAAAGCTTTTTAAGACCTAAATAGAAATATGCGTGACTTTTGCGGACCTCATCCTTTGTCATTTCAATGGCTTTTTCAAAAAATTCTCTTCCTTCTTTATCATCCGCATTTTCAAACCACATATAATAGCTTGCGATTTCGTTAAAAATAACCTCATTATCGGGGAATTCCTCATAGCCCTTAATAAGAATCGGGATATTGAGAAGTTCTCTCGGCATAAATACCGCAAGCTCCTTGTAGCAGGCGAGACGAAGCCTTTTATCGTTAGCTACAGCAAGACAATGGTTAAATGCGAAAAAAGCGTCTGCAAACCTGTTGTCTACTCTTGCGCCTACTGCGTCAAGAAAGAGATATTTTCCCTTTATCCAGCCGTTAAGATTATAGCTGTTGATTATATGAGCCTGATTGTAGCCCTCTATATTGAAGAAGCCCGAGTAAGTAAAGGCTTTCGCTATAATCGGAAGGAAGAAGGAAACTATTATGCAGAATATACCGATATAGAAAAGTATTTTAGAGGTTACCTCGTCCGATTTTGTTATAAGAACAGAAATCACGATATTGCATGCAAATGCAATAAGTGAAACAACCATAGGAAGGAATTCGGGATTTTTTATCTTTCTTTTTTTCATAAACTTCTCCGTAATTATCTGTAGTCGCTTAATCTTGAGTTGTAGGAGTGAGCATGACATACCGCTATAGCAAGAGCGTCGGCGGTATCGTCGGGCTTAGGTATTTCGGGAAGATTCAGTATACGCTTGGTCATTTCCTGAACCTGTTTTTTTATCGCCTTACCGTAGCCTGTTACCGACTGCTTGACCTGCAGGGGTGTATATTCAAAAATCGGTATCTCGCGCTGTCTTGCCGCAAGAAGAATAACTCCTCTCGCTTCCGCAACATCAATGGCGGTTTTCTGGTTAGTGGTGAAATAAAGACGTTCAATAGCCAGATATTCAGGCTTGAAGCTGTCAAGTATGTAGCTTACATCATCATAAATTACTTTAAGCCTGCTGTTGAAATCCATGTCTGCGGGAGTTGTTACCGCTCCATACTGGATTGCCCTAAAGGAAGCCTTATTATATTCGATTACTCCGAAGCCCACGATAGCATAGCCCGGGTCGATTCCGATAATTCTCATAACTAACACCCTATACTATATATAATATCAGCATATTATTATAGCATATTTTAAAGTCAAATGCAACTTTAAATATTAAAAATAAACTCGTTTTGTCTGTTTTTGCATATTATATTCTATATTGGTGAAAAAACTGTGATATATGTGCAAAAAGCGACTGTATTTACAGATGATAAAGAGGTATTGACTTTAATTGCTGATTGTAATATAATTAGTCGGAAAATCTATAATTTCGGAAAGGAAAAGGCATACTTAAATAAAGAAGCGTTCAGAATGTTATTTTTTATGAACGATTGAAATTTAATGCCTTTTAAAGCTGATTATGATTAGTGTTTTTATTGCCGCCGCCTGTTATGTCATCACATCTCTGAGTGATAAATACTGTGTTTCAAAAGGTAAACTGAACGGCAACGAGCTTACCTTTATCATGGCTCTTGCTACCGCAGTGTTCATGACTCCTGTGATGATGTTCAATTTTCAGCCCTTCACACTCTCCTGGCAGGCTGTTCTTGCAGTAATACTTATCGCAGGAACAAAATTCGGAGAGTTCAAGCTGAGCGCTCTTGTTCTTACGGATATGTCTGCCTTTGAGCTTAAAGCGTGGCTTGGTATAGCGATGTTTGTTTCATATCTGTCGGATATTTTGTTTTACGGAGAAGCTTTTAACTGGATTTCTCTTATTTTTATCCTTTTTACAGGGGCTGGGCTGTTCTTTATCGCAAAATCCAATGGAGAAAAGGTTTCTTACAGAAAGATTATTCTTCCGCTTATCTTCTACATACTGGTTAAATTTGCTTACGGTGTGATTATGAAGGAAATGACGGTATTCATGCCCAGCGATATGATACTTTACTTTGCGCTTATACTTCTTTCAATAGCTCTTATTCCTTTTATCAGAATGAAGACTCTTATAGGCGAAAAGAAAAAGGGAAGTATCGTATGTGTTCTTACCAAGATTCCCAATGCGGTGGGTCTTTATGCCGAAAATGCCGCTATAGCAATAAGTCTCACAGGCTATATGATGATTCAACCGATAATTCTGATCGCTTTGTTCATAATCGGGCTTTTCAGGAAAGAAAATTTAAATAAAATGAGTATCATAGGAAGCGTAATTTCAATTATAGGAATAATCGGTTTCCAGTTTATGAAATAAGAAAAAGGTATCGGTAGCAGTACTGATACCTTTAATTTTTTATTCAGAAGACTATTTATATACTTTGTCAAATATTTGATAAACTTTTGTAAAAAATAGCAAATTTTACAAAATACTATTGATTTTGTTAATAAATTGTGTTATCTTTATATAAGAAAGAAATATACGGAAGGAATATGTCTATGAATGAGCTATTCGCTCTGTTGAAGAAATATAACTGCATAGATATAAGGGTTCGTACAATAGGAAGCATCACGATGCAGATTGTGGGTAATTATGATGACGGGGAAGTTCTTCTCCGTGCTTATCCGTTTTCAGATTTTGTTTACATCGATGATTTTCCTACCCTTATGGATACTCTTAATGAATTTGCATTAAGCGGAAAAAGCCGAATGTATACTCATTTCAGACTTGAGTTTGAAAATGAACTGCATTGGGCTTATATGTGTTGCAGTAAAAACGATGACTATTTTGACGGCGTACTTCTTGACGTATACGAATATCTTGACTGCATTCCTAATGACAGTGTTATTAACGAATTTGAACAACGACAGGGAACAAAAATCTCTGAGCTTAATCATAATGGTGCTACCCTTGAGGAGATCTGCGGAAAAAGTTATCTCATGAAGGTACAAAAGCCATTTCTTAATGATAAAAGTATCATTTCTGCCATTTTTGACGATAAGAACAGGCTTATCTGTTCTACTGCCGAAAATCCGGAAAGTATTGATTTCAACACCTTTAAGCATTCGGTCATTGAGCCCGTAAGGTTCAATTATAAGGTGGGCGGTTACTGGGGATTATATTCCTCAAAACCGAGGGTAAACGAGCTTTCTTCCTTTCTTACCGCTATGTCGGAAAGTCTTTCCCGTATAGCTCATTCTCTTATAACTCTTTATAATGAAATGGAGAATTCCCGTGCCGTAAACCGACAGTTAGGCACAAATGTTGAACAGCAGATGCTTATCAACAGTATGCAGTCTGTAATTATGGAGGAGGCTTCTGCCCAGACTGCTCTTGACCGTGTTCTTGATATGATAGGAAAGTATCTCGGTCTCGGCGTTATTTCTGCCTTCAGCGAAGGCGAGGAAAAATGCAGCTGGTCAAAGAATCAGCTTAAGAGTGCTGAAACAAATCAGTTCCTTATAGATAATGAAGAAAAGATTCTCTCTGCTCTCGATAATTCCGAAAACTATTTTTCCGTTGAAAACGACGAGGGCTTGAAGGATCTGAACGTTACTGCCTACGCTATCTCAAAAATAATAGATAACAATGGTGAAAACGGCTTTATCTTCTACGGCGTTTTCGATAAGGAAAAGAGATGGAGCTATAACGACAGAAAAATTATCCGTAACGTTTCCCAGGTTCTTTCTTCGATCATTTTCCGTTGTAAAATGGATCGTGAAATCGAAAGCAAGAACAGACAGCTTTATAAGCTTGCTTTTTACGACAGTATGCTTGGAGTCAAGAACCGTGCAAAGCTGGATCTTGATGTTGCAAAATACCTCAACGATAAGGAAGACGGCGTTGTTATGGCTGTTCAGGTTCTTAATACCCGTTTCCTCAACGAAGTCTTTGGTCAGAAATATACAGATAAGCTTTTACAGCTCGTAGCGGAATATTTCACCAACGATACCATGGCAGGGGAGAATGTATACCGCTATTCGGGCAGTATATTCATGCTTGTTCTCAGAGGCTTTTCCTCCGAGGAAGCACAGGCTATGGCACATAAAATTATTGAGCGTTTTACCATGCCCTTTGTGGTTGACGCGGTTGAACAGTTCGCTGAAGCCGCTATAGGAATCGCCTCCTACGGAGCGATTACCGAAAACAGCGAGGATTTATACCGTGCCGCAACGCTTTCACTTTACAGAGCCAACGAGTATGGTAAAAACACCTACGCCTTCTATAATCAGGAATTTCTTGATTCAAGAGGTTCTGCCAATAACCTGGAAATAGAACTGAGAAAATGCATAGCTGATGATATGCGTAATTTTATCCTTACATATCAGCCTGTTTATGATATATCGGGTGAAATAATCCATTATGAAACGCTTTTACGCTGGAAGAGTGATGAATCCGGTTATGTTTCTCCGAAGATATTCATGAAGCTTATGGAAAAGGTAGGACTTGACGCCTCTATTGACCTGTGGGTTATTCCTAAAGCCTGTGAATTCTGTGTAAAATTGAGAGAGTTTACAGGTAAGGATATTAAGATAAGCGTAAATCTGACTACCCATGAAATGCAGACGGGTGCCCTTCCTATGTCAATCCAGACTGCTCTTACCAAGAGCGGATTACCAGCTTCGGCTCTTATTGTGGAGGTTCCTGAGGCTTCTCATGTTCTTGCGTATAACGCTACCGCCGCAACTCTCGGAAAGCTTAAAAGACTCGGCGTCAACGTATGTATCGATGGCTTTGGTTATGAATTCCTTCCTCTGAATATCCTTAAGAATTCATATATTGACATGATAAAAACAGGTGTAAGCTTTATCACTAATTCAGGTGATAATTTTGACCATGTTATTCTTGATACAACTCTCTCTCTTGCGGAAATGAAGGGGATTACAGTGGGCGTCAAGAACATCGAGCATAAGGGTCAGTATGACGCGGCCATGAATTCCGGCGTCAGCTTTATTCAGGGCGGTTATTTTGAACTTCCTAAAACGGAAGAAGAAATCTTTGAACAGCTGTCAAAGCAATAAAAATATTAAGCCTCTCTGTCCTTCAGAGAGGCTTTTTGTGAAAATCTTTACCGTTTCTTTAACACAGGCTATAAAGGCTTGTATTTTGATGCTTTTTCTTCAAAAGGGGCAGAAATAATTGTAGATTATGTCCATTGTAAAAAATCTACCTTTGTGATAGACTAAAGCTTGTGTGAAAAAATCCGACAGAAAATTACAATATAACGTCGGAACAAAAGAGAGGTATTTAAAATGATATCACAGATTGTGGCGGCAGTCATTTTCGTAGTGATGTTTATTCTCATTGTTGTTGATAAGATTGAACGTCATTATGTAACTCTTGGCTGTGGTGTGCTTACGCTGGGCCTTGTTATGGGTATCTGTATGCAAAGCGGCAAAGCAGTAGTAGAAACTCTTAATTTCGGCAGTATAATTACCCCCGAATTCTGGTACCATACAGGTAATTCGGCAGAATCCGCCCCCGGAATAAACTGGGAAACCATTATCTTTATAGCAGGAATGATGATAATGGTAGAGGGTATGGCGAGAGTAGGCTTTTTCCGTTGGCTTTGTATGCTGATTGCCAAGCTTGTTAAATGTAAAACTATACCGATTTTCATTACTTTTATGATAATGTCAGGTATTCTTGCTATGTTTATCGACAGTATTACCGTCATACTGTTCCTTGCGGCTGTTACTGTTGAGCTTGCACAGCTTCTGAAATTCAATCCCGTACCTATGATACTTGCAGAAGTATTCTGTGCTAATCTCGGCGGAAGCGCAACAATGTGCGGCGACCCGCCCAACATAATTATCGGAACATCTCTCGGTTATTCCTTTGCTGATTTTATCTGCAACACAGGTGTAATGGCAGGCGTCAGCATGATTGCGGCGATTCTCTATTTCTACATTTTCTTCCGTAAGGAGCTGAAAAACACAAGCGGAGAGCCGCTGGATATAAGCAAGTTCCCGTTACCTTCGGATGCAATAAAAGACAAGAGAGGCTTTATTATAAGCACTGTTATCTTTTTAGTGGCAGTAATTCTTCTTGTAACTCATGCCCAGACAGGACTTACTGTGTCTTTTATAGGTATGTTTATTGCAATAGTTACTCTTGTAACCTCGCCTAAGCATATTCCTGAAATCTTAAAGGGCGTTGACTACAAGACTATACTCTTTTTTGTAGGCTTATTTATCGTTGTGGCAGGACTTGAACACACAGGTGTTCTCGAGCTTGTTGCAAAGATGATAGGTGATATAAGTAATGGTAATGTAATGCTTATGCTTGGCATTATTATCTGGGTATCCGCTATTGCCAGCGCATTTGTGGATAACATTCCTTTCGCCGCAACAATGATTCCGATTATCAAGACTCTTGCGGCTACACAGGGCGTAGAGCTTACAACACTTGCATGGGCGCTTTCGATGGGTACTGATATCGGCGGAAGTGCAACTCCTATCGGAGCATCCGCGAATGTTGTAGGTACCTCTGTTGCTGCAAAGCAGGGTTATCCTATCGGCTGGGGCAGATACTGCAAGGCGTGTGCACCTGCAACAATTATAGTTTTACTTATCTGTACTGTTATTATATTTGTAAGATATCTGTAAGGAGGAAGCTATGGAAAAACAGCTCATTATTTCAATCGGAAGAGAGTATGGAAGCGGCGGACATGCGATTGCTGAAATACTTGCGAAAAAATTCGATATCCCCTTATATGACCATAATCTTCTTGATGAAATTGCTCAGGAAAAGAACGTAGAACCCGAAGAGCTCAAGCAGTATGACGAGGTTCCGAAAAAGCATCTTCTTTCCCGTACCGTAAAGGGCTATAGCAATTCTCCAGAAGAAAGCGTTGCAAATATGCAGTTCGATTTTATCAGAAAGCTGGCTCAGGAAGGCAAATCCTTTGTTGTTGTGGGAAGATGCGCTGAAAGAGTTCTTGATGATAACAAGGCGATGATTTCACTCTTTATTCTTGGTAATGAAGAAGCTAAGATAAAGCGTATCTGTCAGGTAAGAGGTATGAACGAGGCACAGGCTAAAGCGGCTATGTATCGTCATGACAAGCATAGAAAGGCTTATCATAACTATTACTGTGAAGGTAAATGGGGAGATTCTCGTTGTTATGATATCTGCGTAAACAGCAGTAAGCTTGGCATAGAGGGTACAGCGGCAGTCCTTGAAAATTATATAATAACAAGAATGAACAATATGTAACCCTGAAAATGTGTTATAGAAAGGCTGATTATCGTATTTTATTGTACGATAATCAGCCTATTTTCTATTGACAAATAAAATAACATCTGTTATAATATAACAAATGTTACGCAACAAAAGTTTCAGAATGGAGAGATATTATGCCGCCTAAAGCTAAATTTACAAGAGAAGAAATAGTTGAAGCAGCCCTTGTGCTTGCTTCGGAAAAGGGAATCAGATCGCTTACAGCACGAGAAATTGCTTCTGCTATAGGAACATCCACACAGCCGATTTTTACTGCGTTCAAAAACATGGATGAATTACTTCACGAGGTCAGAAATGCCGCGCTTGCACGATTTGAGGTGTACGCAAGAAGAGCAATGGAATTTACCCCTGTGTACAAGGAGCTCGGTGTTCAGATGGTTTTATTCGCTTCAGAACAGCCAAAGCTTTACCGTCTATTATTCATGACCGAGAAGCCTGAAGCAGAGAATTTTGATGACGTATTTAAAAATCTTGGCGATATGGCAGTCATCAGCGTTGAAGTTATACAGCGTGATTATGAATTAAGCTATGAAAATGCAAAGCTTCTCTTCAAGCACAACTGGATTCATACTTATGCAATAGGTGCGCTTATCGCTACAGGAGTATGCAATTTCACTCCTGATGAAATCCAGGAAATATTAAGCCGCGAATTTGTGGCAATGCTTATGCTGATTAAGTCGGGGAAGGCGGATAGTTGTACGACTATTCCTGAGAAGAAAATATGAACAAATGCTGTAAAAATAACTGCGAGCTGATAAAGGAATACGATCCCAAGCCGAAAAACAGCGACGGAAGCATAAAATGGTTTCTTTACCGCTGGGACGATGGAAAAAACGGCTATCGTAAGCTTGTCAGGTGCGAAAAATGCGGAAGCTTTTATATTCTGCAGTGTTATAAGCTTAATAAATTCTCAGATAATGCGGATATTCAGTACGAGGACTGGTATCCGGTTGATGATGAGGCGCAGGCGGATTTACTGAATAGAAAATACACGGGGATTGAGCTTGAACACAGAATGAAAGAGGTTTACAGGAGTCAATCCTGATGGAGAATTACATGTACACAGGTCTTATAATTAAAGAAAGTCTTGAAGTTGAAAGAATACTTGATTGTGTTGAAATCAAGAGTGTGGAAATATGGAAAACCGACAACACGCCCATATACTGGACAGCTATAACTTTTTCAAGCGCTACAGAAGATTTTCCCGAAAAGCTTTCAAAAGCTATGGCTTTTTCTTCGGAGAGCGGAATGGTTTGGTATGTCGATTTTCAGGATGAAAAATACAAGTACATAGTGGTGAGAGATAATGTGCTGAAATATCCTATAGGAAATAATGATGAGAAAAAATCAGTGTGCAGAAAATGTATTGAATTAGGCATAAAAAAGGAACAGCTTGACTGGGCAGAATAAAGCTTCATTATGTTTTGCAGGTAAAGAAAATGAGGTGTGATTATGAAACTGACATTAGAAACTGAAAGACTGATTTTAAGACCTTTCAAAGTAGAGGATGCAGAGGCTATGTTTCATGGCTGGGCAAGCGATACAGAAGTAACCAGATATCTTACATGGAAAACTCATGAAAGCATAGATGTTACAAAGGCAATTCTTGAACAATGGGTGAAGGAATACGAAATGCCTGCAAGACTTAATTTTGCGATATCGTTAAAGGAAACAAACCAGCTCATCGGCGGAATCGATGTTGTTGGATATCTGGGTGGTGTAAAGGGAACACCTGTGATTGGCTACAATCTTGGAAAAGACTTCTGGAGAAAAGGCTACATGACCGAGGCTTGTAAATGCCTGATTGATTATCTGTTTTCCAGGGGCTATTCCGAAATCAGAATTGACGCAATGACTGAAAATATCGCTTCTATCAGGGTTATTGAAAAATGCGGCGGTGTTTTTCTGAAGACTGAGGAGGAATATTTTGAGTCGATGGGAAAAATGGTATCTGTCAACAGATACATTGTAAAGGCTAAATAATGATTTATGAAAGAGGTGTCCGCCATGAATGAACAGATAAAAACATACCTTGAAAAATTCCCGACGGAAGTCATTGATATGTTTATGGAACTTCGTCAGTTTATTTTTGATAGCGGATCAGCTGAACTGACGGAAACAATGTGGGCGAAGCTACCAAGCTATTATATAGACGAGAAATTTGTGAGACTGATACCTTTTAAGGATCATATAAATATTGAAGCCACAGCGGTAATTTTCCATAAAGATGAACTGCAGAGCTATAAAATTACGCCAAAGGGGATGCTTCAGGTTTATGTAAATCAGGAATTGCCAAAGGAAGCTTTAAGACGGATTTTTATCAAAACCTTAGGAGAATAACCGTGTCTACAACAAAGGATTATCTGAGCTTTATTCTTGACCAGCTTTCTGCTCTGGATGGAGTTACACACCGTCAGATGATGGGAGAGTATATAATTTATTATAAGGGCAGGATTGCGGCTTATCTTTGCGATGACCGCCTTCTGGTTAAGCCTGTGCCGAGTGCAGTCAGACTCATGCCGAACGCAGTTTATGAGCCGCCTTACAAAGGCGCAAAGGATATGCTTCTCGTTGAAAACATTGATGACAGAGAATTTCTTACGACGCTTTTTAAGCAGATGTATGAGGAATTACCTGAACCGAAAAGGAGAAAAAATGAACAATAGAATTTATGAGCTTGAAAATAAAATGTGGCAGGCGGCAAAAAGCGGCGATAAATCTGATTTTTCTGAGCTTGTATCTGCTGACGCAATAATGGTATGCGGCGGTTATCGCTGCACAGGTGCGGAATATGCTGAATTTATCGGCGATTTCGGAATTTCGGGATATTCTATAACAAATTTTGAAATTGTACATAAGACTGATAATGATGTACAAGTCCATTACATTGTAACAACAACTGCCGATAAGCCTGAAAATGCAGATCTTGCAGGAACCTTCCATGTAACGTCAACCTGGGAAAATAAAGGAGATAAGTGGACGCTCGTGTTCAATATGGATTCGAGGATTATGGAGTAGAATATGAAATACAGATTCAGTAAATTTAATGATTCATGTTATGAAGAAGTACGTCGGTTTCTGATTGAATTGTCCAATGAAGACCGAACTCACATAAACTGGAATTGGGCAAGGTGGGAATGGATGTATTTTCATCCCGATTTTCACATCAGCATTTCCGAGAAAATAGGTTTATGGTATTCTGGCGATAAGATTGTCGGTACCGCAATATTCGATCATTACCTCGGAGAAGGTTTCTTTGCTGTTAAAAAAGGTTTTGAGGAACTGAAAAAAGAAATTATATGCTATATGATTGAAAATTTTTCAGATGAAAACGGATTGGGTATTGCTGTAAATGATAACGATAATAAAACTGTTGAGTTGATGTTGTCCTGTGGCTTCTCGCCCTGTGAGCAGTCGGAAAATATACTTGAACTGAAGCTTGATGAAGCTGATTTTAGCTTTAATGTCTGTGATAATATCAAGTTTTGTTGTCTTGATATAAAAAATGATCTGTATAAACATCACAAGCTTTTGTGGAAGGGCTTTGATCATGAGGGCGAGCCGCCTGTGGACGAGGAAACTCTCAAAAAACAAAGCAGGATGCTGTCTGCTCACAATCTGAATACAGGGTTACATATTACTGCAGAGAACGAAAAGTTAGAGTATGTTGCATATTGCGGTCTATGGTTTGATAACAAAACAGATTATGTCTATGTTGAACCGGTTTGTACGATTCCTGAATATCGTAATAAAGGCTATGCAAAAGCAGTTCTCAGTGAAGCGCTTAACAGAGGATATAATATGGGAACAAAATCCGCTTATGTAATATCAGATTCTGAATTTTACAAGCGAATAGGTTTCAGGCAGCATTCTCACTACACATTTTATTGGCATAAATAATATGGAATTTTTTATATGAAAGAAATACTTAAAAACTTTCTCGATTCGGAAGGAAGGCTTACTGCCTATCCGTCAAAGAGAAAAATGAAGCTTTACGCATTGATTTATATTGCAGAAAAAATTCAAAAAGGAAGAATTTTCACCGAAAAGGAAATAAATGCTGTTCTGAACAGCCTGCACACCTTTGATGACCCAGCAACGCTGAGACGGGAGCTTTATACCCACAGATTCCTTAATCGTGATTCCTATGGAAAGGAAT
This sequence comes from Ruminiclostridium sp., assembly GCA_045602405.1. Lineage (GTDB taxonomy): Bacteria > Bacillota > Clostridia > Oscillospirales > Ruminococcaceae > Ruminiclostridium_E. The sequence continues at coordinate 40,904 of JAZSBN010000001.1, forward strand.
ACAAAATGGAAGAGCATCAGCCTACCATTGAAGAACTGGAGAAAAGGTACAGCTAATGAAAATACTTGATTTAAAACACATAAATGAGCAAAAAACATGGATCGACGGAATCCGTCAATGTGACTGGGGTGCGGCAAAATTTCTTGCAGACCTGCTTGAACAGGATAAATTCCACGAAGCAACAGGTGAAGGAAGTCTGGTTATATTGGCAGATAACGAAAAAATAGTTTCATTCTGCACACTTACACAAAAAGACTGCGTTGACGATGATTCATTATTTCCGTGGATAGGTTTTGTTTTTACCTCGCCTGAATATCGTGGCAACAGATACAGCGGCAAGCTTATAGAATACGCCTGTGATAAAGCGAAAGAACAAGGCTTTGAAAACGTGTATGTAGCTACCGACCATATCGGACTTTATGAAAAGTATGGTTTTGAATACATCGAAAGTCGTGTCGACAAGTCGGATGAAATAAGCAGAATCTATCGCCGAAATCTTAAGGAGTGATTTTTTGAAGCGACTTTATATTGTAGAAGGCTTGCCCTGTTCAGGGAAAAGCACAGTCTCAGCGTTTCTTGCTGAGGGGCTGAAAAAAAGATATAATGTCTGTTATGTTGATGAGGGAACAGGCACTCATCCCGCAGATTATGAATTTCATTCGTTTATATCTGAAGCGGATTTAATTTCCTTCAGTAAGACAGACCAAGCGGAAATTATTTCAGTCTCCGAAAAGCTTGACAGCGGATATATAGTTCCGTTAAAAGGCTTCAGAGGTAATTTGTTTGATAAATTACTCAGATATAAAATATATGATTTTCTGTCATGGGAAACAGAAAAGCCGATTATGCTCCGAAAATGGAAAAGCTTTGCAGATTTTTCAGTTACAGATACAGTTTATGTATTTAATTGCGTTTTTCTGCAGAATCCCATGTGCGAAACTATGATGCGCTTTGGTTTTTCTTATGAAAAATCAAAGGAATACATATCTCAGATTGCTGAAATAATAAAGCCTCTTGAGCCCCTTATAATTTATCTAAAAAATAACGATATCCGAAGCTCTGTTGAAAAGGCTTCAAGAGAGCGTGATGGCTGGCTTGAAGCGGTTACCCATTATCATGTAAACGGAGCCTTCGGAAAAAGTATAAATGCAGAAGGCTTTGAGGGGTATATAAGCTGTCTCGTGGAAAGACAGAAAAGAGAGCTTGATATACTTTCGGCTCTTGATATTGAAAGCGTTGTGCTTGATAATCCTCAGAGGGACTGGAATAGTGTTTATGAGGATATAAGAAAGAAATTGTTTTAAACAGGAGGAATAAAAACATGAGATTAGACGGTTTTGGATTATTTGTAAAGGATATGGCGGCGATGATACGCTTTTATCGCGATGTGCTGGGATTCGAAATCAGGGAAGGAGAGGATACCTCAAACGTGTATCTCGTAAAGGACGGAACTCTTTTCCTTTTATACGGAAGAGATGATTTCGAGAAAATGACAAGCCGAAAATACGAATATATAAAGGGGCTTAACGGTCATTTTGAAATAGCACTTTATGTAGATACCTTTGAAGAGGTAGATAAAGCCTATGAAGAAGTAATTTCAAAGGGTGCGGTATCAGTACTTCCACCCGAAACAGAGCCCTGGGGTCAGAGAACCTGTTACATAGCTGATCCTGAGGGAAATCTTATAGAGATAGGCTCATTCAACAAGCCATTTGATAGATAAAGGAGTTTTTATATATGATAAGAAAGCTGCAGAAGGCAGATATACCAGCCTGTGCTGAAATTCTTTGTGCAGTATACAACAATGAAATGTGGCAGTGCAACTGGACAACGGAGACAGCCACAGCATATCTGAAGGATTATTTTGACGTAAAGAAATTTGTGGGCTTTGTTCTTGAAAAAGATGGCAGGGTAGAAGGTGCATTGTTCGCACACGAAAAAATCTGGTGGAACAACAGCGAGTTATTTATCGACGAAATGTTTGTGAGACCTGAAAATCAGAGAAACGGCTACGGCAGTATGCTTATAAAAGCGGCCGAGGCTTATGTTAAGGAGCATAAGCTTGCAGGACTTACTCTTTGTACCAACAAGTATGCTCCTGCTCCTGACTTCTATCGTAAAAATGGATTTACTGACAACGGATTTATCATGTTTATGTATAAGGAGCATCAATGAGAAACGATATAACAATAAGACCTGAAACAACCAAGGACTATAAGGACATTATTTCCCTTATTTTACGTTCCTTCAGCGAGGGAACGGACTATTCTGACGGAAGCGATATCATAGCACTGATAGAAGAAATAAGAATGTCAGAATACTATATTCCCGAATTATCCTTTGTGGCGGAGCTTGACGGGAAAATTGTGGGACATTTCCTGTTTTCAAGGTTTCCTCTTTCAGAAAAGCCTGAAGGCGGTCATATAAATGACGGAAGTATCGTCATGCTTGCACCCGTGTCGGTTCATGCCGATTATTTTCATAAGCATATCGGCTTGACCATGCTTAAGCTTGGAATTGAAGAGGTAAAAAAGCACGGCTATAAAGGCATAAATGTAGAAGGAGACTACCATTTCTACAACCGTGTCGGCTTTAAAACCTCGTCGGAATATAAAATATATCCGACAAGCGGCTTCCCTATGCAGGAGCCAAGATGTATGATGTGTATGGAAACATCCGAGGGCTCGCTTAAAGATATAAGCGGATATGTGGTTTATGATATGTATTATAATGCTTAAATACCGCAACAGTAAGGAGAAACGATATGAAACCGATGGAAAGCGACTGGTATAAGAAAATTTGGACGCTTGATATCCAGAATCAGTCCTGGGTCGAGGATACAAAGCGGCAGGTAGATTTTCTTATAGAGAAATTAGAACTTAATGGACAAGAAAAAATACTTGACCTTGCCTGCGGTTTCGGCAGGCACTCATTGGAGCTTGCAAGACGAGGCTTTGATGTAACAGGCGTCGATATTACTCCTGACTACATAAATTATGCAACTGAACAGGCTCAGCAAGAGGGTCTGAAGGCACGGTTCATCTGCTCCGATATTCGTGATATAACCTTTCAGAATGAATTTGATGTTGTACTGAATATGGCAGATGGAGCGATTGGCTACCTGGAAAACGATGAGGAAAACATGAAGATTTTCTCAGTAATATCAAAGGCTTTAAAATCAGGCGGTAAGCATTTCATGGATATTATGAACGGAGATTATGCCGTTACGCATTTTCCTTGCAAGCTCTGGGATGCCGGAGAAAAGTGTCTTACACTTTCAAATTTTGAATGGAATCCCGAGACAAAAACGCTTATTTATGGTCAGCTTGATTTTCCCTACGGAGAGGCTTTATGCGAGCCGATAATGGAAGAAGGGAATACCATAAGGCTTTATTCTCTCAGCGAAATACAGGATATCTGGAATAAAACAGGAATGAGCGTTTATGAAAGCTACGGTGATTTCAGTGGTAAGTCTTCATCAGACGAATGTATACAGCTGATGGTTTTTTCAAGAAAGAATTGATGGTACAAAAATATTGCAATAAAAAGCCCTGCCTTGCATCATGCAAAGCAGGGTAATTCTTATGTACAAACAAAAATATCAGAAGTCAATCTTATTAACGTCAGAATTAGCGAGAAGAACTTCCTTCTTCGGTATACGCATAAGGGGATTATAGGTGAATTTCTTGCAGGCGTCATAGGGCTTTACTGAGCCGAACTTGCTGCAGTCATATTTGTCATTCTCCATAGGGGTACAAAGAAGGCAGTATTTGCACGCAGGCTTGATATTATTGCCAAAAAGCTTCTTTTTCATATTAAAACCTCCTGAAAAATATTACTTTTATTAAGTATACCACAAATTATAACAAATTTCTATAGTTTTTTGAAAATTTTTTCACTTTTTAAAAAAATAATTGTACACATCACAATAAGAAGTATAACAACTGTTTTGTCCTGATTAAGCGTATATATGTAATTCATAGAGCCTGAAGAGGTTTTTACCGTGATTTCCCAGAAGTTCATTAAAATAAGAGTTATAACAAAGCTCAGAATGCCGCATATAATTCTTCCGATAAAGAAATATTTCAGCGAAAAGCTTCTTCCTGATATAGAAACGCATTGAAGAAGGACGCATATACCTCCGAAGGATGAAATAAATGAAATAAAGGGCAGTATTTCGGGCGACGGATTATCTAGCTTAATCAGATTACTTATTTCTGCAGAGCCTGTAAAAACAGGGGACAGATTAATACCAAATTCAGATAAAAGACTTTCTGTAACAGCTAATACAGCATTGAAACAGATTATAATCGCCGAAATCATCAGAAGAGACCTTGAAGCACTGTTGATAGAAGCTATTATTCCTTTTTGTGAATTGTATGATATATTATCAGGAAAAGCTTTTATCCTTCGTGAGCAGAATATAGCCGCTATAAAGCAGGCAAGCACATTTGATATGTAAACTATCACTCCTGCGTCGGCACAGCCATATACGCCATAGCCAATGATATTTACAGCGAACACGGGAGAAACACAATAGGAAAAAGCAGACATTACTGCACTTATTTCGTGATAATTTTTATTTTCCGAAGTCTTTTCCTGTAAAAGTTTGATTCCTGTAGGATAACCGCCTATAAGACTTAGAATAAAAACTGTAAACATCTCTTTATCCAGCTTTATCAGAGGATTTAAAATTCTGTGAAGAGGTGTAATAAACACATTATACAGTCTCTTTGATATTATATAGGAGGAAAGTACCATAAATACAAACATAGAGGGAATAATTACTGTGAGACAGGTATTTATACTTGATGAAATACTTTCTGCCATAGCCTTAGGATAGATTATGAACAGTATCAGCAGGCTTATTGCGGCAATAATTTCAGATACAGCTTTAATTTTATTCATACTCATCTTCCTCGTCATGTATTTTTATTTTTTCCTTTTCATATTATATTAACGGGAGTGTGATAAAATGAATTATTATGATCTGGCGAACAGATATGAAAAACTTAAAATGAGCATGAACAAACATTCATCTATTGAAATTACGGACAACAGGACCGTTAAGGTAGAAAACTGCCGTTCGGTAGAATTTTTTGATGAAAACAGGATCACGCTGATACTTTACGATTGTTGTATTACTATTACAGGGCTTGAGCTTGAAATGAGCAATTACAGCTACAGCAGTATTTATATAAAAGGAAAGCTTCATTCTATAGAATTCAACGAGGTGACAGAGAAAAAATGATGACTTTTACAGGAAAGGTTGTAATAAGCATACTGGGAGCATACTGTGAGGAGTTCCTCAACGAGCTCTTCAGAAGAAAAATACAGCTTCGTAATATAAAGAAAAGAGATGGTATAATTTACGCTACTGTCAGAAGATCTGATTATAAAGCTATCGCTTCCTTATCGGCAGATTACTGTGTTCGGGTAAGGGTGGTAAAGAAAAAGGGCTTATACTTCCGTTTATACCGCTACAGAAACAGAACAGGTGTTCTTGCCGGTCTGATATTCACTTGTATAGCCGTACTTATTCTGGAAAAATATATATGGCATATAGAAATACATAATAATAACAGAATTACCGATGCACAGCTTCTTACCCAGCTTGAAAAGCACGGAATTACGCTTGGTACACTTTCAGAAGAAATGGATACCTCAAAGGCAGAGCTGAAGTTGAAAAGAGAGTTTGATAACATCGGCTGGATAAATATCGAAATCAACGGCAGCAGAGCAGATGTATACATGAGCGAGGCGCAATTCGCCGAAGAGCCTGAAATAGATCTGAAGACGCCATGTAATGTCATATCTGAAAAGGATGCTGTTATTGTAGAAACCGAGGTTTATTCAGGTAAGCTTCTTCATACAAAAGGGAGCGGAATAGCTAAGGGAAGCGTTATAGTAAGCGGAACTATTGATGATGGCTCGGGAAATGTCATACTTTCACATTCAAATGCCAAAATAATAGGCGAGTTCACCGAAAAGCTTGATATATATATGCCTTTTACAACCTTGGAAAAGGAACTTACCGGGAATACTGAAACGGAAAAACAACTTATGATTTTCGGCTTTAATTTCAAGCTTTATAATGATCCTGTTTCAAGAGAAAACAAGATATGCAGGGAAGAAATAGATAACTTTAATTTTTTTGGAATGCAGCTCCCATGGAGGGTAAAGACCTCTACCTTTGATGAATACAAAGAAATAACAGTTACCAGAACGGATAAGGATGTTATTAAGCTTCTCGACCAACAGATTGAACTATACTGCAAGGATATATACCGCGATTATGAGCTTATAGATACTGAGAAAAGCTTTTTCAGAGATGAAACAGGAATCAGGCTTACTGCAGAGTTAAAATTCAGAGGCGACATCGGTAAACAGCAGGTAATTTATACAAAAGAGGATTTGACAACCAACGATAATAGTAGTATAGTTAATAATAATCAGTAAAAAGGGAGGTTGTCAGTGTTATGAAAAAAATTCTGCTTGCTGTTATTGCCGTAGCAGGCTTATTTTCTGCAATGGCGGCGGTGCTGTATCGTATATTTCTCTATACCGATAAGGAGAAATTTCCGGGTAAGCTTGAGCCTGAGGATGAAAAATGGCTTAAAAAAAGCGGAAAAGAGAGTGTCTATCTTACTTCAGAGGATGGATTATTTCTTCATGGTTACACAATAAAAGGGTCAGCCTCTGGAAATAAATGGATAACCGCTGTTCATGGTTATGACGGACGCTCCGATTATATGGCAGTATATGCACGAAAATTCGCAGAAAAAGGCTATAATGTACTTCTTCCTGACATGAGAGGCTTTGGTCTTAGCGAAGGAAAAGAAATAACTATGGGGCATCGTGAAAAAGATGACTTACTTCTTTGGATAAATAAGCTTATAAATGACTATTCCGCCGAAGAAATAATACTTTTCGGAATATCAATGGGAGCAGCTACGGTTATGCTGGCTTCGGGAGAAAAGCTTCCTGATAATGTGAAATGTATTATCGAGGACGCAGGCTACAGCTCAGTAAGAGAAGAATTTGAGTACAATATCAGAAGGATTGTTCATATTCCGCCTTATCCTGTATTATGGTTTGTTGATATTATATCGAGGCTTAAAAAGGGATGGAGTATATTAAAGGATGCAGACTGTATAAAAGCAGTAAAACGAAATAACCTCCCGATATTATTTATACACGGAAGCTGTGATGATTTTGTACCATTTGAAATGCATGATAAGCTTTATAATGCGGCTGTTTCAAAGCAAAAGGAAAAGCTTGTAGTATACGGCGCAAGACATATTGAAAGCGTAAGAATTGATGAAGAATTATACTGGAATAAGATTTTCGGTTTTATTGAAAAATATTGACAATTCTTTCATAATTTGATATAATTTGTATGCAATCGGACGATATAGGCTTGCAAGGAAAAGCTTTTATCACCCGTTTGTACGGTTTGTGTTAGTCGGCTCTTAACAGAGTCGGCTATTTTTTATATTTCAAACAACTTATCTACCGGACAAGCCGATATTGCAGAAAACAATGAAATATGCTATAATGAGGGGAAAGAGATAAGTAGCCCCTTATTTAAAAATATCAGTAATTTCGTAAAATAAAAAATTAAGCTTTAAAGAAGTAAGCTAAAGTGTTTATGCATAAAATAAATCGAGGACAGATGTGTATATCTGTCCTTTTTTGTTTACTCCCAAGAGGGTAAACTTTACCTCGATTTGCTCGAGCAGAAATATAAATTGTGTCTTTACGTCAGTAAACTTTGTATCGAGGAGGATAAAATATGCAAGATTCTATACTTTTAGCATTTCGCAAGCGGCTTAAAAAGCGAGGATATACTGATATCTCTATAGTCAGAGCTCCATCTGAAGGGAAAGACTATTATCGGGTGTATGCCAATGAGCCATTAGCAGGCGTTCGCATAATAAAAGCATATCCGCTTATTACATTCTCAAAGCTTATGCGGTAGTTTACTCACCAACGGGTAAACTTCTGCAGTAGTTTACTCACCAGAAGGTAAACCGCACGTATTGTTTACCACCCAGAGGGTAAACCCTTAAGTGCTATAAAAAAGAAAAAACAAAAAAACTTGATTGCGCACGGAGCGATAATCAGTGCTTTTTCTGGCTTTGAGACGGGAAAAAACTAATTAACCTCGTCAGCTCCCCCAGGAGCTGCCCCCGGAGAGGGGAATTAGTTTTTCTCGGGGAGAAGTCGGAGAAAAGTACGGACATTCTGTAGAAAAGCGACTGCGGCAAGATAGAAGAAAGGTAGAAATATGTCAAAAAAGAAAGAGATGTTCCTTATACCGCCGATTGAGTGCCTCGATAATGGCTGCACTCTGAGGACGGTAAAATGTAAATATTGTGGATATCATGACTGTGCATGGTTCATCGGCACGAGCTCAGAGTCCGGAGCAGGGGAGAAGCTCACCCAGAGCACGCAGAAAAGGAGTAAGGGGGAAGTATAAACCCACCTACGCTAATAGGTGGGTAGTCTGTACAATTCAATTCCTTACAATTCGCACTACAGTGCGTTTTGTGAGGGATTTTCTGTTTTTAGCGAAATCAAATAAAAAAGCCCCGAAAATCGGGGCAGTTTTTATATCGCTTCCTTTTCCTCTACAGGAAATGGTCTGTCGTCTCTCCAGTAAACATCAATCCATTCAACAATGGAATTGGTGACATCTCTTGTGATTTCGGTATCTTCCTTAATCTGTTCGATATCGCTTTCAATCTTGTCAAGACGTTCATCCATTCTGTCGAGACGTTCATTTATTGGCTGAAGCTCTTCTTTAATCGCTCCTCTGATAGCGGCTACAATCTGTTCATCAGTCATTGGATTGCCTTCCTTTCCGTCACTGGTGCTTTTAGTTTAGCATAATCATGATGTATTGTCAAGAGTCACTTTTTCATTTTATTTATATTATTTATGTGATTGTTCTTTGTTTCTTCACTTGCATTTTCATACTTTGAAAGAAATTTATGTATTCTATCAATTATTTCTATGCTGAATGATTTGGGTTCAAAAGAAAGAGAAAGGTTTGTTTCATCAATGGTTTTACCTCTTTTGATGACTTTAACCCTGTTATTGTGTTCTGGTACTTTCTTCAGCTCACATCTTTGACTAAATACAATGAATGATTTGAATTTATCCGTAGGGATTTTAAGAAGCTTCGACAGGGCTTTAATGTGTGTTTCGTTCTGTAGTATTGGATTGTAAAACCTGTTTTTTGTATTTTTGTTAATCATCTGTGTCCAATACTTATTTTCAGCACTTCCGAAAATCCAACCGCTATAATTTTTACTTTCATACACAAAAATGAACTTTTCAGTTAATAAAACGAGGTCAATTTCTACCGTTCTGTTGTAGTAGGGAATATAAAGGTTTTTCAATACTTTTGTATATCCATTGACGTTATTATTACTTAAGGCAAATTCAAGCATAAATTCTGCATACTCGCCTTTGTCATCATGTCCCCACTGGTCGAATAAGCTTGGTTCTTCTCCTAAGAGTCTTTCAATAAATCCCATGTTGTTATATCCTCAGTTTTTCTTGATAATACCTAAAAGCCAATCTGTGGAGAAATTATGTTTTTAAATCAGCTTCAAGCTGTTCTGCTGTCCATGTTTTATAGTGGAGCAGTTTAACATTTAATTGTTTAAATATTTCGTTTACAAATTTATCTCGTTTTTTTCTGTTATCAAAGTTATGTGTATAATCATCAACTTCGATTAGGGCTATGATTTTAAAATTCGAATCACATACTAAAAAATCAATATGTTTTGCTTTTATGTAGTTAAACCATCTGAGTGACTCATAAGTATCTTTAGGTACCTTTATTATGTCTGCAAGTCTCATTTTGCATAGTATTGTGTAGTTGTATTTTTCTGCTATCGGTTTTAATGTATTATAGAACTTTTGTTCTTTTGAAGTTAATAACATATCAGAAAGAATATATGGAAATTTTTCGTTTTTAGCTTCTGCTTCTATTATTTCTTCTTCATCTATTATTTCTTTTTCATCTACCGTATTTTCTTGTAATTCTTTTTGATTATCTTGATTATCGCTTTTTTTCTCAGGTTCTTTATCGATGTCTTTACTTTTTATAACCAGAAAAACAAAAAATAATATTGCTATTCCTACAATGATATATGTTTCCAAGTATATTACTCCTTTTTATTTTCTTCGTATCTTTTTACAAATTCTTTTAATATTTGTTCTATCTGTTTGTTTTTGCTTCTTCCGCATTCTTCAGCTATTTTTATCAATTTTTCATTTAATTCTTCTGATATCCTCAAGTTAAAAGTAATTGTATCCATGTTTGTACCACCTCTGTACTTTAATGATACTATATATTTATATAAAAATCCAGTTTCAAAATGGCTCTATTTTGGTATTGACATTTTAATTTTTTTGATGTATACTGTAATGGTACCACAATGGTACAGAAATATTTAAAGGAGGGTACACTATGAAATGTACATTTTTAGGTTTCAAGAAGGTGAAATTCACAAACACCGATACCGGCGAAGTAATAGAAGGTGTGAAAGTGTTCTTTGCCTATCCTGAAGAAAAGACGGTCGGAAGGGAAGCGGACGGAAAGTTTATCGCTCAGAATGTTTTTGAGGGCTTAGGCTTGAAAAATGAACAGCTCGCCGCTTCCGTTGATAAGATAGTTGATATCGAGTTCAACAAATACGGTAAAGTCTGCGGTCTGGAACTGCCGAAGGAAGTGACAACGAAATGACATTCAATGAATTCGTGTTCGCTGCTCTCCCTTGGGCTCTTGGCTTTATCGCAATAGTCGGTGTTGCGTGCCTGATTATGAAGGCGAAATTAAATAAGCTTGAGAGCAAGGCGAGGGAAGAAAGGAAAAATAATGCAGGAAGAAACAACAACCGTAACGCAGATTACGGAAGAAACAACCGTACCTCAGAGCTCGGAAGTTCCGACAGAAACGACAACTGCAGCTCAGGTTTCGGAAGTTCCGACAGAAACGACAACCGAAGCTCAGGCTTCAGGAACTCCAACGGAAACAACAAGAGAAATAATTGATTATACCGAAATTCTTGAAAGAATCGGTAGTAATGTCAGCTCCATGAGCGAGAAGCTTACCACAGTTTCATATTTCGATGAAAGCGGTATATCTCATTTCGTTAAGAATTCCAACAATAATGATGTAGTGTTCTTACTGCTCATGATTGTGATAATGCTCGGTGCAATATTCGGTGTAGTATTGTTCCGTAGCTTCAGAAAGTAGGTACAAAATGGAATTTGTGTTTACTTTATTCAGTCTCGGTACTGTTTTCGGCGTAGGGCTAAGCGGTATCATCTGGTTGATTGGTTACCTCTTAAGCCTCGCTGTTCATACAGTGTTCAAAAATTAAAAGGAGGTGATAATATGTTAGAAAGAATTAAGTCGACTTTCTGCCGTATCGGTCGCAAAACTAAGTTTTTAGCTTCAGCTATGGCAGTAAGTGCTGTTGCGGCAATCACCACAATAGCAGCAAGTGCAGAGGAGACATCTACTGCTACTGCAGATATTACATCTGTAATCACTACTGCAGGTAATACCTTAACACAGCAGTTTACAACTCTTGTTAATACCCTTGTACCCGTTGCAATCGGTATCGGTGTTGTCGGTCTCGGTCTCTACGCTTGTATTCATTTATTCAAGATTGCAAAGAAATTCTTTGCACAGGCAGCAGGCTAATTTAATTTATATCCGGCTTCGGTCGGATATAATTTTGATATATGAAAGGTGTGTATATTATGGAAGAACTAAATCCCATAGTATCAATAAGGCTTGTTTATAGATGCGATTGTGAACTTTTAACAGTTTATAAAAAGTCTTATATAGATAAACATTATGGTCATAAATATTCTACGGTAGCAGAATATGATGTAAGCTGTTCTGAAATGGAAAGAATTACTGAATCTTTATTTGATTTTAGAACCAATATTGATAGTAATGTAATTATAAAGCCTTATATTGAAGGCTTAGATACTTCTTTTATTTCAAAGGGGTGTCAAATAGAATATAGTCAATGTTTCAAAAGACAGAAACTTGATATTATAGATATAAGATTCAATGCTTCGTCTCATTTAATCGGCTGTTTTACAAGAAAGATAACAAAAATGAAAGGTGAGGTGTAATAATTATGGATAAAAAGTTTGAAATTGATATCGAAAATGCAATTATGTACTATAATCTTCTCCGCCCATTTTTAGAAGAGATGTCTAACAGTATTCAGTCAATAGAAGATTCCTCTGAATTTTTATCAGAAAAAGCCTTTATTTCCTATTTTAAGGCTACCGAAGAAGAGCTTAAGGAGTTTATCGAAAGCTGCGGCAGATTTAAAGTATGTGGTAAATCTGCAGTAGAACAAGTTTGTAATAATATGGAATTAGGCGGCGTTGATACTTGTGTCATTGTTTGAAGGTATATTTATGATGTAACTTTAAATCTTTATAAAAGGAGTGTTCAGAATGCTTAAAAAAGTCAGATACAATATAATACTTAACCCCAATTATGTAGCAGCTATTGATGTAGCCGCTGCCAGAGCTCGGCAGTCCCGGAGCTCATACATCAATGAAATGCTTAAGCAGCATGTAGAAGATAATAACCTGTTATTTCCCCCTGCAGTAATGCAGGGTCAACAGGTTTTAGAGGGCGTTTAATATGATAAGCTTATACACAGGAACACCGGGAAGCGGTAAAAGCTATCATGCTACCGAACGCATAGACATTAACCTGAAGCGTGGGGTTAATGTTATAGCTAACTATAAAATCAGCACAAATCAGTCACACAAAGGCGATTTTGTTTATCTCGATAATAACGAATTTTCCGTGAAATTCCTTATCGAATACGCCCTTGAAAATCATATACTTGATAAATGTGTCGAACATCAGACCTTGATTGTAATTGATGAAGCTGCTGTGATATTTCCGAAACGCGACTATAACAAAGAGTCCTTTCAGCTCTGGATGGTGTTTCTCCGCCTTCATAGACAAATGGGTTTTGATATTATACTTATCACCCAGAATTATAAAGATGTTCACGGGGATGTTCTTGGTCTTGTCGAGTATAATTTCAAACACAGAAAGCTTACATCATTTGGTGTTAAAGGCTGGCTTCTGGCTGCAGTATTCCGCAAAAGGTTTATAAGCGTTAAATACTGGTTTGTCATTGATGAAAAGTGCGATAGCTATATGTTTGATATAAAAAAGCGTATAACTCGCCTATATGATACTTTTGGAATGGCTAAAAGATTGTATGAGGACGTCCTCAGACTTATCGAAAAAGTTGAGGGTACATCATCTCCTGTCAAAAAGGATGATGATGATTTTGATGTAGCCCGTTTAAACTCCATTGCTGAAGGTAAGATTTCATCAGCGACGCCCGGCGTGAGCGAGGAGGGCGGCGCTGATGAAGAAGGGGGAAGCAAATGAAATTTCTTTTAGCTGTTTTTATAGCAATTATACTTTTATTTATTGCTTATAGTATTTATCTTATGTATCATGATGTGGGGTGATATAAATGAAAAGCAAACATTTTCCTTATGGCTTATACTTGTTTGTAGGCGAGTCTGGAAGCGGTAAAACAGTCGCTATAAATGAATATATATATCGCCGTATAAAAGAAAATCCAATAAATGAAGTTAATCGAGAATTACATCATGTTGATTTGGATGGTACATGGCATTATGGTGTAAGTTCTGTATTGATGTTTTCGTGTGAAAATTGCAATGAATTTTCAGATGTTTGCAAATTATATTGTCAAGAAAATAGTAAAATATCTGTCTTTGATAATTACGATATGCATAAGGACTGTAAACATATTATCGAACGTGCTGTTACTGCCCGTTTAAATAAAGAAGTAATCATTGTCTCGTATAAAAGTTATGCACTTGTCCCTAAAGAAATTTTGGCTCTTGCAAGGTTTATATTTGAGCCTGTGACTTTTGTGGGTCGCTTTACGTTTGTTTCGGTTTATAAGCCACATTTTAGCATAGACGGTCAAATATGTAAAAAAAGACTTATTAAGAAACATTTCTTTATACAGAATGATAAAATAAGGGGGTTAAGTGAAGGTGATGAAAACTAAAATAATATCAATAATACTGGCTGTTGCGATAGCGGTTACAGGGTTTACAGTTAAGAGCTCGGCACTTGACCCTGCTACTTTAAGTATGATAGTAACCGCTATCGGTAAAGTTGTTATTGGTGGTCTTGCTGGCACGGCTGCTTTGTCGCTCGGTGATGCTATCGCTCATGATTTAGAAAAGATAAGTCCAGACCTTGACCCGGTTCAAGCTATGGAAAATTGGACAAATTATATGAAAAATACAACGTGTACAGCTGCTGAAAATGCTTTAAATGGCGGTGTCGAGATTAACTATCGTTATGATGAAAACGGAAATGAAATTTATTTCGCTACTGCTAATTCCGCCTTAACTGGCGATGATTTGGCTTTTGCTACTCTTCTTTGCAATAAAATAAATAATTCTCCTGAATTTTCAGAACATTGCTCAAATATAGCGGAAAATGACGGTTCTATTGCTTCAGGTTCTGTTACTACTCGTTCTTATACTTATTTAAAAGAATTGATTGGTAATGCTACCATTGAATTTGAACAGAATAAATGTTACGAATACGCCGTAGCAAACGGTATTGCCCTTGAAAATAACGGCGCTATCCCTGTATATGACTTTAACTTTGTCGGTCCTATACCGTCTATTGATATGCCTGAGCATTATTCTACTGCAAAAACCTATAACATAGACGGATATACATTAACAAGACCGTATTTGCTTACTAATACAGGTAAATTTACTTCTGCAACGGCGGCAGAGTTTGCAGGGTGTAGTGATATATTAGAAGCTGCTGACGGTACGGCTTACGGCACTTTTAAATTTGATTGCACCGCATACAGTCAGTATGTTATATATAATGATGTTCTTTATTACAACGAGCGATATAATTCGGGTACTTCTACAACTACAAATGTGAAAGGTAATAGTATAGGCTCTGGCGTTTTATCGTACTGGAAAGATATTAACGGCAGAACTCTTGAAGCGGCTGGTTGTACTTCACTTGTTGGATTATATAGCGGCTTTTGCTACACAAATATCCCTAACGCTATATCAGCCGCTCCTGTAGCTACTGTTTCGGATGACGATTTTATCACTACCACAGGCGGTACAACAATAGACATCCCTAGAACGGATGATGAACAGGCTATAGCTGACGGTATCGACCTCGGTATCATTGATGAGGATGGAAAAATAGTGCTTGACGAGGATGGAAACATAGTCAGTATAGACGGACTTAACATTGACAAGCTTATGCAGTTAATACAGCAGATAGCCGACAACGGCTCTATCAGCTTCGACAGCGTAGAGGAATATCTTGCCGAAATATCAAGATTGCTCCGTCTGGCTAACGTTGATTCCGCCGCCATGAATACCGTCATAGCTAACCTTAAGGAGCTCGAACAGGCACAATCTAAGGATATAGCGGATATAAACGCAAATGTTGCGGCGATTGCTGAAGCTCTGACTGCTGCTAAAGAAGCAAATCTTGAGTTTGAAACTCCCGATGTATCAATTTTTGATAAATTCCCGTTTTCGCTACCTTGGGATTTTTATAATGTAATTTCTTTGTTATGTACTGAAGAAAAAGCACCTGTATTTACTGTTCCTATAGAAACAAATTTACAGTTTGGCTCTCTCGATTATGAAGTTGATGAAGAAATTGTATTAGATTTGACTGTTTTCAAGCTTAACGGCTATGACGTTGTTCAGATATTTACATCTACAACATCATACTTATTTTTTATAATATGCCTTATCGGTGCAACTAAAAAATTATTATGGAAGTGATGAAATATGGATATCTGGTCTGGAATGATAGATGGTGTTAATAACGTAGCTAACGAGGTTTTTAACGCTATTCTTTTTTTATTACCTACTTCACCCTTCAGCAATATTGATTTACCGCCCATTTTTATTGATTATCTGGGCTATCTTAATTATTATGTACCTATTGATGAAATACTTATCACAATGACAGCGTGGTTAAGCTGCATAATGATATATTATGCATATCAGCTTGTTTTACGTTGGGTTAAGGCGGTTTCATAATGTCAAAAGATATGAACAAAAACATAATACTTATAGACTGGCTGTCATTTACCTGCAGGAATATGACAAAATTCGATTGTCTGAAGCTTCTGCAGCTTGATAATGATATAAATTTTGAATTACAACCGGGGTTTTACGGATATCGATATCGCTTACATTATGGCGGTATTTCGATATATTATGAACATGGAAAGCTCGCCCAGGATTACCCGATGGTTGAATTTTCGGGGCAGGGCTGTAGAACATTCGAAACCTACAGCAAAATAAATTTTGATGTGTTGCTTAATCTTTGTATAAACGTTCCTCAGAGCTACCACATTACAAGAATAGATATTGCTTATGATGACCACACTGGGATTTTGAATATTGATAAAATAGTACATGATACTTTATACCGTAATTTTGTAGGGAAGTTGCTTAACGGTATGATAGTTGATTCATTTAAGCGTGAGATTGATTGTTGGTCTGTAATGTTTGGGGTTAAAAGCTCAGATTTGTATATACGAATATACGATAAAGCGAGAGAGCGAAAAATAAATGACGGTCGGCATTGGATACGTTGTGAAACTGTCTTTAAACAGGATAGAGCTCTTGAATTTATAAAGAACTCGGCGCCGATCGGCGAGAAGCTGCGAGGAGTTTTACAAAATTATCTGCGTTTTGTAACACCAAATAATGATGATTGCAATAAAAGAAGGTGGAACACTCGGAAGTATTGGGCTGATTTTCTTGGCGATGTTAATAAAATAAGTGTGTACACTCCGAAAGATGTTGAATACAATTTAAGCAGAATAAGCCGTTTTGTGTTTAAACAGGCTGGAAATAGTATACATACATTTATAAAATGTCAGGGGCTCACAGCATTTCTTGAAAAAGTTCTTGGTCGTGGAACAAGACTTACAAAAAATCAAAAGTCTTTGATTGACAGTTATGCCCGTGAAATGGAATGCAGGGATGTAATTTCTGCCGATTTCGTCGAGGAGTTCCAGAAGTCGGGGGTGTATAAGCTATAAAAATAGATATATACAGGCAACTCGGTGCTAACGAGATTTACGCTGCAGTATATTGGCTTCATCACGACTGTAATTATTGTTTGTGTCGTATGTGCATGTATTTCAAAGATTGCAGAATGTGCTATATCTGTGAATATAACGCAAGAGTTCGCCGCTATTGCCGTTGGTTTGTGCCGTTTGTATTTCGGCGGACACCATACTATGAATATTTTGTGGAGCTCGAGGAGCTCAGGGAAGCCCGGGATGATTTCCGGAAAGCAATATTGTAATTTCTGTCCGAATATGCTATAATCTCCTTAGACTTACTTTTTTTACTTAACTACTTATTTCGTAAAATAAAAATTTTACGAAATTCAGGGAAGGATAAACAATGAGAGGAGATAGAATATAATGAAATTCAACGATTGTCCAGCATATCTTCAGGAATACCTTAATTATATAGAAACAATTAAAATGCGTTCTGCATTAACTGTAAAGAATTATTATTCTGATTTAAAGCTGTTTTTAAGATTTCTTAAGGTTGGTAACAAATCTGTTTCTGAGGATGATTTTTCTAAAATTACCATTTCTGATGTTTCTGAGCAAACTGTCAAGAATGTTACTCTTAACGATTTATTGTCGTTTCTTTCTTACACAGCTTCAGAACGTGAAAATCATTCTAAAGCCCGTGCTCGTAAGGCTGTTGCATTAAGACAGTTCTTCAAGTATCTTACTGTTAAGAAAATGTGGTTTGATGTCAGTCCTGCGCAGTATCTTGAGCTTCCGTCACCGAAGGCGTCCTTGCCGAAATACCTTACTATTGAACAGGCTTCCGCTCTTTTGCAGACCTGCGCTGATTTTAAAAGCTGGGCTGATTACCGTGATTACTGCATTATTACTTTTTTCCTTAATTGTGGTATGAGACTTTCTGAATTGGTTCAGATTAACGTAAACGATTACATAGAGACTGTAGCAGGGGGTGTTCAGACCCGATTTATAAAAGTTCTCGGTAAAGGCAGTAAGGAACGTGTTATTTATTTGAATACAGCCTGTGCACACGCTTATCAGAATTATATAAAAGTAAGGCCCGATACAAGCGATAAGGCTCTGTTTATAAGTTCAAGAGGTACACGCATATCAAATCGCCGTGTTGAGCAGATCATCGAGGAAAAGCTTAAGCTTTCAGGGCTTAGTGGAATGGGCTTTTCAGTACATAAACTTCGTCATACGGCAGCCACGCTCATGTATCAGAATGGTGTTGATGTACGAGTTCTTAAGGAGGTTCTGGGTCATGAAAATCTTGATACAACCCAGATTTATACTCATGTAGCCAACGAACAGCTTCGCACAGCCATAGAACAGAATCCCCTTGCCGATATTACTGCAAAAAAAGTAAAATAATAGTAAAAACTACTTGATTTTTATTCGTTAATGTATTATAATATATTTATTGATTTACTCTTTAAAGCGATAAAATTTCTAAGGATGGTTTTAATATGAATATTGCAGTAATCGGTTTAGGTCTTATCGGTGGTTCCTTCTGTAAGGCAATCAAGAAGAATACTTTTCACCACGTTTTCGGAATCGATAATGACAAGGAGACAATAAAAAAGGCTCTTGAATGCGGTGCTATTGATGAAGAAATCGGCGTTGAAAGGCTTAACGAAGCTAATCTCACCATAATCTGTCTTTATCCTGAAGCAATCGTTGATTTTGTCAAGGCAAATGCTGACCATTTCAAGAAAGGCTCGATTGTTATCGACTCCTGCGGTGTTAAAGAATATATTGTAAACGAATGTACGCCTGTACTCGACGAAAAAGGCGTTATTTTCGTAGGTACTCACCCTATGGCAGGCCGTGAATTTTCAGGCTTTGATTATTCTATGGATGACTTATTTGACGGTGCAAGCTTTATCATCACACCTTCGGAAAATACTCCCGAAATCGCAGTTGATCTTCTTCAGACTCTTGCAGGAAGTATAAAATTCGGTAAGGCTGTTGTATCAACACCGAAAAAGCATGACGAGGTTATCGCTTATACCTCACAGCTTGCTCATGTAGTTTCAAACGCCTATGTAAAAAGCCCTGTAATGCTCAATTATGACGGTTTTTCCGCAGGAAGCTTCCAGGACCTTACACGAGTAGCCAAGCTTAACGAATATATGTGGTCATCCTTATTCATGTGCAATAAAGAGGCTCTTTTGAGAGAGCTGGACTGCATATTAAACAGTATCACAGAATATCGTGACGCTCTTATAGCCAATGATAAGGAAAGGCTTATTTCTATCCTTCGTGACGGCCGTGTTCTTAAGGAAAAGAGCCTGCTTATGTACAATAGTGATAAGTAATAAAGGAGATATATGAGTAAAAGAAATAATAATGCTGCCTTTAATATCGCTTTCTGCGGCATAATCTCCGCTATGGGCGTAATCGTTATGTTCGGAAGCCTTATCCCTTCCCTCGCCTATGCAGTCCCTGCAGTAGCGGGAATTCTTATCTGGACAATATGCGAGCAGATAAATTTCAAATGGGCTCTGCTTTCCTATGGTGCAGTATCCCTTCTTTCCTTTATGCTTGTGCCCGAAATGGAAGCTAATCTCTTTCTTATATTCTTTTTCGGCTACTACCCTACCCTGCGTTCCGTTCTTGAAAAGGTTAAGAATAAGGTGCTTCAGTTTATAATAAAGCTTTGTATCTTCAATGTGGCAGTAGTTATAGCCTATAACATTCTTGTTGTGCTCCTTTCCGCAGAACAGATGCTTGAGGGACTTGAGGATTTCGGGCAGTATGCAGTATATGTATTCTGGGGCGTGGGAAATATAGCCTTTGTTGTCTATGAATTCTGTCTTTCCGCAATAAAGGAATTCTATGTTAAGATTCTTAAGCCCAAGCTTAACCGTAAGCTGAAATAAAATTATTTTTATGAAAAAATAATCCCGTCATTCTGTATGGCGGGATTAGCTGTTTATATATGCAGTATATAAGTTTCAATCTCTCTGTATGGTTGAGTTTTTCTCAACGAAAATTGTATGGACTTTTTAAGCCAAAATGATTATTATAATACCAGAAGCTTCTGAAAAAAATAAGGGAGTTGATTAACAATGCTTAAACTCGGAGAAAATCTGAAAAAGCTTCGTATTGAAAACGGATTGACGCAGGAACAGCTTGCTGAAGCATTCGGAATATCGCCGCAGGCGGTAAGCCGTTGGGAAAACAACTGTGCATATCCCGACATTACATTGCTTCCCGCTATTGCCAACTATTTCGATATAACAACAGATGAGCTGCTGGGTGTGGATATTGAAAAGAGACAGCAGGAAATAAGTAAAATTCTGGAGCATAATAAAATCCTTCACAGTCAGGGCAAAAATACGGAAAGTATTTCATTCCTTCGTGAGAAAATAACACTTTATCCTAAAAATGAGGAAATCCCATATCTGCTTGCACTTTCACTCTATTGCGGACTATGTGCCGACAAGGCGAAAACCAAGGAAACACAGGATGAAATTATCAGCCTTATCAATAAAGCAACTCAGCTTGATAAAGGCAGAAGCTATGTCACCTATGCAGGCAAACAGCTTCTTTGCATGGTTTATGAAATGCAGGATAAACGTGATGAAGCATATAAAATTGCAGTTGATATGCCAAGCCTGTGGTGTAGCCGTGAGGTTATGCTTACCCACGCTTTACAGGGTGAAATGGAGATAAATCAGCGTCAGCACAATCTCCTTACATTTATGGATTTATCCATAAATAATCTTCACCATTTATCCCGTAAGATGGACAGTCCGGAAAAGAGTATAATATTATTGAAAAAGGCAGTTCAGCTTGCAGAACTGCTTGCAGGAGATAATCCTAAATTCTACAGCGAACGTGTTTTCAAATGCTATATGAAAATTTCAGAGAATTACTGTGCATTAGGAAAATCGGACGAAGCTATGAAAAATCTTGAGCTTGCGTTAAAATACGCTGAAATGTTTGAAAGCCGCCCCGAAAAATCGGAATACACGGTGTTCTGGCTGAAAGGCTATTTTGATGACAGAACAAAAGCCACAGCGAACACTCAGATAACTCTTTACAGCTACCTGCTCACCAAAATATCGGAGGATTCCTTTTCGATATTACATAACACCAAGGAATATTCTGAATTCTATAAAAAGGTCATACAGAAAATGGAACAGTAAGGTGTCTTTGGCAGTTAGTTTATCTTTCATCTGTTATTACTTAAATACAGGAACAGTCAAAGGCGGCTTTTTATAAGCCGCCTTAACTGTTATTTCACTCAAATCTGAACCATTCAAAATCGAAATTGCTTCCGGGCATGAATACGAAGGAAATATCGCATTTACCTTCTATTCTGTCAAGGTCGAAATTCTGCTCTGAATATTCCTCAGTATGGAAGAACTCAATAAGCTGAGTCTGCTGAACTCCGTCCTCGCCTGTATATCTGAGCTGAATGGAATTAACGTCGTTTGAAGTTCTGCCACAAACAGAAATTCTTGTGACACCTTCATTGAAATTCATATCGGTAAAATTGATAAGAACGTTGTTACCGATATCTGTAATACGTTTTCCATCAACCTTGAAATCATCGCCGTAAATTCCGTCATTATCAGAAGCGTATAGGGTTTCATAAGCCTTGTTGGACTCCTTGAATTCAAAGCCGCCTACAATAATTCCTGCAGAAAGAGCAAATGCTATTGATTTAGTTCCGCATAATTTCTCGGGCAGTACAAATTCCTGAGGCTCAAAGCTGTTCCAACAGCCATTATAAGCGAATTTCACGGTATCGATAAGACGTCCGTTATCGTCAGGATTTCCTTCCCAGACCTCGATATCGACAGGCTCACTATTACCGCAATGTCCGCAATGAAGAATAAGCTTATCCGTACCTGTTTTTCCGAAATCAACGTCATCAAAGCCGATGACTGTTCTTTCTCTGATGCCGCTGACTGCGCCTCTTTCAACAATATTAAGAGTTACATTGCTGAAGGTATGCAAGCTTGCAGAAGTAAACATATATGGATTGATTGAAGCTACACCAAAGCCCTCATTAACCATAGCGAGGTCGGAAATAATCTGAGGAATAGTTCCGCCGTTTCGGCAAAGAGCGCGGATATAATAGCTTCCATCGCCGACAGCCTTTACCTTAACGCCGTTTTCCGTCTTTTCAAGCTCGGAAATATTAACCTCAACACCATTTGCAATGATACATTTGTATTCAATATCCTTATAATCGGAATTATCGGGAAGAATCTTAACGGTTATTGCAGTCTCTGAAGTCTCGGGAGTAAGGGTTGTTGTTCCTGCGAAAAGTTCAAGCTTTCTTGTAGGAATTTCGGGAATATATTCCTTAGCTGTAAAGGGATAATACTTCTCAACAACAGAAACACCTTCAGGACGCTCACAGGATAAGGAGGTAAGAGTAATTTCTCTTGTAGTAAGTCCCTTTCCTTCAATTTTTACGTTTATCTCGCCGCACATGAAGGTGGACTGTATTATAGCCACCAGTCTGCCGCTGAAAAGTCTTCTGTTGTCGCCCTTATAGCTGTCGTAATCAGTACTGTCGCCGTTATCAAGACCTACAAGACGGGCAGGCCCGCTTACCGTAACCTTTACTCTGTTTCTTGCGTTGGCTACAAAATAACCGTTCATATCAAGTGCTGATATATCGATGAAAATAAGGTCTCTTCCGTCCGCCGTCATAATGTATTTATCCGGAACAGCGTCAATCTTGACAGCATTGCCATAGGAAGAAATACTGTCTTTGACTACAGAATTTCCCTCTTCGTCAAAGGCTTCGGCAACAAGAGTACCTCTCTTGAAGGGGATTTTCCATTCACAGTGGAGAGAATCGCCCTTTTCAAAATCAACAGTCTTTCTGCCGAGAGAAACGCCGTTAAAGGTAAGCTCAACCTCCTTTAAATTAGAATAGGTATATACGGTTATTTCCTGACCGATATTGAAGTCCCAGCAAGGAAGAATATGAACAAACGGATCTTCCTCGGGAGAAACCCAATAGGATTTATAAAGGTAATAGGCTTCCTTAGGTAAGCCTGCTGTATCCACAATTCCGAAATAGGAGTTTTTGGTGCTGTAAGGAGTAGGCTCGCCGATATAGTCGAATCCTGTCCATACGAACTGGCCTCCGCAGAAAGGCCTGTCACGGTCTTCTATAAGAGCCTTTTCCTGATTCTTCCCCCAGCCTACGACGCTGTTTCCCATATCCGAGCACTGCATATCGTCATGGGTAAGAATCGAATTTTCAACAGGAAAATGGTAAATACCGCGGGAACGTACAGTAGAAGCTGTTTCGCTTCCGTAAATAAACCAGTCGGGATGCTCTTCATGATGAGCGTCGTACATATCCTCGGTGTAGTTGTAGCCTGAAAGCTTTATATAATCCGCTACCTTCTGAGCATTTTCCCATCTCATATAATTTGAGCCTATTGTGCAGAAGGCATTCTGATACTTGTCATGGACGCGCACCTCATCACAAAGCATTTTTGCTACTTCAAGGCCGCGTTCGCTCTTATGGGTATCATGAATCTCATTTCCTATACTCCACATAATCACACAGGGAGCATTTCTGTCACGCTGAACCCAGCTTTTAACGTCATCCTTGTATTTTTCAGGGAAAAATCTTGCATAGTCATATTCGGTCTTGGGAAGCTCCCACATATCGAAGGCTTCGCTCACGATAAGAATGCCCATTTCGTTACATAAATCAATGAGTTCACGGGCAGGCATATTATGGGATGTTCTTATTGCGTTCACGCCGAAGCTCTTAAGAATCTTGAGCTGTCTTTTAAGAGCGTATTTATTCACGGCAGCACCTAAAGCGCCAAGATCGTGGTGCATACAAACGCCTTTTAATTTTGTCTTTACATTATTGAGCAAGAAGCCCTCATCAGGATCGAATTCGATAGTCCTGAAACCGAAAGTATCTTCGGTCTTATCCTTTACCTCGCCATCAACTATAACTTCAGAAGCAATTTTATAGCATACAGGAGCTTTAACATCCCAGAGCCTGGGATTCTTTGCGTAGAACTGAGCCTTTGTACGGTTATTCTTAATTTCAGCTGTTACCTCGGCAACAGAGATTCCTGCCGAAGTGCAAATAGTATGCTTTACTGTTCCTTCATTCTGTGAGGTTTCAGCTTCTATAGTAACAAGCCACTTTTCTCCGTCAAATTTAGGCGATACATATACGCCGTTTTCAAGAATATGGTGCTTGTCAGCCTGTCTGAGCCATACGCTTCTGTAAATACCTGCGCCAGAATACCAGCGTGAATTTGGGGATTCATAGCGTACTCTTACATAAACCTCGTTATTATCCTCCTGGAGATAAGGGGTAATATCAACACTGAAGCAGGAATAACCATATTCCCTGTTTCCTGCCTCTATGCCGTTTATGTAAATAGTGCTGTTCATATATACTCCGTCAAAGCGGAGATAATAAACATCATTTTCTGTAAGCTTATTTATATAGAATTCCTTCCTGTACCAACCGTCGCCTGATTTATAGAGATTGTTTGTATCCCCGATAAGCCAGTCGTGAGGAACTTCTACATCATGCCAGTTGTTTTCCAGCAGTACATCAGAAAGCTCCGAGCCGTTATCCTTAAGTAAAAACTTCCAGTTATCGTTAAAAAGTATCTCAGACATATAAAACTCCTTGATCGTTTCCGTGAATTAGTTCTGTTCTGGTTAAATCTGTAGGGTTCAATATGATAATTGTTCTTCCCTGTTTTATTGCATAATTGACTGTGGACATTGTGCCTCCCTTTTTTCCGTCATAAACAGCAAGTATATACTGCGCCGTTTCAACAAGAAAGCGGTTTCTTTTATTCATACAGCCGGTTTTATATTCTTCATTGGTAATATTTGTAATACCTGAACAGCAGCTGAGTATATGGTCGTAACGCCTTTTATCCTCGCTGCTCCATCCATCAGTCTGATTTAGACAAGGTATCGCTGCAAAAAGATGGATGTTATACCTGAGCTGAAGTTCAATCACTATTTCTGCGCACAACAGGTCGATACCCTGCGCCATTCCTGTCTGAAAATAGCATACACCTTTTTCTATAAGACCTTCTATTTCTTCCTTAAGCTGATTATAGAGCCATTTGTAGCCCTCAGAGTTCTTGTCGCTAAGAAACGGAAGCTTAGATGGACGATAACCCGTAAAGGAACACGTGTTACATAAATCAGGAATATTATCCAGCTCCAAAATAATGCCGCCTTTCTAAAAATCAGTCTCCTGTGGTTTCTCTTAAAATAAGACTGTGAGGAAGCTTATAAAGAGACATATCGGGAGTTTCAGCCTTCATATTTTCGATAAGCTTTTCAACAACAAGCTTTCCCTGAAGGAAACAGGGCTGCTGTACCGTAGAAAGATGAGGAACGAAAATATGCGAATATAAAATATCATCGAAACCGAAGAATAATAAATCCTTACCGATATCTATGTTCTTTGAAAGTGCATAATTCATAGCACCGATAGCTATCATATCTGAAATAGAAAAAATTGCATCAGGGGGGTTATCAAGGCTTAAGAGATATTCACAGCCCTTTGTTCCCGATTCAGCCTCATAAGTACCATAGTATACAAGGCTTTCGTCATATTCGATTCCGTTTTCTTTGAGAGCCTCCTTATAGCCTAACTCTCTGTCTATCGAAGACTGGCTTCTGAGCTCGGTAGTAATTAAACCTATACGTTTTCTACCCTTGGCGATAAGATAATTTACCGCATCCTTGCCTGCCTTTACATTGTCTATGGTAACGGTAAGAACATTACAGTTTTCAAGCCTTTCAAGACACATAGCAATATTATGATTTTTAGCGAGGCTTGAAATAGTTTCTGCGTCAAGCTTCGGACCAAGAAGAACTGCGCCATCTACGGATCTTGAGAACAGCATGCCTAAAAGATGAAGCTCATGCTTCGGGTCATCTCTTGTAGTAGCAATAAGCACGTCATATCCTTTTGCGGAAGCCGTTTCCTCCATACCGCGGAGAACTTCGGAATAGAAGGTCTGCTCTGTAGATGCTATAATTGCAAGAATACGGCGTGTCTCACTTTTTCTTAAGTCTCTGCCGAGAAAGTTCGGGCTGTAACCGAGGGTTTCGACAGCCTTATTTACTGCTTCGATAGCTTCATCCGAAACATTTGATTTCTTGTTCAGTACTCTTGATACGGTTGCAACAGAAACATTTGCGGCTCTTGCAACATCCTTAATTGTAACGCTCATATCCTTCTCCTTGAAAATGTAATATTTGCACATAAAATTTGCTATTATACATCATTATAACACATAATGTAACGGTTTACAATATACACAATGTACAAAAATAATAGTAATTGTTTTATTTAAGTAAATAACATAAAATTAAGTAACCAAATTATAATTTAAACAAACTGCACAATTATAAAAGTAATTATTGTTCATTATGTTTATTTACAAATAGAGGCTAATAACTTAAAATAATATATATAAGTGTATTTAGTTTATTTTTAGCTAACATATAGAAAGGAAAATTAACCATGATCAAGAAATCGGTTACTATGAGCGATATCGCCAATGAAATAGGTGTAAGTACCGTTACCGTATCTAAGGCTCTTGGTGATAAAGAAGGAGTCGGAGACGAGCTTCGCGAAAAGATCAAGCAGAAGGCTAACGAAATGGGCTACCGCTTCAGCAATTCCTCGAAATCGGTAAAGGATAACCTTACATACAGCATAAGCGTGGTTGTAGCGAAGCACTTTATACACGACGCCAGTGCTTTCTACTGGGTTGTTTACAGGTATATTGTTGAGCTTCTTCAGAAGCAGAGCTATTACGGCATTCTCGAAGTGGTTTCCGATAATGATGAACAGCTTTGCGAAATGCCGAATTCGATAACCGATAAGAAGGTTGACGGTATTATCGTTCTCGGTCAGTTCAAGCAAAGCTATGTAAACGCTCTTATTTCAATGAATGTTCCTACCGTATTTCTTGATTTCTACAGTGGCAAGAACGACGTTGAGGCAGTTCTTGCGGATAATTTCTTCGGTGCCTATACTATAACCAACTACCTTATAAACAACGGCCACAGAAAAATCGGATTTGTGGGTACTATTCACTCTACCTCCAGTATTCAGGACAGATATCTCGGTTATTACAAATCCCATATAGAAAACAGAATCCGTGTTAATCCGGCGTGGATACTGGATGACAGAAACAGCGACGGAGTAGCCTTCAATGAGTTCAACCTCCCCGATGAAATGCCGACTGCTTTTGTCTGCAACTGTGACGAAGCGGCGTACGCCCTTATAAATCAGCTTAAGGAGCTTGGCTATAACGTGCCTGAGGATATTTCGGTAGTAGGCTATGATAATCACATTTATTCGACTATTTCAAGTCCGAGAATTACTACTATTGACGTAAACAGCTACCGTATGTCCCACGAGGCGGTAGAAATTATAATCAAAAAAATCCGTGACAGCAATTATAAGTGCGGCCGTGTTCTTGTAACAGGAAAACTCATAGAAAGGGACAGCGTTAAAAAGATATAATGAATCCTAAAGTTATTGATACACACGCTCATTATGACGATGAAGCCTTTGATGATGACAGAGACGAGCTTTTAAAAGAGATGCTCTCTGACTCGGTAGAAAAGATCATCACAATAGGCTGTAGCCTTGAAAGAAGCCGTATGGCTCTTGAGCTGGCTGAAAAATATGAAAAAATATACTGTGCAGTAGGCATACATCCCGAGGATTGCTACGATTTACCGAAGGATTATCTTTCACAAATCAGAAATATGGCGGAAAGCAGTAAAAAAGTAGTAGCCATAGGAGAAATCGGACTTGATTACCACTGGGAAGGCTTTAAGAAAAAGAAGCAGATAGAGGTATTCAGGGAGCAGCTTTCTCTCGCCAAGGAGCTTTCACTTCCCGTAGTTATTCATTCCCGTGACGCAACGCAGGACACCATGGAAATACTCAGGGAATTCCGTCCGAAAGGTGTTATGCACTGCTTTTCGGGAAGTGCTGAAACTGCAAGAGAAATACTTGACCTTGGAATGATGATCAGCTTTACAGGAGTCATAACCTTTAAGAATGCAAGAAAAGCTGTAGAAGCCTGCTCGGTTATACCGATCGAAAGGCTTATGCTTGAAACAGACTGTCCTTATATGGCGCCTGTTCCCTTCCGCGGACAGCGCTGTAACAGCAGCATGGTTCATAATACTGCCGAAAAGGTAGCAGAAATAAAAGGTCTTTCCGTAAGAGAAACGATTGAAATATGTAATGAAAACGCAGTCCGATTCTTCGGACTCAATTAAACAGCGAAAGGATAAAAATAATGGATACTGACGGGCGAAAACAGAAGAAAAAGGCGGCAGAGGTTCTCCTCTTCCCTCTTATAATGCTTAATAAGGGCATTACAGCACTTCTAAGAAAGGCTATAGGCGAAAGCTATGGTAAAGAAGTAACGGAAGACGCGATTCTCTCCATGGTTGACGCAGGAAATGAAAGCGGAACTATCGAAGATACGTCTGTGGAAATGATAAACAATGTTTTTGAATATAACGATCTGTGCGTTTCCGACGTAATGACCCATAGAGTCAATATAGTTGCCATAGATATCAGCTCATCACTGGACGATATTATATATATCGCTCTTGAAAAAGGCTTTTCGAGACTTCCTGTCTATGAAGAATCTATAGATAAGATAGTAGGAACTATAATAGTAAAGGATCTTCTCTGTCTTATAGGCGACAAGAATTTAGAGGATTTCGAGCTTAAAAAGTTCATCCGCGAGCTGATTTACATCCCCGAAACCTGCACCTGCAGTAACGCCTTCAAGTTCATGACCAATGTCAAGACAGGCATGGCCGTAGTTGTTGATGAATATGGCGGTACAGCAGGCATAGTAACTCTTGAGGATATAATCGAGTCGGTTATGGGTAATATTCAGGATGAATATGACGCCGAAAGTGCTGAAATAAAGAAAATCGGAGAAGAAAAGTACGAAATTAACGGTGAAGCCGACCCTGAAGAGGTTCTCGATTTATTCGGCTATTCCCTTCCTGAGGATCATGAGTATGAAACTATCTCAGGCTTTGTTATAGACATTCTCGGATATCTTCCCGAAAACTTTGTAAATCCCCCTCACGGAGACTATGAGGATATACGCTTCGTTATTCTCGAGGTATGCGATAACTGTATAGAAAAGCTTATTGTATTCAGAAATAAGGATAAAAAAGATCACATAAAGGAACATATATGAAAGTAATAAATTCAACACCCAAAAAAGACGGATTTTATATGCCTGCGGAATTTTCAGAGCATTACGGCTGTATACTGATTTTCCCTGAACGCTCTGACTCCTGGCAGTACGGCGCTTATGCCGCAAGAAAGGCTTTCGTTAAAATATGTACTGCGATAGCCGAAAGCGAAAAAGTAACCGTCTGTGCATCCGAAAAACAGTACGAAAATGCAAGACGAATGCTCCCCGAGAATATCAGAGTAGTGGAAATGTCCTCGAACGATTCCTGGGCAAGGGATTATGCTCCTACCTTCGTTACAGACGGAAACGAGATAAGAGGCGTTAACTGGACCTTTAACGCATGGGGCGGACTTCATGACGGGCTTTACTTTCCTTGGGATAAGGATGATAAAATGGCTCGTAAACTTTGCGACCTGTACGAAAAGGATATGTACGACGCAGGTGATTTCGTTCTTGAAGGCGGCTCTATCCATGTGGACGGCGAAGGAACATGTATTACTACCGAAGCTTGTCTTTTAAGCGGCGGAAGAAATCCCGATATGACAAAGGAAGAGATCGAAGACAAGCTTAAGGAATATCTGGGCGTTGAAAAGGTAATCTGGCTTAAAAGCGGAATCTATAACGATGAAACAAATGAGCACGTTGACAATATATGTGCCTTTGTAAAGCCTTCCGAGGTAGTTCTGGCATGGACTGACGATGAAAACGACCCCCAGTATGAAATGAGTATGTCCTGTTACGATATTCTTTCAGAAAGCACCGACGCAAAGGGGAGAAAATTCAAAATCCACAAGCTTTATCAGCCAAAGCCTGTAACAATAACCGCAGAGGAATGCGAAGGACTGGACACTATGGACTTTGAGCCTACAAGAACACCCGGCGAACGTCTTGCGGCTTCCTATGTAAACTTCTATATTTCCAACAAGGCTGTAGTAATGCCGTTTTTCAACGATCCATCAGATGAAAAAGCCAGAGAAACACTTCAGAAGCTTTTCCCTGACAGGAAAATTGTTCCTATTTACGCAAGAGATGTACTTATCGGCGGCGGTAATATCCATTGTATCACCCAGCAGATACCAGAATTCAGATAAAGAGGTAACCTATGAGAAAAATTAAAGTTGCGGCAGTACAGATGTCTGTTCCCGAGACTGCCGAAAAATCTATTGAAAAGGCTGAAAAGCTTGTAAGAGAAGCGGCAGAAAAAGGTGCGCAGGTAATATTACTGCCTGAATTATTCGAAAATCCCTATTTCTGTCAGGAGCGTAAGTATGAAAGCTACGCTTTAGCAAGCTCTGTTGATGAAAACAAAGCGGTAAATCACTTTAAAAAGGTTGCTAAGGAATTAGGTGTTGTTCTTCCTGTAAGTTTTTATGAACGGGATGTGAATGCGTTATACAACAGCCTTGCTATGATAGACGCCGACGGCTCACTTCTTGGCGTATACAGAAAGACACATATTCCCGATGACCATTTTTATCAGGAAAAATTCTACTTTACTCCCGGAGACACGGGCTTTATGGTTTTCGATACCAGGTTCGGTAAAATCGGTGCTGGAATATGCTGGGATCAGTGGTTCCCAGAGGCGGCAAGATGTATGGCGTTAATGGGTGCTGAAATACTCCTTTATCCTACCGCTATAGGCTCTGAGCCCCTTCTTGAATGTGACAGTATGCCTCACTGGAGAAGATGTATGCAGGGTCATTCGGCGGCAAACGTTATGCCCGTAATCGCCGCAAACAGAACAGGCGAAGAAATTGTAACACCCTGTAAGGAAAATCAGAATCAGAGCTCTTCCCTTACCTTCTACGGAAGCTCCTTTATCACCGATTGTACAGGTGAAATAATCGAATCTGCCGACAGAACGTCAGATTGCGTTCTTGTTCATGAATTCGACCTTGATGAAATTGATGAAATGAGACTTAGCTGGGGAGTTTTCAGAGACAGACGCCCTGAAATGTACAAAAAAATCTGCAATATATGAACAATCCCCGTTTACAGTAATACTGCAAACGGGGTAATTCTTTAGAATTTATAGGTTTTTCCCGATATTTCAAAGTAGTCGACTTCGTTTAAGTCAATAGGCTCGGGAAGCATGTAGGTTATTTCATAGGAAACGTAATACCTCATTATTTTTCCGTTAAAAGGGTCATAGCCATCACCTCTTATAGCATTGTAATAGGAAGGTAGTGAACTGTCGTTATGGCCTATCGGGTATGAGGTTCCGTCCTTCATATAAAGCCTGCCTATGCCGTCATCTTTTTTGGTTTGAAGATATCTTATTGCCTCATCCTGCTTATAACCGATATTAAGCTTTATAGAAAGGCTTGTAACGGAAATCCTATTAAGCTTTAAATCAACCTCCTCGACCTTAAGCTCGCTAACCTTATCGGTATCATTATACATAGGAAGCTTTATTTCGTCATCCACGGATATGGTCTTATCCTTTACATTCTTGTAGTCGAAGGTTGCTCTTGCATACCATTTTCCTGCGATATGGTCTGTTACCTTGTGGTAATATGCTCCATCCTTGTTATAGGGTGCAAGCTTATAGGTATTGATACCGTAGAAAAGAATTGAAACCTCTATCTTGCTTTCAGATTCCATGATATGATCATATATGTCGTTTCGATTAGCAAGTATAGCGGCTATCGTGATTTTATTATCGTTTTTAGCCTCATCGTTTACTGTATATTCAAGTAGGTCAGAGGTTATGTGATAGTTGAATTTAGGGCTGAAAATCGTAATTCCGCCGTCAAACTCAATTTTAGGCTCATCATAAACAGGCTCGCCGTTTTCCTTTAATATGGGATTTCCGAAGTAATCCGTTCTTATCGTAGGCGTTTCATCGAAAACCTTTCCATCCGTTCTTTCGATATCAAAGAAAATCGTTGTTACGCCGTTATCGCATACCGCACCTCTTATAGAAATATCGGCATTTTCCATTTCATCTACGGAATTTTCGATTTTAACCTCTGTAAAACAGTCCTCGATAAGCTCCGCCTTATTTCCCAGCCAGCTTTCAACTATTGCATCAAAGTCCCAATTAAAAGCTGCTGCATAAGCGGTAACGGAAATTCCCAACGCCATTAATACTGCCGCAAAGGCCACCGTCGTTCTTTTATATATCGACGGTCTTTTTTTATTATGTGCAGTAATTTTTTCAGCAATCTCATTGCTGTCCTTTACGGAATTTATGCTGTCAAAATAGTCCTTATAAATACTCATTCAGTCCTCCTTTAAATATTCCTTAAGTATGCCTCTTGCCCTATGAAGCTTTGTTGTTACCGAGGTTACGCTTATTCCGAGTATATCTGAAATTTCCTTCACCTGATACCCCTCGTAATAATGCAGGAATACTATATTTCTGTAATCGGCTTTAAGCTTCGAAAGAGCGTTTCTGAGCGAAATCACAGAGTCACGGTCAGCTTCTCTGAATTCAG
The DNA here is from genome assembly GCA_045602405.1 of Ruminiclostridium sp. Taxonomy (GTDB): domain Bacteria; phylum Bacillota; class Clostridia; order Oscillospirales; family Ruminococcaceae; genus Ruminiclostridium_E. The sequence goes on from JAZSBN010000001.1 coordinate 73,769, forward strand.
CCGAATCAGGCATATCCGTGCGTTTAGCCTTCCACCATGACCTTGTATAATTTCGTGATTTATTTATCGCTACCCTTATAAGCCATGCCTTAAGCTGTTCCTTATCCTCGAAAGCCTTCCCCGAATTATACAGTGCAAGGAAGGTTTCCTGCACTATATCGTCGCATACCGATAAATCACAGGTATTATTGTACGCAAGCTTATAAATCAGATTTTTAAATTCGCTTATATTTTCTTCCAGCTCATTATTTGTCACTTAGCCACCTCTTTTCCTTAAAAAGGATATCCTCTATATATAAAACAATCCTACAAGCAGTTTTGTCACATAAAAAAAAGACAGCATTTCTGCTGTCTTTAAGAATATTCTGAATTTTTAAACTCTGACGATGTCTCTCCAGTCAAGGTCGCCACGCTCAAGAGCATGGATAAGAGCTTCGCCTGTAGCAATATTTGTTGCTACAGGAATGTTATGTACGTCGCTGAGTCTTAAGAGATTCATTTCGTTAGGCTCGTGAGCCTTAGCGTTAAGAGGGTCACGGAAGAAGAATAAAACGTCAATTTCGTTGCAGGAAATTCGCGCGCCAATCTGCTGGTCACCACCCTGGGAACCGCTTAAATAACGCTGAATATTGAGACCTGTAGCTTCCGCAACAAGCTTTCCTGTTGTACCTGTGGCACATAAATTATGTCTGCTTAAAATGCCGCAGTAAGCAATACAGAACTGAACCATAAGTTCTTTCTTTGAATCATGAGCAATTAACGCTATATTCATACTTTAGACACCCGCCTTTTTAGAATTAGTCAATGTTGATAGAAAGAGGTACGTTATTACCAAGAATACGCTTGGAAATAGAATCATAAGCCTTGAAGCCTGCACTGTTCTTAGGAAGAGGCTGTCCCTTTGCTCCACAGATTCTGATATCGCTGTCTTCGGGAACAACACCGATAAGAGGAATACCTACAGTATCCATAACCTCGTCCAGGTCAAAAAGAATATCCTCGTCCTTAAAGCGTACAGGAACCTTATTAATAATTAAACGCTGGTTTACACAATTCTTTACATATAAGAAGTCAGAAAGAATGGCTCCGTCTCTTACACATACTGTATCAGGAGTTGTAACCATAAGAATTAAATCGGCAGCCTTGATAACGCTGAAAACAGAACTTCCCACGCCAGCTGTATCGATGATGATATAATCGAAGAATTCTCTCATTTCTTCACAAACGCCGATAATTTTTTCAGGATTTATATCCATAAAGGGGTTTCTTGTAGCACATACAAGAGAAAGATTTTCACTTCTGTCCACCTTTGTGGTAGCTGTAAGAATATCAATTTTTCCTTCAAGATATTCACCTATATCGTGCTTGACCTTATCCTTAATTCCAAGCATGATATCTAAACATCTTAAACCGAAGTCGAGCTCAACAAGAAGAGTCTTATTGCCCTGATATGCAAGGCAGGAAGCTATATTTGCAGAGGTGGTCGATTTTCCTGTACCGCCCTTTCCGGCAGTAACTGCAATGATCTTTGACATCAGAATACCTCCTTGTAATCTTAATACATACTAATAATAACATATTTCAGGGTATTTTTAAAGAGTTTTTTTAAATAATTATTTTTTTCGTGAAAATTGTATCGAAATTAACATGATAATTTGTGCATAATTACTCTAATTATGCGTTATTTACGTTACATTCCCATCTTTTCCAGGGTGAAATAACAACTCCGTTTTCATCAAGGTCTGGTTCATATCTGTCATACATGTAAATATCGATAACATTTCTGACCATATATCGCGAATATTCACCCTTTTCAAAGATAATTCCGAAGGCTATTTCCGGGTCTTCAGCAGGATAATATCCCATGACTGTAGAAGTGTAGTATCCATCTCCTGTTTCAGCAGTACCTGTCTTTATAGCAACTCCTCCGGGAAGACCCTCGAAATTCCATAAAGCTGAGCTTGTGGGCCAGTTCACAAGAGTAGATACAGCTATCATCCCTTCTCTTACAGTAGCAAATGCGTTATTTTTATCTTCGATTACTTCTTCAATCTGCGGAGCCGTGGAATATATTTTTTCGCTCATGTCATAATTCCATACAGAATCAACAAGATAAGGCTTATATCTTACACCATCATTAGCTAAGGTAAGCGCCTGTACCGAAAGATGAAGCGGCGTAACAAGCGTATCCATCTGGCCGATAGCCGCCTGAAGCGTATTACCCTCTGTCCAGGGCTCACCTCTCAGCTTTTCATAAAGCTCGGGAGAGGACATCTGGCCCGAAAGACCGCCGATTTCAAGCCCGAGATACTTACCGTAGCCGAACTGTCCTGCGAAGGAACTGAGCTGGTCAATGCCAAGTCTCCTGCCTAAGTCATAAAAGAAGATATTACAAGACCACTTAAGACAATCAACAACATCATAACCGAGGTGGAAGCCTGTGCATTTCGGACGGTAATCCGAAGCTGAATAGAAGGTATATACACCTGTACAGGTACATTTTGTCGATGTATCAATATATCCGTTAATCAGTCCGTCTGTAGCTGTTATCGTCTTGAACGCAGAGCCCGGGCGGTAAAGCCCATGTGTACAGCGGTTGAACATTGGATTACCTTCCCTGTTGAGTACCGCTCCGTAATTTTCAACAGATTCCGTAAGGTCATAGGTAGGATATGACGCCATACCGAGAACTGCGCCTGTTTTAGCGTCAAGAACTACTACCGCTCCTGCATCACAGTCATTTCCTCTGTCAGCGGAATTATTCAGCCAGCTTACATGGTTGGCAAGAGCTTCCTGAAGCATAGCCTGTTTTTCACCGTCAAAGGTTAACTTAACGCTGTTTCCTGCAATAACCTCTTTCGTTATTTCGTCAGAAAGTGCATTACCCTTTGAATCACGCGTAATGGTACGCTCGCCGTTTTCACCCCTTAAAACGCTTTCCATAGCGCTTTCGATACCATATTTTCCTATAATATCGTTATATCCGTAGCCGTCTGACTTAAGCTCCTTGTATTCTTCGGCTGAAATTGCTCCGACAGTACCGAGGATATGGGGAGCGACGGAGCCTTTTACATAATCTCTTGAACTTTCCTCAACAATATCTATACCTCCGAGAAGGAATTTCTGTTCCTTCAATGCAGTAAGCGATTTCAAAGAAATTTCATCAGAAAGTATAAAACGGTTATCATAGGAAAAATCCTTAAGGGTCATTTCATAGCGTACACCTGTAATTATACGAAGCTCTTCTTCAGAATATTTCGATTCGTCTATATTATATTTTTTACTGAGAGCGGAAATACAGTTTTCTGCTGTAGCGTCAGCGATTACGCCTGCCCTTTCCTTGAAGCTTTCTATAACGCTTTCTTTTGTATCAGTAAATGTAAAAGGTGTTGTTCTGGTTACAGGCATAGAATCGTTCCATTCATCGCCGTTTTCCTTCAGTATTTTTATAGCCTTAAGGATAATTTCATTCTGTTCGTCGTAACTGAGGTATGCTTTTTGTATAACAGCCTTATAGACCGTTTTATTTGAAGTGAGTATTTCACCCTTTGAATCAAAAATCTGACCTCTTGTAGCTGTAACAAGCTGTGAAGAAGCGTAACTCGTTTCAGTAAGGGCAAGATATGTCTTTCCGTCTACAATCTGCATACGAAGAAGCTGAAGAATACAGAGAAACAATGATACAAAAAGAATTATAACAAGAACGAGCGTTCGTATAAACTTTGCAGTTTTACTCATATTTATGAACGCTCCTTTCTTAGTCATAGTTAATCATTATTCCGACTGTTCATCATCGTTGTTTTCAGGAACATCAGGCGTATATCCAGAGCCTATTCCGGAAGCAACAAGCTTCTTATTTATAAGCTTTATATAATAATATATAAGCGGTGATAACACAAATGTAGATACAGCTGTAGGAATAATTGATGAGGTAAGTATTATTTCTCCGCCCTGAATATTCCATATAGCCACATTAAACAGGTAATCCATGGCAAATTCAAGTAAAACAGCCACCCCGGTAATTACACAGTAGTTAAACAAATTAAGTCTTATGAGATTTCTGATAAGAAGACTTGCGGCTATGGCGACAGGCATTAGCCAAACCACGCTGAAGCCGAAGATAAAGCCATAGGCAATATCTATCATATATCCGCAGAATAATGCGAATATAGCTGCAGGTAGCTCTGTTTCGTGCATAGCAACAGCTACAGCAAGGGGTATAACAAGAACAGGCTGCCATATATCGAAAATCCCACACCTCATTACCACATAAAACAGAAGTAATGAAGCGGCATATATAAGCCATTTTATAAACCGTCGTCTTTTTTCCTTGCGGGAGAAGACCTCGTTTACAAGAATTCTGTATTTCATATTTATTCTTCCTGTCCGTAAAAGTCGGTAATTACGAATACGCTGGTAACATTGAATACATCCTCTGTAGGCTCGACCACCGCATGAAGAGTAAGTCCGTTAGCGTCTGCATGAACGTCCTTTACTACGCCTATCACGAGATCAGGCGGAAAGCTTGAGCTTCCCGAGGTAATTACAAGGTCGCCCTCTTTGATATTGCTGTCCTTGGAGATATAACTCATTAGACAACAGCCTTCCGAGGAATAAACCGCATTATTCTCAATAATTCCCACAACGCTCTCATCAGCAGTCATAACGCCGATATTCACATCTGTAGAAAGAACTGTTGAGACAACGCAGTAATGAGAGGAAATATCCGTCACCACACCGACAAGCCCTATCGAAGTAAAAACAGGGTCATAAAGGCTTATTCCGTCAGCCGATCCCTTATCAATAGTAAAGCCGCCGAATATATCGTTAGTATTTCTTGCGATTACCTTACAAGGGGATGAAAATTCATAATCAGGATTATCTCCTGCAATCCCAAGAATACTTCTGAGCTTTTCATTTTCCTCATCAGTACGGTTTTTGTCCAGTATATCACCATACATTTCGGTAAGCATTTCCTTAAGCTCTTCATTTTCTTTTTTATATTTTTCGGCATTTACTATTGTATCCAATGTATTTTCCGCCCAGCTTGTGAGAGAGCTTCCGAGAGTAACAAAGGGCTGTGATACGGTTTCAAGAATACTCTTCGGAAAAATTATGTTATTCCCCGATATTGCGGCATATATCATAAAACCGAACACAAGAGCGAAAATACATATTATTATCTTGAATTTTGTGCTCTGAAAAAAGTCTTTCATATCTACTCCGTAAAAATTAAGAAGAAAAAGCGTCCCAAAAAATATCTTTGGGAACGCTTAATTTTAATAACGTGAATCGTCGTCACTCAGTACGTCAACGAGCTTATCTATATTTTCGAGTACCTTACCTGTTCCGTCAGCAACGCAGTCAAGAGGACTTTCAGCAATCTTGACAGGCATACCTGTCTCCTTGTTGATAAGCTTATCAAGCCCCTTAAGAAGAGCACCGCCGCCGGCAAGCATAATACCCTGATCGATAATATCAGCGGCAAGCTCGGGAGGAGTTTTCTCCAGAGTGATTTTTATTGCTTCAATTACATGGCTTAAGGGCTCTGCAAGTGCTTCACGGATTTCCTGGCTTGTTATGGTAATATTCTCAGGTAAACCGTTAAGAAGATTTCTTCCCTTTATGTCCATAACAGGCTCATTCTCCGAATAAGGAAAAGCCGAACCAATGGCGATCTTGATATTTTCTGCAGTACGTTCACCGATAAGAAGATTATACTTCTTCTTGATATAGTTTATAATGGAATTATCGAATTCGTCTCCCGCAACTCTTACCGAACGGGAGGTTACGATACCTCCGAGAGAAATTACAGCTACCTCGCTGGTACCTCCGCCGATATCAACGATCATACTTCCTGTAGGCTCGGCTACGGGAAGTCCCGCGCCGATAGCCGCCGCCATAGGTTCTTCAATTATAGAAACACGCTTTGCACCTGCACTCTGAGCAGCTTCCTTTACCGCACGGCGTTCAACGGCAGTAACACCTGAGGGAATACAGATTATTACACGGGTCTTGACAAATTTTCTGCCCTTCTTAGCCTTATTGATAAATTCCTGAAGCATGCTTGTAGTCATGTCAAAATCGGCTATAACGCCATCCTTCAGGGGTCTTACCGCTACGATAGAGCCGGGAGTACGACCGATTACATCCTTAGCCTCCTGACCTACATATCTTACTCTTTCATACTTTACATCAACAGCTACAACGCTGGGCTCGCGTATAATAATGCCCTTTCCTCTCATATATACAAGGCAGTTGGCTGTGCCTAAATCTATACCGATATCTTTTGTAAACATTTCTCCTCCATAAAAAATTTATTTTTCTATAAATATTATAACACGATTTCTATAATGTTACAACAGTAAATAAATAAAAATTTATATAACAAAACACTTTATTATAGTAAACATTTTACAATAGCTATTTTCCTGTTGAGCCGAAGCCGCCTTCACCGCGTTTTGTATCATCAAGCTGTTCAGCTTCAATAAACTCGGGTATAACTACGGGCATTATCACAAGCTGAGCAATTCTATCGCCGTTGTTGACGGTAAAAGGTTCATCTGAATGGTTTATAAGCGGAACTTTGATTTCTCCGCGATAGTCGCTGTCTACTACGCCGACGCAGTTGGCAAGAGAAATTCCGAATTTACTTGATAATGAGCTTCTCGGAAAAATAAAGGCGCCATAATTTCTGTCGGAAAGAGAAATTGCAATTCCTGTAGGTACAAGAATACGTTCATTCGGCTTTAAAATTACGCTTTCTTCTTCAAGACATGCAAATAAGTCAGCACCTGCACTTCCTTCCGTGGCTCTGTAAGGCAGTTTTGCATTATTGTTCACCTTTTTAATCTTTATGTTCACTTATTCCACTCCCCTGTAATAAAGTCCTCTTGTTATTTTTTTGTAATTAAGCTTACTGCCGTTTTTATAGGCTTCTATTATCGGATTTATTTCTGTTTCCAAAGTAAAACGCAGTACAATAAACTTAACCTTGAAATCATTCAGCTTATCGCTTAAAATAAGAACATCGCTGTTAAGAATCTCTACAGTATTTTCATTACATATAATACTAAGCTCATTGCCGAGACGGTCTCTTATCTTTTTTCCGCAGTTCTTACCATTACAAGGCTTTCCATTGTTTATAGGACATCTTCTGTTTATCATAAGCGGTAAATGACCGTAAGCTATAATTCCTGTTTCAGAAGCACAGCTTATTTTTCCTATCTGATTAACGGTAAGCTCGGGAGAAAGAATAATATCTTCAACCCCTTCCATGTTAAGAAAATCTGCAGTTCTGCTGTTTACGCAATTCAGCCTGTTTCCCCCGTAAATTGTGAATCCAAGCTTCTTTAAAAGCTCAATATGACCGACAGTGTGGGCAACTGCACGATAAAAGCCTTCATCATAAAGGCTTTTAAGTTCATTTCTCGTTTTTTCCTCGTTATCCGCCAGATATTCAGGAGGAAGTATTATAATTCTATCCTTATAGCTATGTAATGATTTGTCAATAAGTTTAATCGGGCAGTATACGTAACTTACGCTTTTGTTTTCAAGAGCGTCGGAAAGCTGTTTTCTTGTATATACCCAGGCTCTGATTTCTATTTTATTCACCTCAGGCTTTATTTTTAATAAGCTCCTCTGCGTTTTTGAGAGAGGCCTCACTGTCGCTGTCTCCCGAAATAATTCTTGCTATTTCGTGAAGCTTTTCATCATAATCAAGAGAATGTACGGTTGTATAAGTTCTCGTATTATCGGTATTTTTCTTTATAAGAAGATGATTATCGGATAATGCTGCAATCTGTGCCAGATGGGTAACGCATATAACCTGACGCTTTTTTGAGATATCGGAAAGCTTTTTTCCGACCTTCTGAGCCGCTCTTCCGCTTATTCCTGTATCGATTTCATCGAAAATCATTGTAGGTGTATCATCATTTTCGGCTGAAACGCTCTTTACCGCAAGCATAATACGGGAAAGCTCACCGCCTGACGCAACCTTTCCGATAGGCTTAAGCTCCTCGCCCTTGTTTACGGAAATCATCATCTCAACATTATCCATTCCGTTCACGGTTATCTTACCGCGGGTAAGCTGAAATTCAAGCCTTACATCAGGCATATCAAGAAATCTGAGCTGTTCGGATATATCCTCAGTCAGCTTCTTCGCCGCCATATTTCTCATTTCCGAAAGCTCTATAGCGGCCGCCTTAACCTCGTCTCCAAGTCTGTGCCGCTCCTCATTAAGTGAGGAAATGGTGTTATCTGCTTCGGATAATTCCCTAAGCTCATCCTTCCATTCATCGCACATGTCGAGAATTTCATCAAGCTCTTTATTATACTTACGTTTAAGCCATAAAATTCCGCTCATTTTCTCTTCAAGGTTAGTAAGAGATAATTCTTCATCATTATCGGGGACAAGCCTCGATATTTCTCCGCCTATATCCTCAAGCTCTATAATAAGAGCGGAAATTCTCTCAGAAAGCTGACTGCATTCAGGAATAAATTCGCTTATCCCATTAAGCCTGTCAACAGATACAGACAGCGTATCTGTAACGCCGGATACATCCCCGTCTCCGCTAAAGGCGGAAAGTGTTCCTAAAAGCACCTTGTTGATTTCTTCGGAATTTCTCGCACGGTTAAGCTTTTCTGAAACAGAAGCTTCATCGCCCTTTCTGAGCTTTAATTTTTCCACTTCCTCTATGTCGTTTTTAAGCTTTTCTATGCGTTCATCCTTTTCGGCAGCTTCTTCCTCAAGACGCTTTATCTTTCTTGACAGAGCCGAAAACTCTCTGAAAAGTACGCTGTATGAAGCAAGTTTTTCGGATAAACCGCCGTAGCCGTCGATAAGCTCTCTCTGATTCGTATTATCAGTAAGAATTCTGTTATCATGCTGTCCGTGAATATCGATAAGACCGCCGGCTACCTCTTTAAGTATAGCCGCAGTAGCAGGCTTTCCGCAGATTCTTATATTTCCCTTTCCGTCGGCGGAAAGCTCTCGCCTTATAAGGAGCTCACCGTCGTTTTCATAGCCATATTCAGACAGCTTTTTCTCTACCACTGAGGGAATATAATCGAAAACCGCTGTAACAACCGCCTTATCAGCGCCTGTTCTGATAATATCCTTATACATTCTTGTACCGAGAACAGCATTTATAGCGCCGATAAGAATACTCTTGCCGGCGCCGGTTTCACCTGAAAAGATATTAAATTTTTCATCGAAAAAAATGTCGGCCTTTTCTATGACCGCAAGATTTTCTATATAAAGTTCTTTTAACATCCTTATACCTCAGATCATTTTTTTAAGATATGCAGTAAGTGATTTTGCATCATTTTCGGTTCTTACAAGGATAAAAATAGTATCATCGCCTGAAATCGTACCTACGATATAATCTATATTCATAGCGTCAAGAGTTGCGCAGGCGGCATTGGCAAGACCCGAATGACATTTTACGCAGACAATATTTCCTGCGCATTCAATTTTAATAACAGACTGCTGAAAAATATTTTCAAAATGGATATGGTTGGCTTTCTGCGCCTTCATGTAACAGCTTACGCCGTTCTTGGATATAGCTTTTTCAAGATTTATCTCGTTAATATCGCGTGAAACCGTAGCCTGTGTAACGTTATAGCCTCTCTTTAAAAGCTCTTTTCTGAGCATATCCTGATTTTCTATTTCATATTCGGAAATAATTGAAATTATCTCAGCCTGTCTTTTTCTTTTCATTTAAGCTACCCTTTCAAAGCCCTGTTACTTTATGGGCGTCATAAGCTTGTTGCTTACTGCCTCATAAAAGCCGTTTCTGTCAATATCTATAAGCTTAAGAGCTTTATCGGATTTCTTCAGAATAAGCTCGTCACCCTCATTAAAATGAACACCGGGATTTCCGTCTATAGTTATATTAGCCTGACTTCCGTCATACTGCCTGCAGCTTACGCTTATTACATCACTTCCGCTGAAAATCATCGGGCGATTGAATAAAGAATGGGCACAAAGAGGAGTAAGCTGAATACATTCCACCGTTGGCTCAATAATAGAACCTCCTGCCGAAAGAGCATAGGCTGTAGAGCCTGTGGGAGTGCTGAAAATAAGACCGTCAGCCCTGATTTTAGAAACTATCGTACCGTTTATTCTTACGATATACTCGGGAAGCTTTGAATTCACATCCTTAAAAAGCACTATATCATTAAGTGCAGTATCTTCTGTTTTTATACCGCTTTTATATATCTCCGCATTTATCATCATACGCTTACTTATGGAATAATCGCCTGTAGTAAGAGCGGAAAGCTTATGAAGCTCAGAGCATTCAAAGGCTGTCATAAAGCCGAGACGTCCCGTATTTATTCCTATAAGGGGCTTATCATATTCAGCCGCCTTTTTCCCCCACTTAAGGATAGTGCCATCGCCGCCTACCGTGAGAATAATATCACATTCCTTGATTATCTCTGTATTGCTACTGAAAATAACTCTTTCATCGGAATAGAACTCGTGAATGTCCGAGAGCATACACACTCCGATACCGTTTTTTATAAGAGCTTCCACTACATCAGGCAGAACGTCAAGACTTTTCTGTTTTTTTATGCTTGTAACAATTAAAACCTTCATATTTTATCCCTTTATTTCAAAATACATAAGAAATTCCCTGTTACCGTCACCGCCGAGAATCGAAGAAGGTGTGGTTCGGATAGAAGAAAAACCGAGTCCCTCAGAAAAAAGACATATATCCTCTACGATTCTTTTGTGAACCTTCGGATCCTTTATTACTCCGTTTTTTCCGTTCTTTACCCTTCCGTTTTCGAACTGAGGCTTTATTAAGGCTACTCCGAAAGCGTTTTCGGAACTAAAACGCCTGAGCTCGGGCAGTATATGTCTAAGAGAAATAAATGATACGTCAATACCGATAAAATCAACCTTTTCGGATATCTCATCGGTTGCCTTTCTTATATCAAGCTTTTCGAGAGATACAACCCTGCTGTCGTTCCTGAGCTTTTCGGCAAGCTGATTTGTACCCACATCAACAGCAAAAACCTTACTCGCCCCATTTTTAAGCATACAATCTGTAAAACCGCCTGTGGAAGCTCCTATATCAAGGCAAATCTTATCGCTCAAATCAATTCCGAACTCATTTATTGCGGTTTCAAGCTTAAAGCCGCCTCTTCCCACATATTTCATTACAGAGGATTCATCGGAAACGGAAATTATGTCGGCTTCGGGGTCAACCTTTTCGGAAGCCTTTAAGATAACCTTGCCGTTAACGGTAACTGAGCCTTCTTTTATCATCTCGCTGGCCGCTGTACGGCTCTTCGCAAGATTTTTTGCAGTAAGAATTACATCAAGTCTTTCTTTCATAAGGATACCCTGTCTATAATTGATTGTCTGTCAAGACCGAATTCCGAAAGCTGATATTCGACATCAGCATTTTCGACAAATTTTCCGTCTATAGCTATAATTTCAAAATTACCTCTGAAGCCTGAAGAATAGCCTTCACATAAAAGCTTCTCTCCTATACCGCCCTGCTTCATTCCCTCTTCAAAGAATAAAACACGGTCATACTGCTTCATTATATCTGTAATTTCATTACTTATTGGAAAAATCTTATTAAGAATCAGATAATCTGTGTCATCTATATCTTTTATATTATTTCCGATTCTGCCGTAGGATATAAGAAGAGTTTTATTATTATTCCCTGAATAATAATAATCGCTGTAACTAACATTTTTTCCTGAAAGACAGTAACCCCTCGGATATCTTACCGCAACTACGCCGTCATCCTCTTCTACAGCCTTTCTGAGACATGCCTTCAGATTTACAGCGTCAGAAGGAGAATAAATTGTTATACCGGGAACTGTTGTAAGCATAGCCACATCGAATACACCCTGATGGGTTTCGCCGTCTTCGCCGACAAGCCCCGCCCTGTCAACACAGAGAACAACATGTTTCTTTTCGATAGAGGCATCATGAATAATCTGGTCGTAGCAACGCTGTAAAAACGTTGAGTATACTGCAAAAACAGGAACAAGCCCTTCCGAAGCAAGCCCACAGGAAAAAGTAAGTCCATGCTGTTCAGCAATACCTACATCGAAAAATCTTTCCGGATATTTTTTCGCAAAATGCTGGAGACCTGTAGCATATTTCATTGCCGCAGTAACTGCACATATACGCTTATCCTCATCAGCAAGCCTAAGAAGCTCACGTCCCATTACCTCGGAATAGGTAAGATAGTGCTGTTGAACAGGAGCTTTCTTTGAAATACCGTGATATTCCCCTGAATTTTCTTCAGCAGGAATATAGCCTTTTCCTTTTTTTGTCTTGATATGAACAATACATGGCTCATCGGTAAGCTTAGCAACTTCGAATATTTCAATAAGTTTTTCTATATCGTGACCATTTACGGGACCATAGTATTTAAGACCAAGGCTTTCAAATATATTACTCTGGTAAATTGCAAATTTAACAAGATCCTTGGTTCCGCTTATGGATTTAGAAATGTCACTTCCTATGGCAGTATGAGAAAGGAATTCCTTGACCGACTCCTTCTTCTCAAAATAGGACTTGGAAGAACGCATTTTTGTGAGATAGTCGGCAACTATTCCTTTGTTTTTAGAAATAGACATTTCATTGTCGTTAAGAACAATAATAAGGTTACCTGAATGCTTGCTTACGTTATTGAGTCCTTCATAAGCCTGTCCCCCTGTAAGAGCACCATCACCTATAACAGCTATAACATTTCCCTCTTTATTGTTCAGTTCAATTCCCTTGGCTATACCGAGAGCAGCCGATACTGAAATACTGCTGTGACCGCCAATAAAAGCGTCATGCACGCTTTCGTTGGAGCGAGGAAAACCCGAAATTCCGCCCTTAGTGCGTAATTTCGGAAAATCATTGTATCTTCCTGTAATAATCTTGTGGGTATAGGACTGATGTCCTACATCAAAAATAATTTTATCGACAGGAGTTGTAAAAACAGTATGAAGTGCAACCGTAAGCTCCACTGAGCCAAGATTTGACGCTAAATGTCCGCCTGTTTTATGAATATTTTCGATTAAATATGTTCTGATTTCTGAACAGAGCTGTTTTCTTTCGGAGGCATTCAGACTCTTTATAAATTCAGATGAAATATTTTCATTTAAAAGCAAGTCTATACCCCCTTAAAAATAAATCCTTAAACCTGAATAATCGGGAACGCCATAGCAATAAGAATTCCGAGAAGCGCACCGCAAATAACCTGAAAAGGAGTATGTCCGAGGAATTCCTTAAGATCCTTTTCAAGGCCTGTTTCCTGTTCGGATTCAATATCGATTTCTTCGTCAAGCTCTTCAATAACTTCATCATCAAGCTTTCCGACAATTTTTCTCAACCTGTTTATCTCCCTTGCGTGGCGACCCGCCTCATGACGTACTCCGCAGGCGTCGTACATAACAACAAGCGCAAATGCCATTGCAAGAGCAAATTCGGTAGAAGCTATCCCATCTGTACGGGCGGTAGCTATAGCGAGAGCCGAAACAAGTGCCGAATGTGAGGACGGCATGCCGCCTGCTCCCCAGATTCTTTCCGGATTAAAGGTTCTGTATTTAATTGCATAAAAAATTGTCTTCAATATCTGTGCGGCAAGCCAGCCGATAAGTGCCACCAATAAAACCACGGGAAACTGGTCTGTTCTCATTTAGTTTATTGTCCTTCCTATTTTTTTCTGTCAAGAAGCATTTCTGTAAGCTTCATGACATTTCCGTTATTTTCAAAAGCTCCGAGAGCTTCTGTAGCTTTTCTTGTATATTCTGCGGCAGCCAGCCTGGAATTATCAATTCCGTTTAAAAAAACGTATGTAAACTTTTCCGACTCGCTGTCACTGCCCACAGGCTTACCGAGGATTTCGTCAGTACTTGTTACATCAAGTATATCATCGGTAATCTGAAAAGCAAGTCCGAGATTTTCAGCGTATTCCGAAGCCTTTTCAAGATAATACGCTTCATTATCGCTTTCCGCACAAAGTACTCCGCAGGAGCATGCCGCCTTAAGAAGAGCCGAAGTCTTCATCATATACATTGAAAGAAGAGTATCATTATCGGTTCTTTTGCCTTCCGTTTCAATATCAATCTGCTGTCCGCCGATCATGCCATCTATGCAAACACAGTCACAAAGAAGCTTCGATATTTTTGAAGCCGTTTCATGCTTTATTTTTCCGTCAAGAGCCGCCTGAGATATAATGCCGAAGGGCATCACAGCAAGAGCGTCGCCTGCCAGAAGTGCCGTAGGCTCGTCAAAAGCCTTATGACAGCTGGGTTTTCCTCTTCGGAGATCATCATCGTCCATACAAGGCAGATCATCATGAATCAGTGAAAAAGTATGAACGTACTCTATTGCACAGGCAATATCAAGAGCCTTTTCCCTGTCTCCTCCGCACATTTCACAGAACATAAGGGCAAGAACGGGTCTTATCCGCTTTCCGCCTGCATTAAGGCTATGGAAGGCGGCTCTTGAGGCTCGCCCCTGAGGTCTGTTAAAATCAGGAAGAAAGCTGTACAAGCGTTCTTCAACCAAATTTATATAATCATTTAAAAATTCCATATAATTCCTATTTATTATCTATTTTTTCTACTTCAAGTCTTGCTTCTTCTATATTTTTCTTGCATACACCTACAAGAGAGGCCGCTTCCGAATAAAGCTCAACTGCTTTTTCGAGAGGTAAATCCTTTTTTTCCATTTCCGCTGAAATCTCTGTCAGCCTTTTATATGCTTCTTCGAAATTCATTATTTCTCCTTCTCCGTTCTTTCAACGGTTGCAGTAAATTCTCCACTATGAAGCTTAATCCTGACCTTATCGCCTTCCTTAAGCTCTTCTGACGAAAAAACAACATTATCATTCTTGTATGTTATCGAATAACCTCTCATAAGAACAGAAAGAGGATTGAGAGCTCCGATAAGCTCGGCCTTAGAAAGATAAAGACCTTCCTTATATTCAATAAACTTCTTTACAGAAAGAGCTATTGAAGCGTAAATGCTGTCCAGTCTTTCCATATTCATTTTAAGCTTATTATAAGGGCTTTTTTTCTGAATATCCGAATTTATAAGCTTAAGAATAACTGATTTATCGTTTATAATTTCAGAAGCCTTTTTATACAGATACTCCTTGTAGCCTTCCAGAGCGCTTTCTATCTCCTTAATATCAGGCACAGCAAGCTCTGCCGCCGCACTTGGGGTTGGAGCCCTTAAGTCTGCTACAAAATCGGCAATTGTAAAATCCGTCTCATGGCCTACAGCGGAAATAGTTGGAATACTACTTCCGAAAACTGCTCTTGCTACTATTTCGGTATTGAATGCGGATAAATCCTCTGAGGATCCGCCGCCTCTTCCGAAAATAATCAGGTCGCCATCCAGCTTTTCAGCCTTCTTAAAGGCTGAAGCTATAGAGTCAGGGGCGTATTCGCCCTGTACACAGGCAGGTATAAGAGCAACCTTAACCAAAGGATATCTTCGGTTCAGAATATTGAGAATATCCTGTATTGCCGCACCCGTATCGGAAGTAATGACAATTATTTTTCTTACACTGACAGGAAGCGAACGCTTCTGCTTGAAAAGGCCTTCCTCCTCAAGCTTTTTCTTAAGTGCCTCGAATTCATTGGCAAGCTGACCTTCTCCCGCTTCTGCCATTTCAACGGCATAAAGCTGATAAACTCCGTCACGCTCATAGCATTGGATACTGCCTCTTACAACAACAGACATACCGTTTTCAGGCATAAACTTAAGATTTTCAGCATTGGAACGGAACATAACAGCCTTTAATGCACAAGCGTCATCCTTAAGCGTAAAATAAATATGCCCTGACTTATTGTGATATACAAAGTTCGAAATTTCTCCTCTTACAGATATATCTGAAAAGGCAGCTTCAGACTTAAGCATAAGAGCAATACGCCTGTTGAGCTGTGAAACTGTAACTATAAAGGGCTTATTCAAGATTCTTTCCCATATCCTTTATATAGTTTCCGAGAACTCCGTTAATAAAAGCGGAATCCTGTTTTTCGGCATATTTTTTGGAAAGCTCTATAGCTTCATTCACCGAAACCTTTTCAGGAATGTTATCGGAATAGAGTATTTCGTATAATGCAAGACGAAGAATAGCTTTATTCACCTTCGAAATACGGGAAACCTCGCGCTTTTCGCTGTATTTTCCGATAATTCCGTCAAGCTCTTCGTACTTCTCAACAACCTTAGAAGCAGTATTTTTTATCTCATTGTTTACCGCCATATCATAGGCTTCAACGCAGGCTTCAGCAGCCTCGGAAATGTCATTTCCGGAAAGCTCATTCTGGAATAAAAGAAGGAAAACCGCTTCTCTTGTGTCTCTTCTTGTCAATTTTTCACTCATAATTTTAAATTCCTAACTTTTTATGTAATGCCAAGCAGCCCCCCGAAAACTTCGGAGGGTACCTGAATATTTACTGCTTGATTCCTACAATTCTTACGTTTACCTTGGAAACAGCTATACCTGTCATATTCTGTACAGTGGATTTTACATTCTGCTGTACCAGCTTCGCTACTTCATACGCCTTATAGCCTGCTTCTGTAATAACGGAAATATCAATAGCCACAGCGTCTGAGGAAACACGGACTCTTACGGGAGAAAAAATACTCCCGATAAAAGGGATATCATCAGCTGTTTCAAGCTTATTTTCTTCTGTAACGGAAACACCGTTAATTTCAGCAGCAGAAGCCTCTGCGATATCAGCGATGACTCTTCCCGAAATCTTTAAGCTTCCGCTTGTTTTTCCTGCTAAACCGTTCATATAAGAAATACCTCCGAATTATGTAGATAATACTTATTTCAGCTTGAAAACGCATTTTTACCTGTTTAACGGCAATCGTGCATTCTTATATTGTATTATACCACAAAAATTCGAAATGTACAACTATTTTATTTCAACTATTGTAATATTTTCTGCCGGTATAGCAATTTCACCTAAAAGAGTACTCTTTATTTGTGCAGCCTGACTATTATCAAGTCCCTCTGTCTTTACAATCACATTAGCACTGTTGTTTGAAAGATAGCATAATGCTTCAGCGAAGCCCTGAGCCTTAAGGAGGTTTTCTACCTTGGTTTCAGTTTCGATATATCCGCTTACAGAAAGTACGTCCTGAGCTATTACAGCGAGCTCCTCACTTGTACTGTCTCCACCGTAGTAGAAGCTCTGTAAAACCTCGATTGATTCATCCCTGCTCTGCTGTTTATCAAGACGAGCCTTTGCGAAATATTCATCCGAGGAAAGAACAGTATCCTTATCCTCCGAGAATTCAGAAGAAACAAACTGCACCTCGCCGTAATTTGCTACCTCGGTATTCTGAACGTTATCAGCAGTTTTTATCTCCTGTGATGAGGAATTCAGATAGTTTATGTAAAGAGCCGCCCCCAGAAGAACTGTAAGCCCCGCTAAAATTATCTGTCTTTTTCCGATTATAAGATTTAATCTTCTTTTCATTGGTTATTACCAATCCTTTCTTAGTTTATTACATTTACCCGTGTGGTACTTATTCCGAACACACCGGACACAGCCTTGGTTATTTTTTCCCTTACAATGACATTGTTTCCGCCGTCACAAACGACAATAACACCTCTTACACAGGGAGCCCTGACAGATAAAAGCATATCCTTGGTCTTTCCGTATTCATTTTCCTCCGCTGTATCAAGAGTTACCATAACGTCAATTTTTCCCGCTCCGTCTATTTCCGAAAGTATTTCAACAAGCCTTTCTTCAAGCTTTTTTTCATACTCTGACAGCTCATATCCCGTAATAGCCGCAGCTGTATCCTTACTCCCACCGCCAAGGCCGCTTAAAGCGATAAGAAGTATTATTATTCCGCCTGCGATAAGTATAAGCTTAATCTGTTTTTCGCCTTTAAATAAATCCTTAAGCTTTCCGATACCAAAAATCCATTTCATTTTTTCAGCCTTCCTCAATCACCACATCCGTATTATACCCTACCAGGGATTTTGTAAGCTTCACCGCCTTCCCACTGTCGATTTCGGCTATTTTTCTGAATATAAGTTTTACTTCAGTAATAAATATGCTGTCATTGTCCGAAATAGTAGTATCAATATATATTTTTTCGGGATAAATTCCTTCTCCTGCAAGAGCTTCTTTGATATTACCCTTGACTATCTTTGCTGTTTCCTGTGCAGTAAGCTGATTTACCTGAACCGAATAGTCCCTGTAGCCAGTTTCAATACTGCCGAGTTCGTTTATAAAGCTTAAATCAAAGCCCTTTCCGAAAAATATCATACACACTACCAGAAAAAACACCGATATAAGCAGGCGCATCTGCTTTTCAAATTTTTCATCGGGTATAAGAGCCTTTATTATTCCTGTAAGTATAGCAGTCATACTTATATTAAAAAGCATATCGTTCATAGCTCAACTCCTGCAGATAATAAGCATAAGGGCGGTTGACACAGTAACAAATACAAAGAAGCATGAAATTATCGCAAGTATTATAGACATTATATTCTCTCCCGCCTTAATCATGGACGCTGTTCTGTTACTGCCGAAAATATCACCTATAGTTCCTGCTATAAAAAGAAAAAACTTGTAAATCAGAGTATTTATAAGCGTAGGAAGAAGAATTGTTGCACCTGCCACAATACCAAAGCTTCCTATTCCTGATTTTAAAAGCTGTATACTTGTTTTTACTGTAGCGAGAGCGTCAGAGACCGCTCCGCCCACAATCGGCACAGAGGATGACACCGCAAAACGTGCCGCCTTAAGAGCAATACTGTCTGTTGAGGCCGAAATGGAGCTCTGTAGCGAAAGCACCCCTATAAAAATCGTCATTATAAGTCCGAGTGCCCATGTGACTGCCTTTTTTATACCATCGGTAAGTCTTTCAAGCTTCAGGTCAGGATTAACTCCCCCTGCCGCAGATATACCGAGAACTGAACTTAAAAACGGCAGTAGCAATCCAGTGGTAGCCTGAGCCATAAGCTGTATGGCTACCATCATTACTGAGCTGAAAACGGTAGCAGACGACGCTTGTCCTTCCGCCGCCATTACGCCCCCCAGTATAGGAATATATGTAAGCATAAAGCCTGAGGATGATGAAAGCACCGCTCCCGTGGCAGTAAGATTTTCGCTAAGATAAACAGAAATTATAACGGTAATGCACAGAGTTGAAAGAAGTGTCAGAGCCTTATCATAGCTTTTATTCGCTCCATCAGCTCGAAGCGCTGAAAAAAGCGAGGAAATAAGTATTACTCCGATAAGAGAAAGAAGCATTTTTGAAGGCTTTTCTATATTTTCTACCGCTATATCAACAATATCGTTGAGAATATCCGTGATTGACAGGTTGCTGAAGCCGTTATTTTCGGGGGTAATATCCCGTTCTTCCATATAACTACGGCTTTCATCGGGAAGAGCGTCTATAAGCTCATTTGTACCGAAATCCGCCCCATATACCGCCGTTGAGAAAAATAATGCGGAAATAATAACCGAAACAGCTATTTTTATTATTTTAAACATCACAGCATAAGCCCCTTTATAATATCTATGAGTTTTTCAAACAGCGGAACTGAAATCAGTAATACCGCTATCTTTCCTGCGAAATCGACCTTGCTTGCTATTGCTGTTTCGCCGCTATCCCGACAGCAGTCAGAAGCAAGCTGGGTAATATAGCATACTGCAAGAGCCTTCATAAGTATGGTGGTATATTCCGCTTCGGCGTCAACTATATCCGTAAGCTCCCCTATCAGATTTACAAGCGGATATACCGCAGTAAGTACACCGCCCATGATAAGCAGAGACGCACCGAGGGATATAAAAAGGCTGAATTCACCGTTATACTTCTTTATTACTGCCGATAAAGCCGCCGCTGTAATTCCGAGAGCGGCTATTGCCATAATATTCATTACAGATTAAAAACTTCCCTTATTGTCTGAAACAACGTGCCGATTTCACCTATAAGCATCATCAGCACAACTATAAGTCCTGCTATCGTCGTCATCATAGCCTGCTCATCACGACCAGAGCGCTGTAACAGGAGATTCAGTACAGCAACAACAATTCCTATTCCGGCAATTCTGAATATAAGCTCAACATCCATAGCTTTTTACCTTTCATGGCTATATTATCATTATTCCGAGTCCTACACCTGTAAACATCCACATACTAAGAACAAGTCTTTCGTTTTTCATTCTCTCTGCTGTGGCAGTATCCAGTTTTTTCCCTATCTGTTCCGAAGCTATAGAAAGCATGGAAAGCTGGCCTTCTGTGTCGCTTTCTCCAAGATTATTTCCGACAGAACGAATTATCTCTTTATCCTCTTCAGTGAGATAAAGTGTTTCTTGTAATGCCTTACACCAGATTTCGCTGTTGTGCATATTGCCACTTTTAAAATAATCCTTAAGCCTGCAGAGAAACGCTGAACTGCTGTAGCTTTCCTTATACAGAACAGAGGTCATAAGCTCTCCTACAGGGATAGCTCTGAATCTTATCATTACTGCCATTTCTTCTATAGCGTCTCGTATCATCACAAGCTCCGAACAACGCTTTCTATACCGTGAAGAGTGAATTGTTCCTATTGAAATAAAGATTATTACAATCGCCAAGGCTATCAGCGGCTTCACCATTTTCAATTCTCCAGAGTCCGTTTATTTTTCCGATTTTTCGCCCCTTTTCGAGACTGCATATATAATTTACCGCTCCCGAGGAAACAAGCTTGTTTATGCCTTTGTTGTGGCTTATCTCGCTTATATTTCCGCAGTGCATTGTAAGCACAAGCTTTATTCCCAGGGCGGAGCAGTCCGAAAGCTCATCATACTGACCCGTCACCTCGTCGCAGAAAAGATATTCAGGCGATAAGGTCTTAACCGCATGAAATAAAGCTTCTTTTTTCGGAAAGCCCGTAAGAACGTCGCAATTAAGACCGATATCGTTCTGCGGAACGCCCTTATAGGAAGCGGCGAGCTCTCCCCTGTCATCGATAAGAGCTGTCTTTCTGAAGGCTGAAAGAAGCCGACAGTAGTCTCTCAGTATTGTCGTTTTCGCTGAAAGAGGCGGGCCTATTATAAGAAGCCCCTTTAAATCCTGTTCAAAGGCGGTAAGGCTGAAAAGTCTTTCCGAACAGCCTGTATGTTCATCGGAAATTCTTATATTAAGCGAGGATATATCCTTGATAGTCCGTATCTCACCGTCTTTTACAAGTGCAGTCCCTGTAAAACCTGCTCTATGACCGCCTTTAAGAGTAAATACACCCTCAGCCAGCTCTTTTTCATAACTATAAATAGAGTAATCGCAGAAATATTTTATACATTCGTATATATCGCTTGTATCAGCTCTGCTGTTATTACAAATATATCTTTCATCGGGAGTTTCTATTATAAGCGGACGACCTGCCCTTATTCTTATTTCGAGAGCCTTTTCCTTTATTACGTCGGGAACTGATGAAAGTATCGTCTTAAAAGGCGGTAGCATATTAATTACATAATTGAATTTTTCCGTTTTTTTCATAGTCTTGTCCTTTCGTTTTTTCAAGTTTATGCTTAAACGAAATAATATAGAACAAAAAAATCCGCTTAACGCATGACTGCGCTAAACGGATTACTAAAATATATTCAATTATAATTCAGAAAACATCTCAGAAGAGAGATAACGTTCACCTGTATCTGTAAGGAGTACAACGATATTTTTCCCCTCATTCTCAGGCTTTTTAGCCTCGCTTATTGCGGCGAAAACAGCCGCACCCGAAGAAATTCCCGTAAGTATTCCTTCAAGTCTCGGAATTTCTCTTCCTGTATTAAAGGCGTCATCATCGCTTACTGTGATAACCTCATCATAAACAGATGTATTCAGGTTTTCGGGAATGAAGCCTGCGCCGATACCCTGTATCTTATGAGCTCCTGATTTTCCCTGTGATAAAACAGGAGAGCCTGAGGGTTCTACTGCCACTATTTTTATATCGGACTTTTTCGACTTAAGATATTCCCCTGTTCCGCTTATTGTACCGCCGCTTCCCACACAGGAAACAAATACATCAACCTCTCCGTCTGTATCATCCCAAATTTCGGGGCCTGTATTTTCTCTGTGTGCGGCAGGATTAGCACTGTTGCTGAACTGTGACGGAATAAAGCTACCTGGATTCTCCTTAGAAATCTCCTCAGCCTTTTCAATAGCCGCCTTCATACCGTATTTTCCATCGGTAAGAACAACTTCGGCACCATAAGCCTTAATAAGCTTTATTCTTTCAACGCTCATTGTATCAGGCATTACTATCACAGCCTTATAACCCTTTGAAGAAGCTATTGCCGCAAGAGCAATTCCTGTATTACCGCTTGTGGGCTCAATAATCATTCCGCCGGGCTTAAGAATACCATCCTTTTCAGCCTGTTCAATCATGGATTTTCCAATTCTGTCCTTTGCACTTCCTGCAGGATTAAAAAATTCAAGCTTAGCGAAAAGCTTCGCTTTTAAATTATACTTCTTTTCAAAACCGTTAAGCCTCAGTAAAGGCGTTCTACCGATAAGTTCGGTAACATTATTATAAATTTTCATATTTGCTTCCTTTCTGATATGATATATAACGTTTCTCTTCTTTTGTTATATCTGCCTGTCATATTAACCAATCGGGTATCATAAGATTGAAAGACAAGAAAAACCGAAAAGGAAAGGAACGGTATAAACAATGAATCGCTATTTACCTGAAGGCGAGCTCACAACGCTCGGTCAAGATGTTTTAAATATTGCGTCGGACATTTCATCTCTTGAGGACTGCATAAAAAAGGGAGTAATAACCGAGGGACGCTGTATTCTCTGTGACAGCGGCCATAATCTTATAATAGATATGGGATTTATTAAGGGAATTATTCCGAGAAATGAGGGTGCAATAGGAATCGAAAACGGAACTACGAGGGATATTGCCCTTATTTCAAGAGTAAATAAGCCTGTTTCCTTTAAAATAACAGGTATAACACGAGACGAAACAGGAAGACAGGTTGCACTGCTTTCAAGAAGACTTGCGCAGGAGGAATGTGTTGCGGAATATATCTGCCGCCTCCGCACAGGAGAAATTATAGATGCAAAAATTACTCACATGGAGCAGTTCGGAGCTTTTGTGGACATCGGTTGTGGGATTTCTTCACTTATTCCTATCGACCTTATCTCTGTTTCAAGAATTTCTCATCCATCCGATAGATTTACCATAGGGCAAAATGTTAAAGCTGTAGTAAAGTCAATAGAAAACGACAAAATAACCCTGAGCCACAAGGAATTACTGGGCACCTGGCAGGAAAACGCCGATTTATTCAGCGTAGGCGAAACCGTAACAGGAATAGTCCGTTCAGTGGAAAGCTACGGCATATTTGTGGAGCTTATGCCCAATCTTGCAGGACTTGCGGAGCTGAAAGAAAATATAAAGGTCAACAGCCGCGTCAGCGTATACATAAAGGCTATTATTCCCGAAAAAATGAAGGTTAAGCTTATTATAGTAGACAGCTTTAATGAGGATATTCCGGAGAGTCCCTGCAGTTATGACTACAATATTTCATCAGGAAGTATCACAAGCTGGAAATATTCCACAGAAACAGCCGAAAAGCTCGTTATGACTTGTTTTTAAGGCAACACCGCACAATTATTGTCGTGTGATTGCGAAGCTGAATTTTTCGTCAGACGATACAAAAACACGGAGTAGTTGCTTGCAACTACCGAATACATATATATATTAACGAGCATTTTTGTGAAGTATGGCGGAAAAGTCACAAGCAAGCACGCGGCAAAGGCGTCAGCCGTTAATTGTGCGGCGTTGACTTAAGCTTCTTTCTGTATTCAAATGCCGCCTGTTCAAGCTTATTATCTCCGAATTCGTAGTAAACCCGATCCTTAATATTATCAGGCAGATACTGCTGTTCAACATAATGATTCGGGAAATCATGGGGATAAAGATAGTGCTGACCTTTAACGGAAGCGCCTTCGCCGTCATAATGAACATTCTGAAGGTGCCTCGGAAAATCCCCTGTATTCCCTGCTTCTACGTCACGCATAGCTTTATCAAGGGCAAGATAAGCACTGTTTGATTTAGGTGCGGTAGCCAGTAGAATCGTAGCCTCCGCAAGAGGAAGTCTTGCCTCAGGAAAGCCTAACTGAAGCGCACTGTCAACGCAGGCCTTAACTATCGGAACTGCCATAGGGTACGCAAGCCCCACATCCTCGGAAGCAATACAGAGAAGCCTTCTGCATATCGAAGCCATATCACCTGCGGTGATGAGCCTTGCAAGATAATGAAGCGCCGCGTTTTCGTCGGAGCCTCTTACAGACTTGTGGAATGCAGAGAGGATATCATAATGCTGGTCGCCGCCACGGTCATATTTCATTGCACTTTTCTGGGTAAGCTGGCTTGCCAGTTCAATATCTATTTTTCCGTTATTTGCGGAAAGCATGCAAAGCTCAACAGTATTTATTCCTTTTCTTACGTCTCCGCCGCAGCCTGAAGCTATATGAAGGAAGGCTTCCTCATCAAATTCATAGTTAAGCCCCATTTCCTCACAGGCTATCGTAAAGGCACGTTTTAAAGCAGGCAGAATATCCTCCTTCTCAACAGGCTTGAATTCAAAAACCGTAGAACGTGAAAGAATTGCATTATACACATAAAAATAAGGATTTTCTGTTGTGGAGGCGATAAGGGTAATATCTCCGTTCTCAATATATTCAAGGAGGCTCTGCTGTTGTTTTTTGTTGAGATACTGAATTTCATCCAGATATAAAAGAGTACCCTTTCCGAAATTAAAGGAGCCTCTGGACGCAATAATTTCCTTTATATCAGAAGTGGAACAGGAGGTTCCGTTAAGCTTATAAAGATTCATATCGGCAGAATCGGCAATAATATTCGCTACCGTAGTCTTACCTATACCCGACGACCCGTAAAAAATCATATTCGGTATATGACCGCCCTCGATAATATTTCTTAGAGGTCTGCCTTTACCTAAAATATGCTGCTGCCCTACCACATCATCAAGAGTTTTCGGACGTATACTGTCTGCTAACGGCATAACTTCCGCTTCCTTTCTAATCAATAATTAAAAGTCGCACATAAGATATACTGCAATACCGTATATCTTATCCGTGCGACTTTTTATGCTGAATTATTCCTTTTCAGCGCCCTTTACATTGTACTTTTTAAGTAAAGCCTTGATCTTGCTGTGAGGATCGATAAGTGCGCTTATAGAAACGTCATGGTTAAGAGCTGCAATAAAATAAGCGATATACTTGGAAACATCAACCTCGTTGAACCAGGGTCTCGCTAACAGCTCAGGTGTACGGTAAGTAAGGTTTGTACCGAATACATAGTCGATAATTCCTTCCTTGTATGCACGGTCAAACTTGTCAAGACCGTTTGTAAAGATAGGATATGTAGCATAAGCGATAATTCTCTTGGCATTTCTCTTCTTAAGCTCATAAGCTATATCAAGCATGGATTCACCGGAAGAAATTATATCGTCAGAAATAAATACGTCCTTACCTTCAACAGAGTTACCGATATATTCATGAGCAACGATAGGATTTCTGCCGTTTACAACTCTTGAATAGTCACGTCTCTTATAGAACATACTGAGGTCCACTCCCAGTACGGAAGCATAGTACATATTACGGTTGATTGCGCCTTCATCAGGGCTTACTACCATGAATGTATCCTTGGAAACATTAAGGTCAGTTACCTTCTTGAACATAGCCTTAAGAACCTGATATGTAGGCATTACATTATCAAAGCCTGTAAGGGGAATAGCGTTGCATACTCTTGGGTCGTGAGCATCGAAGCAGACAATATTGGAAACGGACATTGCAGTAAGCTCCTGTAATGCTACTGCACAGTCAAGAGACTCTCTGTAGTTTCTTCTGTGCTGTCTACCGCCGAAAAGGATAGGCATGATTACATTTATTCTATGCGCCTTACCGCTCATAGCCTGAATAATACGCTTTAAATCCTGGAAATGATCGTCAGGAGACATCTGGTTTTCCTTACCGAACATCTGGTATGTACAGCTGTAGTTACCAACGTCTACAAGAATATAGATATCATCACCACGGATAGACTTCTTTATGAGACCCTTACCGTCGCCGGAAGAAAATCTCGGACACTGTGACTCAACAAGGAAGGAATCTATATTTATGCCGCCCTCGTTTGCCCACTGAACAAGATAGTTATCGATTTTCGCACCAAGCTCCTGTGTGCCGTTCATGGAAATAATTCCGATAGGTGCAACAGAATCCTGTGTATTAAGAACAATCTGACTTGCTTTATCCATTGTAGTTCTCCCTCTTTAATTCAATTCTTTTCTTTTATTCGTATAAAGGATACTTCTTACAGATTCCGTTTACCATTTCTCTGATTTTATCCTTGGAGTTGTCGAAATCCTTAGCTGTAAGATAGATACATTCGCCGATCACCTTCATATCCTCTTCAACAAGACCTCTTGTTGTTACTGCAGGAGTACCGATACGAACGCCGCTTGTAATGAAGGGACTCTGAGGATCGTTAGGGATAGCGTTCTTGTTTACTGTGATATATACCTCGTCAAGCTTCTTTTCGAGCTCCTTACCTGTAATGCTGAAGGGCTGAAGATCTACAAGCATGAGGTGGTTGTCAGTACCGCCTGAAACAAGATTGAAGCCCTTTTCAAGGAGTGTGTCAGCTAAAACGGAAGCGTTCTTTACAATCTGCTTACCATAAGCCTTAAATTCAGGCTTTAATGCTTCTGCGAAGCATACTGCCTTACCTGCGATAACGTGCATTAAGGGGCCGCCCTGTGTTCCGGGGAATACAGCCTTATTTATCTTCTTTGCAAGCTCTTCGTCATTTGTCATGATCATACCGCCTCTGGGACCGCGTAAGGTCTTATGAGTGGTAGTTGTAACGATGTCTGCGTAAGGAACGGGAGACATGTGTTCGCCTGCGGCAACAAGACCTGCAATATGAGCCATATCAACCATAAGGTAAGCGCCTACGCTCTTAGCGATTTCGGAAAGCTTTTCGAAATCAATCTTTCTGGGGTATGCGCTTGCACCTGCTACAATCATCTTGGGCTTGTTTTCTTCAGCAAGCTTCTGAACGGTTTCGTAGTTGATCATTCCTGTTTCGTCATCAAGACCATAGGAAATGAAGTTGAAATACTTACCGGAAATATTTACAGGAGAACCGTGGGTAAGATGTCCGCCATGGGCAAGGCTCATACCGAGAACGGTATCACCGGGCTCTAAAAGCGCAAAATATACCGCTGTATTAGCCTGTGCGCCGGAATGAGGCTGAACATTTGCGAACTGACAGCCGAAAAGCTTCTTTGCTCTTTCGATTGCGATAGTTTCAACAACGTCAACACATTCACATCCGCCGTAGTATCTCT
Source organism: Ruminiclostridium sp. (assembly GCA_045602405.1). Taxonomy (GTDB): domain Bacteria; phylum Bacillota; class Clostridia; order Oscillospirales; family Ruminococcaceae; genus Ruminiclostridium_E. Next base: position 101,134 of record JAZSBN010000001.1, read on the forward strand.
TAGCGGGATAACCTTCAGCATATTTGTTGGTAAGTACGCTTCCCATAGCCGCCATAACTGCGGGAGAAACGATATTCTCGCTGGCAATAAGCTCAAGGTTACGCTGCTGGCGCTTTAATTCACCTGCCATTGCTTCGGAAATCTCGCTGTCATACTTGCCGAGGAAGCCGATAGAATCAATTAAATCGTTGTACATAGGTTGATACGCTCACTTTCTGAAAAATATATTTTAATTATACCTAAAAACGCAGGAAAATGCAATCGCTTTTCCTACAAATTTTAACAAAAATCATGAAACTTTTTCATAATATTACATAGAGACAACGTTTTCATAATATTGCACTGTCATAAAAAGAGATAATCTTTTCCGAAATTGTCGGGTCAGTTTCACAGATTTCAAAGCCCTTATATTCTTCAACAATCTCCTTGACCTTATCGATAGGAGGATTGTTGTTATACTCGGAATAAAGTGCGTTTATTTTATCCTCATATTCCTTGTTGACAGCCATAGCCGAATCGGAATAAAGAGTGTTATTGTGACCTCTTCCCTCTACCTCAAGATATACTGCTCCGGGATTTGTAATTCTCTCGTTATAATTTATAAGTGCTGCCCCATCGTATTTCACGGTTTTATCATCCTTACCGTGAATTATCATTACGGGAGAAGCGGAGCCGTTTATTCCGTCTACGGCGTCCTCAGACACCATACTGCCGAAAACAAGAAGATTATAAGCCGCGGTAATCGGATATTCAATAGCACCAAAAACGCTCATACCCGTAACGGAATATTCAAGAAGCATATCAGCTGAATTCCCGTATGCGGAAACGCTGACTGCCGCCTTAACCTCGGAATAATCATCCATTACCGCACAGGCACCGTAGCCGCCCATACCCTGTCCGTAAAGGAGAATCGGAAGGTCCTTTAGTGCAGGATTTCCCAAAGCGTAATCAATAGCCGCAGAAATATCCTCGGCAGGACGGCAAAGTCCCACCTGTGAGTCGCCTGCACTCATAGCGTGTCCTGTCAGATCGAACATAAACACAGAGTAATCCGCTTCAAGGAGCATTCTTGCGATACCCATGAGATTTTTCGAAGAAGCGTCCTTGTTATGAGTCATGATAACAAGCCCCTTGGATGAATCATTATTATAAAGCTTACCCGAAAGGTTCGTACCGCCTGAAGCAAAAACTATATCCTCGGTAGCATAAGACTCTGAAAGGGCGTCGTATTCAGGAAAAACCGAATACATTTCCGCACGGTAGGCCTTAAATACCGACTCATAGGTAAACATAACAAAGAGAGCAGAAAGAATTATAAATATACTTAAAAATACTACTACAGTACGAATTATGCCTCTTATTTTCTTCTTTTTCATTTTACTACCTTTCTGTTTTCGTGAATAAATGGACGTCCCATATAGCCTATGCAGTTCTTACCGCATTTTTTTGCAATCATAAGCTGGTCGTCGGCTTCGTTAAGCAACAAGGAATAGGTTTCGGTATCCTTAAGCTTCTTTATTCCCGAAACTCCTATACTTATCGTTACAATTCCCTCTCCGAAAGGAAGCGCCATTGTTTCAATACCCTGTCTTATCTGTTCAGCAAGCTTTACTATTTCATATTGTTCCATATTTTCAAGAATAAGAACAAAATCATCGCCGCCGAATCTTGAAATTATATCGGTATAGGGCTTGGCAATAATTTTTATATAATTACAGATATTGTAGAGACATGTATCGCTCTTATCAAAGCCATACATGTGATTATAACCACGGAAATTATCTATATCAATCAGGATTACTGCAATATTACGCTCATTTTTATCCAGCGACAGCTCACGGAATTTGGCTGTGAGACCTGTCTTATTCAGAAGTCCTGTAAGACTGTCCTTTCTCAATACCTGTATACATCTGTCCTCAGCGGTTTCAAGCCGTCTCTTCCCTATCCAGAGATTTGAATAACAGCAATAGATAATCGATGAAAGCCAGTTGAAGGCGAAAACGCATATAAGGTAGCCCACATAAAACAGAATGCCCATTTTTTCATTTATACCGTAAACGAGTGCTGGAATCGCCACCGTAAAGGTAAGAACAAGGGTCTCAAAAGGCTCTGATACAGGTATTATCAATATACAAAGCGTAAGAAGCAGGAATGAAAAGGGACGACCTGTATCCAGATACTCTGAAACAGATACAACTATTCCGCCTGCCGAAAAGAGAATCCAGTATAAGTAAAGCAAAAACTTCAGCAGCTTATAATCAGGACTATTCTTTATAATTTCACGATAGAGGAAATAGAACAGTATAACCGCTGAAGCGATAAAAATTATTCCTCCCACAAAGCGCAGAGTCGACGCCTGGCTTATATCGCCGCAGGTAATAATATAAAATATACCCATAGCAAGCTCTACAACAGAAAAAGCTATCGCACGCCGCACATTTTTCAAGGTGATATGATTAAGCATAAGACGGTAGGAATATCCGTCCTCATTTTCTATCTCCCTGATATATCTGCCGCTTATAATAAATATCACGTTCATAATTATAGACTTAATGAACGATATTGTCTTTTTCAGAATTACACCCCATTTAATTTATTTGCACTGACTAAGTCCCGTAATGCAATGCATAGGGCACACATTTGCACATATGCCGCAGTCGGTACATAAATCGGGATTTATTTCCGCATGATTGTTTGTTATTACAATAGCGTCCCTCGGACACTTTTTCACGCATATTCCACAGCCGATACAGCCGTTTTTGCATACGCCTCTTGTAACCTTACCTGTGTCGGCAGAGCTGCACTGTACAATGAAGCGCTTACTCTCTTTAACGAGAGTGATAAGGTGGTTAGGACAGATTTTCACGCATTTTCCGCAGCCGATGCACTCAGCAGGCTTAACGACCGCTATTCCGTTTACTATTGAGATGCAGTTATTATCACAGACTGCAACGCAGTCTCCAAAGCCATGACATCCTGACTGGCACTTACCTTTTCCGTTATAGAATTTCTCTACAGCGGCACAGCTTCTTGTGCCTATATAGGTAAATTTATCCTCGGTCGCCTCACAGTCACCGTTGCAGCGTACAAAGGCAATTTCACGCTCGGTTTCTACTGCTTCAACGCCCATAATCTCGCTTACCTTACGGACAACTTCCATTCCGCCGGGCTTACAGAGATTAGCGGGAGCTTCTCCCTTAGCCACAGCCACGGCGTAGCCGTCACAGCCCGAAAAGCCACAACCGCCGCAGTTGGCACCGGGAAGAGCTTCGGAAATCTTTTCTACGGTTTCATCATTCTTCACGAAAAAGAATTTTGATGCAATCGTAAGAAGTATTCCTATTACCGTTCCGAGTATAAGAAAGAAAAGTATAGGATATAAATACTGTTCCATTTAAATTGTTCCTTTCAAAAGGATTTTATGCGCCGAAAATTCCCTCTACTATACCGCCGAAGCCTACGAAGGAAAGGGATGTTATTGACGCCGCAATAAGTGTAATGGGTGTTCCCTCAAGAGCCTTTGGAACGTTACACTTCCCTATTCTTTCTCTTACTCCCGAGAAAATTACCATTACGAGTAAAAAGCCGAGGCCGCCTGCAAGAGCGTTTACGAGAGCTTCAACAAAGCTGTATTCATTGTCTATGTTGAGAATTGTTACACCAAGCACCGCACAGTTCGTGGTGATAAGCGGCAGGTATACGCCCAGAGACTTATAAAGCGGCGGAACATATTTTTTAAGCACCATTTCAACAATCTGTACAAGTGCCGCAATGATTAAAATAAAGCACATAGTATTGAGATATGCGATTCCCAGAGGTTCAAGTATCCCATGGTATATGGGATATGTAACGGCACTGGAAGCTACCATTACAAAGGTAACGGCAAGACCCATTCCCACAGCACCAGAAGTTGTTTTTGATACACCAAGGAAAGGACATATTCCGTAAAACTTCGATAAAATAAAGTTTTCGGTCAGAATTCCCGTAAGGAGAATTATCATGAGGTTTTTTACAAGCTCCATTACTTCTCCTCCTTTACTGCAAGACTACAGCTTTCACGGCTGGGACAGCTGCTGCAGCTTATCTTCTTAGGCTTCTTTCCCGTAAGCTTTCCTACTATGGCTATAACACAGCCTAAGGTGAAAAAGCCGCCTGCAGGAAGAATAAATATAGTCATAGGCTCGATTATTTCAGGCATTATTGTAATGCCAAACCACTGACCTGTACCGAGAATTTCTCGGATAGAGCCTACGATGAAAAGCGACGCTGTAAATCCAAGACCCATACCAAGTCCGTCAAGAATTGAAGGTAAAACCTTATTTTTACAAGCGAACATTTCTGCTCTTCCAAGAATAATACAGTTTACCGTAATAAGGCTGAGGAAAACGCCGAGAGATTCAGCAAGACTCGGTAAGAATGCATCAAGCATTATACTTACGAAGGTTACAAAGCCCGCAATAACAACAATAAAACAAGGTAGTCTTACCGTATTCGGGATAACTTTCTTTAGAAGCGAAATTACAAAATTTGAGCAAATCAGTACAAAAGTAGTAGCCAGACCCATACCAAGTCCGTTTTCCGCCATAGTTGTAACAGCAAGTGTCGGACACATACCGAGAAGCATAACGAGGTTAGGATTTTCCTTTATTAAGCCTTTGGTAAATTCCTTCATATAGCTCATTATTCAGCCCCGCCTCCTTCTTCTGTTCCTTTTGTATTTGCAAAGGTCTCAATAGCGATATTTACTGCGTCAGCTACACCCTCAGAGGAATAAGTCGCGCTTGTAACGCCCTGAATTTCATTTTCAGATGTTGGAGCAGTCTTTACTATTGTAACAGCCTCGCTTTTTCCGCTGAATTTACCCAGAAATGCTTCATCATTTACCTTAGTTCCGAGACCGGGAGTTTCTTTAATCGAAATAACAGAAATCCCTTTAACGCTTCCATCATTATTCATAGCAATAAGAAGGTCAAGACCGTCCTTGCTATAGCCATTTACTACTATTTCATAGGCAACAGAGCCATCATCCTTTATTATAACCTTTTCAATTTCCTCAGGCTTTTCATAGCTATAGCCCTCTTCATTCCACATTTCATCGGTCATTATGGAAAATTCGCCCTCACCCATAAGAGCAACGCATTTCTCTCTGAGCTTTTCTGTGATAATGCCCGATGTATCTACATAGGTAAGATTATGAGCCACTATAAGTAAAGCCGAAATAAGCGTAGTTATTACAGCAAGAACCAATGCAGGTTTTATTTTACTCATCATTTCGCCTTAACCTCCTTCTTAAAGCCGAAGGGTCGAGGCTTAATATATCTATCAATGAGAGGTGATAAAATGTTCATAACAAGTATAGAATATGAAACACCCTCGGGTAAGGTTCCGAAATCTCTTATTACTACGGTTATAAGACCACAGCCAATAGCAAAAATAAGCTTTCCTGTGGGAGTTATAGGAGTTGTTGCGTAGTCGGTAGCCATGAATACTGCACCAAAAACAAGACCACCTGACATAATTTCCATAAGTACATCGCCACCGCTTATGAATGTACATAAAGCTACTGTTCCTATAAAAGCAACAGGCGTAACGGGATTTATAATTCCTAAGGAAACAAGATAAATTCCGCCCAGCAATATAGCCGCTATACAGGTTTCACCGATACAGCCTCCCCTGACGCCAAGGAACATATCCATATATGAAGGCAGCTCTTCCGCTACAAGAGGAGTTGCGGAAGCTACTGCGTCTGTGCTATTGGCATAAGCGAAGGGATCAGACCAGGTTGTCATGTATGAGGTAAATGAAAGCATAAGTATTATTCTCGCAGTTATAGCAGGATTGGCGAAATTCTGTCCGAGACCGCCAAAGAACTGCTTTACTACCACTATAGCCGCAACACAGCCGATAAACACCATGTATACAGGAAGCTCGGGTGGCAGATTAAGCCCGAGAATTACGCCTGTAACCGCCGCAGAAAGGTCAGAAACAGTCTGTTCCCTTTTAACTATCTTATTATAGACAAATTCGGCAAGTACCGAAAATGTCGCACAAAGAACAACCAGAAGAAGCGCACGAAGTCCGAATATTATTGTTCCTGCAACAACGGAAGGAAACAACGCAATAAGAACATGAAGCATGATCTTCTGAGTTGTCATTGAACTTCTTATATGGGGTGAAGGCTCGATTAGAAGCTTACTCATCAGTTTGTTTATCCTTTCAGCTTAGGATTTATTTGCCATATCCCTGAGAAACGCCTTTGCAAGCTGATTCTTCTCCGAGATATTTCTTTTTGCGGGGCACACATAAGTGCAGGCACCGCAGTTCATACAGGTATTAAGGCTCAGCTTTTTAAGCTTTTCTGCATCTCTCGAATCATACGCCTTTTCCAGTTCGGTAGGCATAAGACCCATTGAACAGGCTCTTATACATCTTCCACAGCGAATACAGGAAGTTGAAATCTGCTCCTTTGTATCCCCGAAGAGAAGAACTGCATTATTGGTTTTAGAAACAGGGGTAGCCGTATCATAAATGGTTGTACCCATCATAGGACCGCCCAGAAGAACTCTGTCGGGCTTTTTATACACATTTGCGGTAGCAAGTATATCGTCAATAGGTGTTCCCACAGGAACAATAAGATTCATAGGCTTGTTTACGATATTTCCATCAACAGTAAGCCTTCTCTTAATAAGAGGAATACCTGTCTTGATGTAATCATATATGAAAGCTATCGTTGAGCAGTTCATTACTATACAGCCAGCGGATAAAGGAAGCTCACCTGCCATTACGGTTCTTCCCGTAGTATTATAGATAAGCACCTTTTCAGCACCCTGAGGATAAACAGAACTGAGGGTTTTAACAGTAATTGATTCATCTTTTTCGGTAAGCTTTTCCATTTTTTCAATAGCCCTGGCTTTATCGGCTTCAATTCCGATAACTGCCCTTTTTAGACCGAGGTATTTAAGTATCAGAAGAATCCCCTTTCTTACCTTTTCGCCTTCTTCCATGAAGGTGCGGTAGTCAGAAGTAATATAAGGCTCACATTCTGCACCGTTAACCACAAGAGTATCAACCTCAGCCTTTGACGGATCAAAATTAAGCTTAACATAAGTAGGAAAGCCTGCGCCGCCAAGACCCACCGAACCGCTCATTTTTACGGCATTTATAAAATCCTCACGGCTGTTTATTACAGGCGGCTTTATTTCATCACTCATGACCTGACGAAGCTCAGTTTCTATAACAACTGCGTCATTGAGCTTTCCGAAAACGTTCATTATTTTTATTATCTCTTTTACTGTACCTGTAACGCTGGAATGGACCGGCGCAGAGATTACCGCGTCACTTCTTCCGATAAGCTGTCCCGTAGTGACATGGTCTCCGGGAGAAACAATCGGAGTACAAGGAACACCGCCGTGCTGGGACATGCTTATAATAACCTTACCGGGAAGTGTTATATTTGTAGAACTGACCTCCGCCGCATTATTGAAATGAGGCAGTCTTATAGAGTTAAGCTTCAATCTTGTCACGCCTTTCATTCGCTCTCAATATCCCCGAGCAGGCTGATAAGCTCACTTATCCGACCCGACGGACATTCAAAATATGAATTATCAATACTGATTATTTTTCCGTTGTTATATGCGCTGAGCTGGCTTAAAATTTCATCGGAAGCCAGGTCCTCAGCAGTAAACTGGCTGTTCAGAATAATTACATCGGGCTCATTTTCAAGTAAAAATTCCTTCTCAAAAGCATAACCGAAGATATCCCCTGCAGCATTATCTCCGAAAAGAGATAAAACAGACTCTTCAAGTGTCAATCTTCCTGCTATATTAAGACCTTCTGTAACATATATGTATTTTCCTAAGCTTTTTTCTGCAGGAATACTGTCGGCTATAATCTTATATGCCTTTTCGGCAGTACTTTCAGCGTCAAAGGCACCTTCAAAGGCAAGAGCCATACCATAGTATACTCCCTTAAGGTCTTCAAGAGAACGGGGAGCGGAAATATAAACCGTTTTTATTCCATTGTCATTAAGAAAAATAATGTCCTTATTCGGGATAGCAGTGGAAGTAAAAAGAACATCGGGAGAAAGTCCGATAATTGCAGAAATATCAGGCTGTGAAGGCTTTCCCACCTCGGGAACAGCAAATATTTCCTCGGGATAGTCGCAGTAACTGCATTTTCCCACCAACTTGCTTCCATAGCCCATTTCACATATTATCTCAGTAAGCCAGGGAGAAAGAGAAACTACCTTTTCGGGAGCACTGTTTATTTCCGTTTCATTTATATAAACGGGATATTCGGAAGGCTCCTCCGCTTCATTCGCTTCACCCAATGCAAAAGCAGGCATTGTTTCTTCTGTAGCGGAAGGTACAGAAGCATCTGTAGTACAGCCTGACACAAAAAGACAAAGCATAAGCACAGAGATAAATATTAACGTTTTATTAAACTTAAATTTCATTTATATCAAGTCCTAACTCAATGCGGGATTCAAGTATTTCTATAAACTGTCTTGCAGTACGGGGTGAGCGCCCGTTTTTCCTGAGAGCATAACGTTCAGCAAGTAAGAACAGCTCCTCCTCGGAAATTTTCAGCTTTCTGTCCTCTGCAATCTTCTTTACAATATCAAGATAACAAGCCTTATCAGGCGTCATAAAAGTGATATAAAGACCGAATCTGTCATAAAGGGACATATTTTCATCCCTTGCGTCAGCGGCATGGAGCTCATCGCCGCTTCGTTCCGAAGAAGTTTCCTTTATTATGTGACGTCTGTTTGTTGTAGCGTAAAGAACACAATTATCGGGAATAACCTGAACTGAGCCTTCAAGAAGCTGTTTCAGTACGGAGTAGCCCTCGTCCGCATCGCCAAAGCTTATATCATCAATAAAAAGAATAAATTTAAGAGGTACTGAAGATATTTCATCAAAAATATCATATATTTCATTTATTGATGATTTCGGTATAAATATGATACGAAGCTCGGAATACTCGTTTACTATAGCCTTGACAGTACTGGATTTTCCTGTACCTCTGTCTCCGTAAAGCAGAACATTCTGTCCTCCAAGACCGTTGATAAAGCTGAGAGTATTATCAAGAACCTGCTTGCGCTGTTTATCATAATTCTTAAGGTCGCTGAGACGTATTCTGTCAGAATCCGCTACAGGAACAAGGCTGCTGTTATTGAGCCTGAAGGCCTTATTTTCTGCAAAAAATGTACTTCCGTAAATCGAAATGTAGGAAATTACAACCTCCGGAGTAATAATTGTATCTCCCGTTTCAAAAGACGGAAAATCATAATCAGAAAGACCGAATTTATCCTTGAGATAATTTACTGTAATAACGGAGCTGAGCTTCGAAAAAACGGAAAGAATTCTAATATCATTTTTAATGTTATCAAAAATATAAGATGAATTATTACGGAAGTATTTTCTTATAATTTCACCTTTATCTACAGCAAGAAAGAATATGTAATCGCTTAGCGTCCTGTCGGAAAGAATAAGAAGCTCACAAAGCCTTGAATAGCTGTTCAATGCAGTATTTTCATCCTCGGAAGAAAGTCCCGAAATCAAGGCTATTACTTCATCATTCTTATATTCCGAACAACAAAGAAAAGCTGAAAGTCTTTTAAAATTATCCATAATTATACCACGTCATTATGTCAGAATATCAGATTCTTTGTGTGTATCTACCAACCGAACCTGAAAATACACACTAAATATTATATCATAATTACACATGAATAGCAAGTATTTATACAATAAATATTATTTTAACAATTAAGACCTGAATTCATTCTTATCAAATTCATTTTTCAGCTTATCTATCGCTTTTTTCTCAATTCTTGAAACATAGGAACGGGATATTTTAAGTTCTGATGCTACCTCCCTCTGAGTAAGAGGTTTATGTACTACCCCGTCAAGATTGAGTCCGTATCTTTTTGAAATAATCAGCTTTTCCCTGTCGTTAAGCGCTCTGTTTATGTATCTGTAAAGCCTCTCCATGTTTATTCTCAAATCAACCTCATCATCAACACAAACATCATCACTGAAAATATCTGCAATAGTAATCTCATTACCGTTTTTATCCGTTTCAACAGGCTCATTCATATAAACCTCCGCATACCTGTGCTTATTCTTACGGAAATACATTTTTATCTGATTCTGGATACAGGTACTTGCGTATGTAGAAAAGCTGATATCCTTATTAATATCAAAGGTTTCAGCCGCCTTTATAAGTCCGATAGTTCCGATTGAAATAAGGTCCTCCTGCTCCCTTGAATCGCTGAAATGTTTTGACACAATATAAGCTACAAGTCTCAGATTGTGTTCTATAAGCTTATTTCTTGCTTCACAATCCCCTTCTGACATTTTTTTAAGACATTCCTGCTCTTCCGCCTTTGTAAGCTGACGGGGATATGCACTGCCATCAAGATGCAAGGCGAAAAAAAGAAAATTTCTGAATGCGAGCTCAAATATTTCGGAAAACATAACAAACCCTCCTTAGAAAACTTGTTATATCCTATGAAAAACAGCTTGAACAGTATACAATTTTTTGTATTACGCTTGATAAAAAAGCTGATATATGATATCATTATGATAATAAAACAGCAAGGCAGGTAAAAAGCTATGAACAAGTATCATGTATGGCTTATACAGCTTTTAAAACCCGCAAATCCTCTTATCCACGATATACTCAGAAAATATGGAAACGCCGAAAATGCATACAAGGCTATAATGGACGGCGAAAGGGATTTTCTTGATAATAAACAGAGAAACAGTCTCGGATATGTTACGCTTGACCGTGCAGAAAAGGCTCTTGAGCTTGCGTATAAAAGAGAAAATTCGGTCATCACGATAGACAGCCCTGAATATCCGAAGCTGCTTAAAGAGATTTATAATCCGCCCTCTATCCTTTTCTACAGAGGAAATCTGAGCTGTCTTGACAGGCTTTGTATTACTGCCGTAGGAGCAAGGGATATAACACCCTACATAAAGAAAATAGCCCTGCGTATATGCAGGGATCTGGCAAGAAAGAATATAACTATCGTAAGCGGAATGGCTAACGGTGTTGATAACTGTGCACACAGTGCCTGCGTAAACGAAGGGCTTCCCACAGTCGGAGTTCCCGGCTGTGGTCTTGATTTTGATTATCCTAAGGGCAGTAAGATTCTCCGTGAAAAAATAGTTTTATGCGGCGGCTGTGTTCTGTCCGAGCTTATACCAACAACCGCTCCCGATCCCGACTATTTCAAGGCAAGAAATCGTATCCTAGCAGGCCTTTCACGAGGAACCGCAGTATTTCAGGCCGACATGGACAGCGGCTCACTTATAACCGCCGCATTCGCAGTAAATGAAAACCGTGATGTATTCTGCGTTCCGCCGCCTGACTTGTTCAATCCTGTGTATGCGGGCGTTATCAGCTATTTGAGAGACGGTGCAATACCACTTTTCAATCATGATGATATAATCAAGCAATACAAGGGACTTTATATTTAGAAAGGGGTTATCAGTATGACATTCTACGAAATCACAGAAAAGGACAGAGAGCTTATTACTGCCGCATTGGAGCCGCTTAAAAACGACTACGGCGATAAGGCTCACTATCACATTGTAGGTGCCGCGCTTCTCACAAAAAGCGGAAAAGTCTATATCGGTGTTAACTGCGATGGTATTCACGGCTCATGTGCCGAATTCATAGCTATGGGCGCCGCCAAGGTAGCAGGTGAAAACGACTTTGACACTATCGTAGCAGTACATAAGGACGCTAAGAATTATGTAGTTTCACCCTGCGGAAACTGCCGCCAGACATTATTTGAGTATTGTCCTGACGTAAAGGTTATCGTTAATAATGATGAAGGTGAGCTTATAAAGGTCGGAATAAGAGACCTTCTTCCCTTCGCTTATGTGGAACTCTAAAAATGCACTCACCATAGTTTAGATTTCTTAAAATAATTACAAAAATGCCCGAGATTTAAAATCTCAGGCATTTTTCATTTACAAATCTCCATAACTATACATTTCCAGGCTTCGCCGTTTATCTGATAAGTCTCAGTAATACCGCTTTCCTTAAAACCTACTGCCTTATAACAGTAATACGCGCTTTCGTTATTTTCAAATACGCCTAAGGAAGCCTTTTTCGCTCCGTATATTTCAAAGGCAAATTTAAGCCCCAGCTCCAGCATTTTTTTGCCATAGCCCTTCCCTCTTATTTCAGGAGAAACAATGATAAAACCGAATCTTAATTCATCAGGCTTATCAGAAGGCTGTCTGAGAATAAAATAACCGACAATTCCGTTTTCGTCGTAAGCTACAAAAGGAAAGAAATAATCATTTTCGGCTTTTTCTTTAATAAACTTTTCCATTCTATCGGAAGTTAAAGGATATTCACCTAAAATTCCTGCACTCCACTTATAGAAAGCCTTTTCATCCTTACACCAGTTAACGATAGTTTCAGAATCACCTGTTTTGTAAGGTCTTATTCCAAGCATATTTACCTCCTTAAAATAATCGTAATAATTTATATAAAAGGGCATCGGAAAAACCGATGCCCTTTTTATCAAATTTTCCTATTACTTAGAAAGGTTTGTAGCCTTGTAAGTTGTATGGAGATATTCGTGAGCCTTATGACCGCCGATTTCGCCGAGGAATTCGTAAGCAAGCTTAACATCTTCACTTTCGTGAGACTTTCTTACAGAATTCTTGGAGTCGAGGTTATAAAGAGCCTTAGCACGTTCAGCACGGATATCTGTGAAGTTACGAACGTCAGCAGGAACGATTACCTGACCACCGCCGTTTACACAACCGCCGGGACATGCCATAACTTCGATGAACTGTACATCTACTTCGCCGGCCTTAACCTTTTCAAGGAGAGCCTTAGCGTTAGCAAGACCGGAAGCAACAGCTACCTTAACAGTTACGCCGCCTGCTGTATATTCAGCAAACTTAACGCCTTCGATACCACGAACCTCGTTGAATTCAATAGCGCTGTCGTTCTTTTCACCTGTGAGCTTCCAAACTGCAGTTCTGAGTGCTGCTTCCATAACGCCGCCTGTTGCGCCGAAGATTACAGCCGCACCTGTACCGCTGCCCATAGGAGATTCAAATTCAGCATCAGCGAGCTCGTTGAAGCGGATACCGGCCTTGTTGATCATCTTAACAAGTTCTCTTGTTGTGATAGCAATATCAACATCAGGAACACCTGCTGCCGACTGATCAGCTCTGCCGATTTCGAACTTCTTAGCTGTACAGGGCATTACGGAAACCATAACGATATCCTTAGGATCAATGCCGTTCTTCTGAGCCCAGTATGTCTTAACCATAGCACCTGTCATCTGCTGAGGAGACTTACAGGAAGAAAGGTTAGGAATAAATTCAGGATAGTATGCTTCACAGTATCTGATCCATCCGGGAGAACAGGATGTGATCATAGGAAGTACGCCGCCCTTTGTGATTCTTTCGAGAAGCTCATGGGATTCTTCGAGAATTGTAAGGTCAGCACCGAAGTTGGTGTCGAATACCTTATCAAAGCCGAGCATCTTAAGAGAAGCAGCAAGCTTACCCTGTACGTCTGTACCCATGGGATAACCGAATGCTTCGCCGAGAGAAGCACGAACTGCGGGAGCAGTCTGTACAACTACTGTCTTTGTAGGATCAGCAAGTGCTGCCCAAACCTTATCTGTATCATCCTTTTCGCCGAGAGCGCCTGTAGGACATACAGCGATACACTGACCGCAGGATACACAAGCTGTATCTGCAAGATCCATGCTGAATGCACAGCCGATTTCAGTATTGAAGCCACGGTTGTTAGCACCGATAACGCCGATACCCTGTGTCTTAGCACAAGCAGCTACGCAACGACGGCAGCTGATACACTTGTTATTATCTCTGTACATATGTACAGCACTTGTGTCGATTTCATAATCGTTCTTGATACCTTCAAATACGTTTTCGTCGTCAACGCCGAGCTCACGGCAAAGAGTCTGGAGCTCACAGTTTCCGCTTCTGTCGCAGGAAAGACACTTCTTATCGTGGTTACTTAATAAGAGCTGTAAGGTTGTCTTTCTGGATTCAAGAACTGCGGGAGAATGAGTAAGAATGTTCTTACCTTCGTCAAACTTAGAAATAGGATATACACAAGACGCAACTAAGCTTCTGGCACCTGTCATTTCAACAACGCAGATACGGCATGCACCGATTGCATTGACGTCCTTGAGCCAGCATAATGTCGGAATTCTGATACCGTTCATTCGGCAGGCTTCAAGTATGGTTGTACCTTCTTCAACAGCATAGTCAACGCCGTTAATCTTAATATTAACCATAGTTAAACATTTCCTTTCTATTATCGCTATTAGCCTTTTACAATAGCGTTAAACTTACACTTGGACATACAAGCGCCGCACTTGATACACTTAGATGTGTCGATAGTATGAGGATTCTTGACGGTACCGCTGATTGCGCCGACAGGACATACTCTTGCACAAGCTGTACAACCCTTACACTTATCTTCGATAATGGAGTAGGATAAGAGACTTGTACATACGCCTGCAGGACACTTCTTGTCCTGAATATGTGCGATATATTCATCCTTGAAGTAACGTAATGTGGAAAGAACAGGGTTAGGAGCAGTCTGTCCGAGACCACAGAGAGAGTTATTCTTGATATAGTTACAGAGCTTTTCCATCTTATCGAGGTCTTCCATAGTAGCAGTACCCTCGGTAATCTTTGTAAGCATTTCATAAAGACGCTTTGTACCTACACGGCAAGGTGTACACTTACCACAAGACTCGTCAACTGTAAATTCGAGGAAGAACTTAGCGATATCAACCATACAGTTGTCTTCGTCCATAACGATAAGTCCGCCGGAACCCATCATGGAGCCGATAGCGATAAGGTTATCGTAGTCGATTTCTACGTCTAAGTATTCAGCAGGAATACAACCGCCGGAAGGACCACCTGTCTGAGCAGCCTTGAACTTCTTACCGTTAGGAATACCACCGCCGATTTCGTATACTACGTCACGGAGAGTTGTACCCATAGGAATTTCAACAAGACCTGTATGTTCAATCTTACCGCCAAGAGCGAATACCTTTGTACCCTTGGACTTTTCAGTACCCATAGCAGTAAACCATTCAGCGCCGTTTAAGATGATCTGAGGAATGTTAGCGTATGTTTCAACGTTGTTAAGTACTGTAGGCTTAGCAAATAAACCGCTTTCTGCAGGGAAAGGAGGACGGGGGTTAGGTTCGCCTCTGTTACCTTCGATAGATGTCATAAGAGCGGTTTCTTCACCACATACGAATGCACCGGCACCAAGACGGATACCGAGATCGAAGTCAAAGCCCTTGCCGAAAATGTTCTTGCCTAAGAAGCCTGCTTCGCGAGCCTGATCGATAGCGATCTGGAGACGTTCAACAGCGATAGGATATTCAGCACGAACATAAACGTAACCCTGTGTAGCACCGATAGCGTAGCCTGCGATAGCCATAGCTTCGATAAGAGCGTGGGGGTCGCCTTCAAGAACGGATCTGTCCATGAATGCGCCGGGGTCGCCTTCGTCGGCGTTACAGCAAACGTATTTCTGGTCAGCATTGGGTACGAGGTTACGTGCAAGCTGCCATTTTTTACCGGTGGGGAAGCCTGCGCCGCCGCGGCCGCGAAGACCGGACTGAAGGATTACGTCGATGACCTGTTCGGGAGTCATTTCGGTAAGAACTTTACCGAGAGCTGCGTAACCGTCGCAAGCTATGTATTCTTCGATATTTTCGGGGTTGATAACGCCGCAGTTACGAAGAGCAACACGGTGCTGTTTTTTATAGAAGTTGGTTTCGTTAAGGGATTTGATACCGTCATCGGTAACGGTTTCCTGATAGAGA
>JAZSBN010000002.1:0-22516 GCA_045602405.1 Ruminiclostridium sp.
GGAACGCCTGGTGTGAGGTGACGATCACGTTGGGCATGGATATAAGCCGTGCAAGCGTATCATCCTCGAGGATATGTCCCGAGAAGTCCTCAAAGAAGAAGTCTGCCTCCTCCTCGTATACGTCAAGGCACGCCGCGCCGACCTTTCTCGATTTTATGCCCGCGAGCAGAGCCTCCGCATCAACTAAAGCGCCTCGTGAGGTGTTAAGTATGACGACGCCGCGCTTGCACTCTGCGATTGCAGCCTCGTCAATGACGTGATAGGTTTCCTCGGTCAGGGGACAATGCAAGGATATGATGTCGCTGCCTCGGAAAAGCTCGTTCAGCGTAACGTATTTTACCGTATCTCCGTTGTCAAGCCCCTCGGCGCGATATTTATCATATGCGAGAACTCTCATGCCGAAGCCACGGCAGATATCAATAAACACCCGGCCTATCTTACCTGTTCCGATTACACCGACGGTTTTTCCGTGAAGATCGAAGCCCGTAAGTCCCGAAAGGCTGAAATTGAAGTCTCTTGTTCTTATATAAGATTTGTGAATACGCCTTACGGAGGTGAGAAGCAGGGCCATTGTATGTTCCGCCACTGCATAGGGAGAATAAGCGGGAACACGAACTACATGCAGTTTTCCGAAAGCGTACTTCATATCCACATTGTTGAAGCCTGCACAGCGAAGTGCGACTATATTAACGCCCATTTCATACAGGCAGTCTATTACCTCGGCGTTTACGGTATCATTGACAAAAATGCAGACCCCGTCAAAGCCCTTCGCCAGCTTTACCGTATCTGGATTAAGTTTAGTTTCAAAAAACTTGAATTCTACGCCTTTCTCGCTGCCGTATTTTTCAAAGAAAGGCTTGTCATAGGGCTTGGAATCAAAAAAAGCAAATTTCATGAGAGCTTCCTCCTTGACTTTATGTATTCATTATATTATAACTTGCTTGAAAATTCTGTTGAAATTTCAACAAGAAAAGGAATTAAAAAATTCTGATATACTGGGGAAATGTTCTTTTTTCAGGTTGAGTTATGCTAATAGATTGTTCGGGAATAATAAATTTATGCTGATGGAGATGTATTTTTTATAAACTGCTGATCACCTGTCTGAAGCTTGAGCCGAAGAAAAGAGTGGTGACAGTCTGGAGATGAATTTCCACCGTTGCCGCCTGTTCGGCCATTTTTCTGCCTTCATCATTCAGAGGAATATCTGTCCTGCCCTGCATTTTGTGCCTGTTATTCCAATCTGTTTTTCCGTGTCGGGTAATATATAACATGAATGCTCTCCTTTCGGTATACCGATACTCTGATTATATCATACATCGGGAGAAAAAACAATATTTCTGTAATGATACGATATGCAATAAAGAAGGCCCGAAATATCATTGAAAACAACAGCTTGTTATTGTATAATAAAATAAAATGCAATAAGAGGTGTTTATATGAACAATAGAATAAAAAAGCTTATGCCTGATATATATGATATTCTTGAACGTGAATTTCTTGCAGGAGTTCATACCGTTTTAAGCAATACAGGCTATGATACACTTGTGTTCACAGGGATTTCGGTAGATGGCGACGAAAGCTACACAAGGGGCGAAAACAACATTTACGAGCTTGCCTTTTGCTCTGATTTTGGCGGTGTGATGATTGCCGAGGAGTGCGGATATACAAATCCTGCACACTTTATGCGGCAATTCAGGGAGCGTAAAGGAATGAGTGCAGGACAATACAGAAAGGCGGAGAAAAATGAGTGAAGAGATACTTACAATAACTGTTACGACCTATGAGGCGGAAATGCTTGAGGGTAAGGCTTCAAGAGTTGTAATGATACCCTTCAGTGCAGTTGCGTCAGGCGGATATTTCACCGGAAAAACAGTAACAAACGGAGTAGATACTCAGGTAACAACCAGGAACGGCTTTTCTCTTTCCGCACGATATATGCTGGAAGGAATCGATAAAAGCGGAAGAAAATGCAGGTTGTTCATTGAGAACAACGGAACCTCCCTTGAAAACTGCAAGCCACGGATTTATACGGACAGTGAGGAGCTGGCTTTTCTTGAAAATGCAGAGCTTACGGCGAAGGTGGAATGTGTGGAAAATAAGGTTATTATAAGAATTTACAATAATCAATAAACAGTAAGCCGCCCGATTGTCATTCAGTGTGACGGCCGGACGGTTTTATTGATTCAGTTCGGCGATTACATGGGGTTTGTTAATTGATTTTTTCACCAATTTCTTGTCAGCGTCATTGCCGTCAGGAGTGATGTTTTCATGGAATAAGGAACAATTATTATAGCATCTGACATTGATTTTTATATCAATAGAGAGCGGATAAGTTTTTAACCAGATATTCAATTTCCTATTGACATTTTCAGAACTATGATATATAATACAATTACAATTTAACAGACGGGAGCTTGTGTTACAGGCTGAGAGGAAGGTTTGACCTTCGACCGATAACCTGATTTGGATAATGCCAACGTAGGGACGACTGTAAAGCGCTGACGCTTACACGTCGGTGCATTTTTTATATGCAGAACAAGGAAGCTATCGAAATCGGTGGCTTCCTTTTTTGTTTGCTGTTGCCGTCTGTTAAAAATATCTTAACGGAGGAATAGTATGTACAAAACACAAATGGAAGCGGCGAGAAAAGGGATCGTCACAAAGGAAATGGAGGCTGTCGCAAAAAAGGAATACCGCACAGCGGAAGAAATCCGTGAGCTTGTGGCGAAGGGACAGGTTGTAATCTGTGCAAACAGGCTTCACAAGTGCATTGAGCCGAACGGCGTAGGCTCAATGCTCCGTACAAAAATCAATGTCAATCTGGGAGTATCAAGGGACTGCAAGAACTATGACATTGAGATGGAAAAAGTAATGACAGCGGTGAATATGGGTGCGGATGCAATTATGGATTTGTCCTCTCACGGCAACACCCAGCCCTTCCGACAGAAGCTAGTGGCGGAGTGCCCTGCAATGATAGGCACTGTCCCCGTTTATGACAGTGTTATCCATTATCAGCGCGATCTTGCAACGCTGACTGCAAAGGATTTTATCGATGTTGTAAGGCTTCATGCGGAGGATGGTGTTGATTTTGTTACGCTTCATTGCGGAATTACACGAAAGACTATCGAACAGATAAAACAGCATAAGCGTAAAATGAATATTGTTTCCCGTGGCGGTTCGCTTGTTTTTGCGTGGATGAGCATGACAGGAAACGAAAATCCCTTCTATGAATATTACGATGAAATTCTCGATATCTGCCGTGAGTATGATGTGACTATTTCTCTCGGTGACGCCTGCCGCCCGGGATGTCTTGCCGACGCAAGCGACGTGTGTCAGATAGAGGAGCTTGTCCGTCTTGGTGAGCTTACAAAAAGAGCATGGGCAAAGGATGTTCAGGTGATGATTGAAGGACCCGGACACATGCCTCTTGACCAGATCGAAGCTAATATGAAGCTGCAGCAGACGATATGTATGGGTGCACCGTTTTACGTTCTCGGCCCGTTGGTTACGGATATTGCTCCCGGATATGACCATATTACCTCTGCAATAGGCGGAGCAGTTGCGGCGGCTTCCGGGGCGGCATTCCTTTGCTATGTTACTCCTGCGGAGCATCTCGCGCTCCCGAATGTTGATGATGTAAAGCAGGGCATAATCGCATCAAAAATAGCCGCCCATGCCGCAGATATCGCAAAGCACATTCCTCACGCCATGGATATCGATAACGAGATGGCTGACGCACGAAGAACCTTCGACTGGGACAAGCAGTGGGAATGTTCCATTGACCCTGAAACTGCAAAGAAAATCCGTGACGACAGAAGGCCTGAAATTGAAGAAAGCTGTTCAATGTGCGGTAAATTCTGTGCAGTAAGAAGCATGAACAAGGCTCTCGAGGGCGAATATATCGACATTCTGTGAGGTGTAAAAATGGTAAGAATCAATGGCGAAGAACTTAATGTAACAGGTAGAACAGTGGCAGAATTTCTTACGGAAAGCGGCTACGATATCAGTCGTGTTGCGGTGGAGCTTAACGGTGATATTCTGCCGAAGGTGCAGTATGACAGCACTGTGCTTCAGGACGGCGACAGCGTAGAAATCGTAAGCTTTGTGGGAGGCGGCTGATATGACAGAAACCGAATGGCTTAAAGCTTTAAAAGAACGACACGGAGCAGAGCTGCAGCAGAAATTTTCATCAGTCTGCGTTGCTGTCTGCGGTCTTGGAGGTCTCGGCTCAAATGTGACAATTTCCCTCGCAAGAGCAGGCATAGGAACGCTTCTGCTGATTGACTTTGACAGGGTGGATGTCTCTAATCTCCACCGCCAGCAGTACAGGGTTTCACAGCTTGGAATGTATAAGACAGAAGCCATGAAGCAGACGCTTTCGGAGATCTCGCCCTACTGCAATGTGATAACACATACGGTAAAACTGACAGAGGAAAATCTGTCATTGATTTCCGATTGCGGTATCGTCTGCGAGTGCTTCGATAATGCTGAGTGTAAGGCAATGCTTGTAAACGGAGCCGCAGAACGTTACCCCGAAAAATACATAGTTGCGGCTTCGGGAATGTCGGGACTTCACACAGGCAACACGATAGTCACAAAGAAGCTTGGAAAAAGATTGTATATCTGCGGCGACGGAGCGAGTGATGTCGCTGATGACGGGACGCTTTTTGCCCCTCGTGTGATGCTTTGTGCCGCACATCAGGCGAATGCAGTTCTGCGAATTATCGCAGGCAAATCTGAAGTATAAGGAGAATATAAATGAACAATGACAATTTAATTTTAGGCGGACATGAATTCAGTTCACGTTTCATTTTAGGCTCGGGCAAATATTCCCTCAGTCTTATTGAAGCGGCTGTCCGTGACGCAGGTGCGGAAATTATAACCCTTGCGGTGCGCCGTGCCAACACAAAAGAACAGGAAAATATACTGGACTATATCCCAAAGGGAGTGACCCTACTCCCTAATACTTCGGGTGCAAGAACAGCGGAGGAAGCTGTGCGAATTGCAAGGCTTGCCCGTGAAATAGGGTGCGGTGATTTCGTAAAAATTGAGATTATGCGTGACACGAAATACCTGCTTCCCGACAATAACGAAACTATCAAGGCTACCGAAATTCTCGCAAAAGATGGCTTCGTGGTACTGCCATATATGTACCCTGATTTATATGCGGCAAGAGATTTAGCCAATGCAGGTGCGGCGGCAGTGATGCCTCTTGCGGCACCAATCGGCTCAAACAAGGGGCTTGCAACAAGGGAGTTTATTCAGATACTTGTAGACGAAATTGACCTGCCTGTTATCGTTGACGCAGGAATCGGCAGACCCTCACAGGCCTGCGAAGCAATGGAAATGGGTGCGGCGGCAATTATGGCGAATACCGCTCTTGCAACAGCAGGAGATTTACCCCTTATGGCGGCGGCTTTCAAAAATGCTGTTGAGGCAGGACGTAAGGCATACCTTTCCGGACTTGGCAGAGTCCTTACAAGAGGTGCAAGCGCCTCTGATCCGCTTACAGGATTTTTAAGGGATTGAGGTGCTTATGGACGACAGATTTTTTGTGGACGGAGAGCATCTTTCTCCCTCTGCACTTGAAAGGAAGCACCGTCTTGAAACCGATTCTTCAAGCCGCACAGATCACATGGAATATATGGAGGGAATGGAGAAGATTAAGTCTGATATTATGGAAAAAGTGCTGTCTGAAATGGATAGCTATGATTACTCAGAATATACTGCAAAGGACGTAAAGGCGGCGCTTGAACACGAAAACTGTACAATCGAAGATTTCAAGGCGCTTTTATCTCCTGCCGCAGAGCCTTTTCTGGAAAAAATGGCAGAACGTGCAAGGCTTGAAACCTCGAAGCATTTCGGCAATACGGTGTATATGTTTACGCCACTTTATATCGCAAACTATTGTGAAAATTACTGCGTATACTGCGGCTTCAACTGCTACAATAACATCAACCGAATGAAGCTGAACACAGAGCAGATTGAACATGAAATGAAGATTATTTCCGACAGCGGAATGGAAGAAATTCTCATTCTTACGGGCGAAAGCCGAAGTCAGAGTAATATCGAATATATCGGCGAAGCCTGTAAGCTCGCAAGAAAATATTTCCGTATGGTGGGACTTGAAATTTACCCTGTGAATGTTGAGGAGTATCGTTTTCTTCACGAATGCGGTGCGGATTATGTTACAGTCTTTCAGGAAACCTATGACAGTGACCGTTATTCCGAATTGCACCTTCTGGGTCATAAGCGGGTTTACCCCTACCGCTTTGACGCACAGGAACGAGCGCTTATGGGCGGCATGAGAGGAGTTGCCTTTTCAGCGCTTTTAGGCTTGTCTGACTTCCGCAAGGACGCTCTTGCAAGCGCCCTGCATGTTTATTATCTGCAAAGGAAATATCCTCATGCGGAGATGTCGCTGTCCTGCCCGAGGCTTCGCCCTATAATCAACAACGACAAAATCAATCCTCTTGATGTTCACGAAACACAGCTTTGTCAGATTATATGTGCCTACAGGATTTTTCTGCCATACGTCGGTATTACGGTATCTTCGAGGGAAAGCGAAAGCTTCAGAAACGGTATTGTGAAAATCGCCGCAACGAAGGTTTCAGCAGGTGTTTCCACGGGTATCGGCGACCACGAAAGCAAGTATAGCGGCAAGGAAGCTGACGGCACAGAGGGCGACGAGCAATTCGAAATCAATGATGACAGAAGCCTTGAGGTGATGTACAGGGACATTGCCGCAGAGGGCTTACAGCCTGTTCTGAATGACTATATCTATATGTGAGGTGCCTATGAAAAAGCTTGATACAACAATGTATTTTATTACAGACAGCACAAATTACACAGAAGGAGAATTTTTACTCCGTGTTGAAGAAGCCTGCAAGGGTGGAGTTACGCTCATTCAGCTTCGTGAAAAGGACAGGACAACAAGGGAATACCTTGCACTTGCCGAAAAGGTGCATGAGATAACAATGCGGTATGAAATTCCCCTTATCATTGATGACAGGGTTGATATTGCACTGGCAGTAAATGCAGAAGGCGTTCACGTGGGGCAGTCCGATATGCCTGTCAGAATTGCGAGACAGCTTATGGGCAGTGATAAAATAGTCGGAGCTACCGCAAAGACTGTGCCTCAGGCGCTTGAAGCCTGCGAGCAGGGTGCGGATTATCTCGGCGTAGGCGCAATCTATCCTACAACCACAAAGGTTAAGACGGTGCTTACAAGTGTTGATACTCTTAAGGAAATCGTGAAAGCCGTACCCATTAAAGTCAATGCAATAGGCGGCCTGAACAAGGATAATATCCACGTTCTGAAGGGTAGCGGAATTGACGGAATATGCGTTGTTTCGGCGATTATGAAGGCTGATAATCCCAAAACTGCCGCCGAGGAATTAAGGGAGGCCTTCAATGAATTACAGCAAAATTAAAACCGCCCTTACTATCGCAGGAAGCGACTGCAGCGGCGGTGCAGGAATACAGGCAGACCTCAAGACAATGCTTGCAAACGGTGTCTACGGAATGAGTGCAATAACCGCACTTACTGCACAGAATACAACAGGAGTTACTGCGATTTCAGAGGTCACACCCGAATTTTTAGGTCAGCAGATAGACGCAGTTTTTACAGATATTTTTCCCGATGCAGTAAAAGTCGGCATGACTGCAAATGACAGACTGATTGAGGTTATTGCCGAACGGCTAAACTTTTATGGTGCGAAGAATATTGTAGTTGACCCTGTGATGATTGCCACAAGCGGAGCAAGACTTATTTCTGAAATTGCAGTAACTGCTTTAAAAGAAAAATTACTGCCTATAGCGACAGTTGTAACACCCAACATTCCCGAGGCTGAGGTGTTGTCGGGAATGAAAATAGCTGATAAAGCTGATATGGAAAAAGCCGCAGATTTAATAAATAAAACCTACGGCTGTGCTGTGCTTCTTAAAGGTGGCCACAGTGTCAATGATGCAAACGATTTGCTTAATGAAAACGGTGAAATAACCTGGTTTGAGGGTATGCGTATCAATAATCCCAACACCCACGGCACAGGCTGTACGCTGTCAAGTGCGATAGCTTCAAATCTTGCAAAAGGCTTTGATTTAAGAAAATCGGTAAAGCTTGCCAAGGAATACATTTCGGGAGCGTTGTCGGCTATGCTTGATTTAGGAACGGGAAGCGGACCGATGAATCACGGATACTGTTGTTAAGTAAGCGTTTGCCTTGTGACAGAAGAAACGGCAATTACAATAAGTGAATAATAAGAAATAAAAGCATTTTCAAAAACAACCGCCCGATTGTCATTAAGTGTGACATCGGGCGGTTAGTATTGTTTTATCGGAATTTACAGGTCTGTTCAGGTGTGCATAATCCTATTGAAAAATTATACTTCGGTCAGTTCTTTCATATACAGGTAATTGAATTTTTTATAAACAATATATTTCCTGCCGTCCTTTAATTCCAGTAAATTAGGAGGACAATCATAACCACAAACCTTGAAGTCTGCATAGATTTCTGATAACCCATATTTTTCTTCATCATAAGAATATATATACGATCTTAAAGCATTGATTTCTTGCCTGTCATCTTTTGCCGTGGTATTGTATGATATGTCATAGCCTTCGGGAACCAAAACAGTTATTTTTTCACCGTCTTTGGGGCGGTAGCCTTCTTCACCGTAATAGAAAGGATTTTCCAGCCACAAAAAACCTCTTCCCGCATAATTATCAATAACGATTTCTAACCGATTATCGTCCAAGATATCGGTGATACAAAATAAGAACTTTGAATCATAATGCTCATAAATGATTATATCTTCATTTGTGCTCATAACTATAAATTTATATCCGTTATAGGCAAGAATACAAAGCAAAGCAATTACTGTAACTATAAAAATGGATTTTAAATATTTATTTTTTATTATCTTATTCATTTTTTCTTCCAGGACAGACTTACCAGAATATTTCATATTCGCCGATGTATTCCGCATTAGCCTCGCTGAGAGGAATAATTATATCCTCCATTCCCCATGTATCTTCTCTTTTTTCATACATAATCCATGCCCTGATGAAGTTCGGTTCAACAGGCGGCTCGTTACTGTCATCATATATGGAATATCCGCAGAGACAGTGCCTGGAAGCATTTTTCATCTCATCGGTTGCGTAGCTTATCCAGTTATCGCCCATGATGTCGCTTATCGAAAGCGGCTCAAGAGTTTCGGCGTCAAGCCAGACGGAAGTATCAATTACTGTAACAGAGGTTGTGAAACAATATGTATTTCCGTGTTTTGTAACGCTCAGGCGGCGTGCCCAGTCGGAGCCTGCAAAATCGTATCCGTATTCCTCCGCAAAAACCTTTGCGGCGACAGTATATGCTTTATGATAAAGCTCGCTTCGTGCTTTGATTTCCTCGTCGGTATGATAGCGTGAGCTTTTTACATAAGGAATATAAAGTCCGTTTTCAATAAAATGATCAACCTCCCATTCGGTGTAGCTTGCGTTATATACAGAAGCGATTCCGTCCTCAAAAAGCGACGACACATCACGGTATTTTCCTACAACCATAAGGTCGTATATGCTTTCGTCGTCTGTGTATATGAGATAGGGTGAATCGTAGAAATATACGTTATCCTTCGGAAGCCATATTCTGCTGATTGTAAACACCTCAGGCTCGCCTAAAAGTCCCGAAAAATCTATTTTCTGTTCAACCTCGGTTGCAGGTACATAATGAGTGGATATGAAATCCGAAACAGCATTGTTGATTGAGGGAACGAAATCTACGCCTTCATAGAAAAGGTCGGACAGCTTCTCTATTTTTTCGCCTGTAAACAGGTTGTAGTTAAGGCTTACTGCATAATCGAAGCTACGTTCGTAATTGTAGGCAATAGGATCGATGTTTTCGATATCGTTATTAACATAATAAAGCAGTATGGAAAGGTAACCGTTGCGGCATTCGGCAAGGATTGAAACTCCCCCTGAATCTTCGTCAGGATTGCCCCAGATGTTGCCGTCGTAAAGGTATTTATCATCATAATAAGGTACCAGGGAATCGGTAGCCTCTCGTATATCAGCGTTTATTCTGTCCTCTAAATCCTTATTTGTGAGGCCGTTCAACTCGTAATATCTGCCCTTGCTGTAATTGAGAGCCGATAGCTTTATACCGTCGCCATTGTATAGATGAGCATTGTTATATTCACGATAGGGGGTATAGTCCGAGGGCTTCGCTTCACCTGTTCCCACAGCGTCATAGGGAAGATAGCTATCGGGAATTTCCATACCGTTTACAGGAAGATAACCGCTTTTAAGCACGGCATTCTGTCCCTGGTCCGATACTGCCCAGTTTACAAATTCCATTGTATTTTTATCCGCTGTATCGGGATAGATTATGTAGGTACAGCTTGAAAGGGGATAGCTTTCATCCGCCATGGTTGCCTTTGTGGGCTCAACTCCGTCAACTGCAATAAACTTTACCTTGTTTGCATTTGCGTACATCTGAGCCGCATAGGAATACACAGAATAGCCGATTGCACCCTCGGAATTGTCATAGGTAGCGATAGCGTCCATAAGTCCGCCCATGCCTGTTGCTACATACTTGTTCTCGGGCTTTTTCAGGGGAGCGTCTCCCATAAACTGAGTCATATAATTCTGACTGCCCGAATCGGTATTACGCTGATATGCCAGTATAGGTATGTCCTTTCCGCCGAGCTCCGCCCAGTTTGTTATTTTACCGCTGTAAATATCCTTTATCTGCTGAGTTGTAAGACTATCAACGGGATTGTCGGCATTCACAACAAACACAAAGCCCTCTTTTGCCACAGGAACAGAGTTAAGCGTAACGCCTGTGTCATCCGCCGCTTTCTGCTGTTCGAGCGAAATCGGAACGGAGAAAATCAGGTCGACCTCTCCATTCAGAAGCCGCTCAAAGGACTCGTGGGTCTTTGTGTGGGAAACAAGCTCCTTGGCTTCGTTATAGGTTATACCGAGAAGCTCGGACTTAAGCCCTGCTTCAAGCGGCGTTGCTGAGGTTGAGCCGTCCATACGGGGCAATTTTACCGCAGGGTTAGGCTGTTCTTCCTCAATAGCTGTTGAAGTAGCTTTTGCGGTAGTAGTTGTTGCGGCAGTTGTTTCTGCTGTAATTTCTGCAGTTGTCACAACTGTACTTTCCGCTGTCGTCTGCTCCGCCTTTTCGGCGGCATTACAGCCCGACAGAAGCATTGTTATTGCAAGTAAAAGTGATATTTTCTTTTTCATAATTACTCTCCCTGATTTTTATAATTTTAATTATAGCATATCAGATATCGGAATTCAATTACAAAACGGTAACAAATTATTACAAAATGGTTACAAAATTCAACTGATTTTATAAAATGTGAATTATTAAGCGTATTACTTAGATAACAGTTTTGAATCATCATGGAAACAAAATAGATTGTATTCTTACTTTTGAATATTTCAGTCAACCGATTTCTGCAATCACATTAAGATTTTCATCACGAAGCGACATTCCGATTATTCCTATTCTTTCGCTATCAGCATCGAATGTGATATACTCTGTATATGTAATCCAATATGTTTTTCCTGTTGAGGTTCTGATGTCTTTAATCCGAACTATAGAATGCTTATCAATCCACTCACCCTCAATTCTACAACCGTCGAACCCCAGATAACTGAAGGTGTGAACTTCTGATGTTCCATCGTAATAGTCAAAAGCTGTTTGTATCTGCGACTCAATATCTATTGCTTCATTTAATGTGTTTTCGCAAAACAAAAGCTTCAAAGCATTTACATCGTCTTCATCAAAACAACGAACTACTTCGTCTGCCGTTCTTTTGAGGGGATTTATTTCGGCGGAATTGGTACTACACGATGTCAGAGAGAAAAATAGCAACAAAAATGTTATAAATAAAATCTTTTTCATATCGTCTCCTCAAGCTGTTTTATTATTGACTATTTTTCTAATACACATATTCACCTATCTGAACCATTTGATTTGTATTACTATCGATTACTTTTAGATATGTAATTCCAATACAATCAGAATTCTTATCATAAACTAAATATGAATGTGTAACAATTCTATAATTCTTATTTGAATTAGTTTTTATATTAAAAATTGAATAGTCTATATGTCTATCAACGACCCTGCCTTCTCTGATCGAATCGCCACCAGCGACACGAACTTTATCGTGAGAAATAGCTTTTCCATCAAAGAAATTCATCGCTTCTGCAATTTCTTCATCAAGATTATAAGTATTTGATACTTCTTTACAGAACATACTTTTTAACCCTTCTATATCATCTTCGTTGAAGCATCTGAGTATTTCTTCCGCTTGCTCTCTCCCGATGGTTGTATCGCTTTGATAGCCCTTTGGAAGACAACCTGAAAGGGTTAAAGAAACAATTATGAGTAAAATAACGGTTAATATTTTTTTCATATCATTCCCTTTACATCATCAGTACCGATTTCTATAATACTTCTCCGATCATATATACCTCATCATTATCTGACCGAATCGTTATTCTTGTAATTCCTACATATGACATATCCTTGTCGTGTATAATATAGGCAAAAAATGAGATATCATATTTTTTTCCTGAATCTGTTTCAATTTGTTTAATTCTTGGATTTATGTAGCTTTCAGTTTTTTCACCGTTTCTCCATGATGAGCCGCTTTCCGACATTCCACTTAGCTCGCCCTCATTGATTATATTGCCATCTATGAATTTAATAGCCTCGGCTATTTCTTCGTCAACGTTGTGTGATATTTTCACCTTTTCACAAAACATATCACTTAATTTAATTGTTTCGTTGGTTTTCAGTGCGTCAAGTATAGCGTTTGCGTACATTTCGGATTTTTCAATGGTTTCATCACGAGTGCTTTCTACGCCGACGTTACTTAAAAAATCCATTGCATTTTGAATATAAGGTTCGGATGGATTACAACCTGAACAGAACGCTGTCAAAAAAATCAGTAAAAAACATTTTAATCTTTTCTTCATATCAAGCAATCCTCAAAAATCACGGATAATTCTTTGGTATACCGTGTTTCAATGCCATATATGCTGATACACAGCAAATGCTAAAACACGGCTGCAATCCAGTTTTTACTGTCATATCGCTAATCCGTTCTAGTACCTCTCTGCACTTATCGGGATAACAATTATACAGCAGTCCTGCAACATCATACTGAACTGAAATACTATCACTCTCCAGATAAGGCAGCAATTCTTCCTGTCGATTTTCATCAATGAGCTTTCTTGCGTGTACTCTCATTCGGTCGAAATATCTGTTGTATTTCCACATAGGCTCATCGTTTATCAGTATCTCTTCCCGTTTCTTACAGCATTCTATTATTTTTAAAGCATAGTCTGTTTTTTTCATATTGAAATCCTCACACACATAAAGGCTTGAATTCCGAATCTTCGCCGATATCATGAAAATTATAACACTCCGAAATACAAAAAGCAACACCTCCGATGCTGAGCGGTCAAAATATCCGTCTGAGCGTTCGGAGGTGTTTTATTTTATATGTTTTTCAGCATAACGTTAGCGAGGAAAAAGCCTGAATCGGTTTTCCATGAATATGCCCCGTCGTATTTTTCCGAAATATCCTTTATTATCTGGGTCCCGAAGCCGTGATTTTCTGCGTCGGTTTTGATGGTAAAAAGCCTTTTGCTATCCGAGGTCGGGGCGTCTCTGAAGGTGTTCTTTACAAAGATGTCTATGTATGCGCCGTGCTCGGTAATCTTCAGCTTTATAAAGGGATTTTCTGATTTTTCGGCAGCCTCAATGGCATTGTCCATAAGGTTTGAAATAACCGATGAAATGTCGGCGTAATCAATCTTCATTTCGGGAAGGAGCGAAAGCTCGCATTCAAAGGCTATGCTCTTATTTTCGCATATTGCCGCCTTATAGGAAATAACCGTATCAACTATATTGTCGCCTGTTGTGCGGGAAATTCCGAGATTTATACCATCGGTCTGACCGATTACATCATCAATCAGCGCGGCGGCGGCTTTTTCCTCTCCCTTTTCTATCAGTATTCTTGTATTTATAAGATGATTTCTTATGTCGTGCCTTATCTTTCTTAGCTTGTCGGCATTCTGCTTCTGTACGAGAAGGCGTTCCTCTACCTCGTCATAGCTTTTCTGAAGCAGGAGCATTTTCTCCTTCTGCCTGTAGCTTGTACATATCGAAGTAAAGAAGTGGATAACAATAATGCTCATAAGGAGGAAGGAGACTGATACTGCAGTATACAAAAGAGAGGACTGTGTGTTCTGTATCGTTGTAGGATAAATCGTCATGTACATAACTGTTACCACAAGAAAGACAAGCATTACAACATCAAACAGAATCCAGGTTGTTTTATCCAGGTCGAGCCCTGTACGCCTGAACACACGATAAAGAAGCATAAGAAGCAGAATATCAATCGCCTTTACCGTAAGGCATATCACAATACGCCAGCCGAAGTCGCTGTAAAATACTTCGAGAAACTGCTTATCGAGAAGGAGGGACAGTATATTTCCGCTCACAACGTCGACTATACATATCATATACATATAGACCGTTGAAAAAGCAAGTATGACGTAGGGCTTCGCTCTGAACAGAATTGTTGAGCTTACAAATGCAACTGCAACACACATAAACATTTTGAAGGGGCTGAAATCCTGCATCATATTTACTATAAGCGAACAGGCAAGAACAGCAAGCACATCGGGAATGAAGGTGCTGAATCTCGGTATCAGAAGCTTATGCAGAAAAACCGTTATAGCGGAATATTCTATCAGGCACAGAATAAAATTCAGAAGCTCATTTTCCATCAATTATTCACCCCAAACATAACATATTCGGATAACGCCTTCAGAAGAGGCTTTCTGCACCGCTTACTGAGCGGCAATCTGTCGTTGTTGCTGAGAATTACCTCGTCAAGGGCGATTTCCCTTATTTTTCCAAGGTTGACAATATAGTTCCGATGAGTAGGATAAAAGCCCTTTTCGAGATATCTGTCGGTTATTTTACTGAATACCTTTTCCTGAAGAATAACCCTGTCGGTCGTAGTTTTAAGATAGATTATTTTATCCGTGAAGTAGAATGCAGTAATATTACAGAGAGGGATTCTGTACAATGACGACTGCCCCTGTCTCAGTATCGGAAACACCTCATACTGTATCGACTCGTTAAGGAATTTCCCGAACACTCTCACAAGCTCCTCTAGCTGGGTATTCGTATCAGAGCTCTTGGTAAGAAAGGTTTTGAAATCGTATTTCAGGGTGTTATATATCTCCTTTTCGTGGGAGGACATGAACAGGAGATAAAAGGAGGAGTCTATAAGCCTAAGCTGTTCCGCAAGCTCTTTCCCGTCGATATCGGGCATATCTATATCAAGAATTACTATATCGAATAGGTTTCCGTTCCTGAATTGGTCGAGGAGGCTTTTCCCGTCGGAGAAAAAGGAGATGTTCACGTTTGTTTCACATCTGCCTGCCGCTTCCGTTATAAGCTTTTTCATAACGTTATCGAGAAAAACGCTGTCGTCGTCACAGGCCGCAATATTTATCATCATACCGTCTCCTTTTCTTCAGGAATGTACTTAACTGACACTATTCTACAGGAAAATAATTATTATGTCAATAGAGGTGGAGAGCGCATTTTAATAATATCACTGCATATATCTGAATTCAATTACAAAACGGTAGCAAAATATAATTGAAAATTAAGACCTGACACTATAATTTTGTCAGGCCTTAATGATATTACGAATGTTTAAATAACCTGTCTTATTTCACAGTGAATTTTGCCTCGATGGTATCATACGGACCAAAGCCCGGGTTTTCGTCGGTATATTCCGAGTACATAAGCATAACCGTATATTCTCCGGGGACGCCTAAAGCTGATTCAGGGGTTCTTTCAATTTCCGCCAACGTTTCCTCAATATACTTGTCAATATATTCTTTAAGTATGTCAATCTCTGTATCATTGAACTTTATGCCGTAATAGCTTTTTAATACTTCATAGGATACACCATAATTAACCAGCGTAAAGGTTTTCTTTTCGCCATACTTTACAACAAGCTTCTCTTCATCATAGTCAGGCGGCACACAAAGACAAACAGGAACATTATCTTTATTGCATTCTGCGATAAGAAGAATAATATCATTCTTGCTGTACAGCTTATTTTCAACAGTAATCTCTACTTTTTCCGCCCTCAACGGGTAGCTGTTTTCATCAAAGGTAATGAAAACGCCGCTGTTCCTTTCTTCTTCGCTGGCTTTTCCAACCTTTATGGAAGCGGTAACGGTTGCATCGTCATAGCCCTTTGCTTCAACGTAAAACTGAACTGTATAATCGCCCACAGAAAGCGGATTCTCCAAAGGAATATTTATTTCTCTTTCGCTGCCGCTATAAACGCAACTATTTACATAATGCTCAAGGATAACTCTTCCGTTTTTATCCTTAACTACTGCGTCTTCAACCGATATATCGGCAGGAGCTTTGTTGCTGATATTGAAGCTAAGCGTTTTATCCATATTGTTGAGTTCGTTATCGGTGCATTCTGCCGAAACGCCCTCAAGCTTCATAACTTCAAGGCTGAAATATGCGTAAAGAGTACTGTGGCGGTCGATAAAATCAAAGCCGTCCATTTCGCCGACAGTGACACGTATACGGTATTCACCCTCTCTCGATAAATCGAAAAGTGACGAGTCAACATCAATACCGTCGGAGAAGGAAAGTACACGTCCGCTTTTGATAGAGTTGGTTCTTACCTTGCCTTCTCTTACAGAAACCCACTCGCCGTTTTCCTTCCGCTCAATATCATAAACCTCGCTTGTTGAGAAGAAACTGTCGTTGTAATTGAAAACGGCCCTGATATTTTCGCAGTCCACGGGATAAACCGATTCCTGACAGGTTAAAGTTCCTGTTATTTTCGCCTCTTTTTCAGGCATATCCTTAAGGTCGAAGCGGTAGTATGCAGTATGAACTGTTTCGTCATTTCCAACCTTATAGGGCTTTGTAACACGATATTTTCCTGCAGGTAAAAGCGGATAACAGGCAAGGTCAACAAAGCAGTGTTGTTTATCGAAATCAAAAAATCTCGCGCTGTTTGCCTGTTCAAGCTCGCCAATCGGCTCAACAGTTACCCACTTTCCGTTTTTGTTGGTTTCAAGGGCATATTCAAATGTTGTATAACAGGTTTTATCACTATAGGCATAGAATATTGACTCAATAACCGACGGGATATTTGCGGGATAGTTTTTTATGCCCGAGCTTCCGTCATAGTTTTTTCCTACAACAGGCGCCTCGTTTGTTCCGGCTTCTTCTGAATCGGAATCAGCGTTTTTATTTTCAGCATACTGCTTCTTTGCAATAGGAGCAAGCAGATCGTTGCATTTATCCGCAAGTGCGGTATAATCACACTTGTATTCATCGTATTGGAGCAGGAAGCTTTTCTTACCTCTTTCATCTTCGCCGTGTAGATTTATACCGATATGCTTTGTTCCGTCCTCGCTCGTCATAAACATAGCTGTAAGCTCATCGCCATTCTCAAGACCGAAATACATGGATTCATCCTTCATTGCGTCAAAATACAGATATGAAGCTTCATCCTTAGGGTAAAATTCGAGATTTTTAAGTGCTGTGAAAATCTCCGAGGCTACCGCCTTATCGGTTATATCGAGCGATACTTCATAGTCTGTGGCATAATAGTTTGTTTTCAGATATGTAACCTCGTCTTCCGATAATATGACCAGCTTGTCAGGGTATATGTTGTTTTTGACTGAATCCTCGTGAGAAGCGTCTTCTGTAACGGTAATGTCCGTTGTCACGTCGGTGTCCGTTTCAGAAGGCATAACAGAGGTTTCCGTTGCTTCTGAGGTAGCCGTTGTTGTTTCCGCCGTGATTGCTGATGTTATTTCTGTAATATTTGCAGTAGTCGCTTCCGTTACCGTTGATGTGGTTTCTTCTTCATTATTCTGCCCCTTATCATTCTGCGTTGTTCTCTCGGCACAACCGCAGAGCACACATGTTATACATAATAGTGCTAATATTTTTTTCATAATTTCACTCTCCCATAATATTATGTTGAAATTATAGCACGCTGATATGCAAAAATCAACACATCTGAGCTGAGCGGTCAAAATTTGCCCCTGAGCGTTATCTTGAAGTAGTTTTATGACAGCAGAATTTGGTAGTACAGCATTGATACAGTCGAAAGCATTGGCCTTGTCCCTTATGGAGATAGCGGAGAAGGGCGATGACTGAATACATAAATCTGTTCTTTAAATAATATATACCGTCCTTGTTATTACGGCAAAGGCGGTATTTTCGTTGTACTATAAAAAAGCCACATCTTCAAAAAAGATGTGGCTTTTTGAATTATTACTCTTTCCAGTCTACATCGGATTCCCACTGACATTCTGTTACAACCATATCGGTAAAGGTTGCCTTGTATGAGCCTGTTGTGGGACTGCAGGCGTAAATTCCGAATGTTATTGTATCTGCACCGTTGAACATATGAAAAATTCTCATCTGTCTGAAGCTCTTTCCGTCCTCGCTGCATTCAATGCAGAAATCGCTTCCGCGACGGCTGAAACGATACCACATGCTCTTGATTTCAGAGGAAATATCAGTAGTTGCCCAGTCAGAATAACCGTTATTTGTTACAACACTGCCGAGTCGCTGTATCTTTTCGTTTTCGTATTCAATGGAAGCCTTGAACCAGTTGTCGCTGTCAAGATACATTGCAACACCACACTGGTCAAAACGCTGACTGCTTTCAAATTGTGTTTTTACAATAAACGAGAAGAATTTTTCGTCTGTCTTAATCTGATAAACAGGAGCGTTATCATTGGTAAAACCGTAATATGTTCTCTGCCAGAGGTCTGTGCCGCTTTCTGTGATAACTTCGATAGTGTCGTCTGTTACTCTTACATTCTGCGGCTTGCGTATCCATTCGGGATTCATAGCAATAAAGCTTGTTTCTTTCATTTTTATTCTTCTATATCATTTATTTTCCTGCTCTTATGTTTTTAACAGTAACTTTCTCAATGCTAAGGCTTTCATATACTCTGATGCCGCCGTCACCAACAGGCGCCTGTGCTAAAAGTCCAACCTTTACAACAGGCTCAACAGGAAGATGGAAATATCTCATCATATAAAAATCTTCGCCATTCATAGAGTAATGAAATGCAAAATTATTTCCGACTCTTGAAACCTGAAGCCATGCTGTATTGCCTTCTAAGTTACAGCCGTTTGCGTCATCGGAATCTCCCTTTGTTACAACGCTTACAGCGGCATGTGTGCCGAAATCGGTAAGCTCAAAGCAGCATTTCGCCCAGCAGGTATTATCCTTCATTACCATTACCGATGCGGAATCGTAAGTATCCTTGAAATCATGGGAG
Source organism: Ruminiclostridium sp. (assembly GCA_045602405.1). Taxonomy (GTDB): domain Bacteria; phylum Bacillota; class Clostridia; order Oscillospirales; family Ruminococcaceae; genus Ruminiclostridium_E. The sequence goes on from JAZSBN010000002.1 coordinate 19,396, forward strand.
ACTTTTACTTTAAGCACAAAATCTCCTTCAACCTCTGTATAATAATACGGTGCATTGCAAAGGGACTCAGGGAGAATTCCTTCCTCGCATTCGTCAATACTTCCGCAGAAAAAGTCTGTCTGCCCCGGTGCCTTGATTTCAATTCTGCCGTCTGTTATTTTAATTTCGCTTTCGTTTAACCATTTGAATTCCAAAATTATATCCTCCGTTTCGGTATTTATATTTAAACTTATTATATCATCAAATAACCTTAACTACAAGTTATAAAAGCACCAGAAATAAGCACTATTTACCCAAATATTGTTTTTTACTCGGAGCATATCCGTAATGCGAACGAAATCTGCGGCGGAAATAATTTACGGAGTTAAAGCCGCAGGCAGAGCTTATTTCTTTCAGGGAAAGCGCGGTTTCATCAAGCATTCTGTGAGCCACCTGAAGTCTGTAACGTATAAGCGCGTCAACGGGAGAACAGTTCATATATGATTTGAAACACCGTCCCGCCTCACTTCGGCTGATATTTGCAGCACCTGCAATATCTTCGAGCATTACATTTTCAGCGTAATGCTCATAAATATATGACAGCATTTTCTGAATACGGATACCCGTAATAATCTGTATCCGTGCCATTTCCGATTTCGGAAGTGTATCAGAATTTCTATATATGTGTTCAAATATTTCATTCAGCTTACGTTGAATAATAAGCTCGTAACACTCATTATGTTCACAGAACTGGCGATATATCTCGTTTATAAGAGTGTTCACTTCGCTCTGCCTGCCATCACCCTGTCTGAACAGAATATACGGCAAGGAATCACAAGCGGAAATGTTACTGACATATTTTTTATAAATCACACTTGTTTCCGGTGCAATTACAGCACCAGAAAAGACAATGTTCGGCATCGGGTCGGGCTCCCCCGCTGATAACTGTCTTATGGAATGAAGAATATTTCCGTTGATAAATATACTGTCACCCTTGTTTAGCGTAATATGTTCCTGACCTATCTGAAAAATAAGCGTGCCGTTTTGTGCTGTTGCTATTTCAAATTCAGGGTGCCAGTGCAGTGGCCCTTCATAATTCGGAAGCGAAGCAAGCTCGTCGTGAAAATATGTAATTGGGAATATCGCGTTGTCATGAGACATCTGTTCACGCAGCTGATGGTCAGTATTTATAGACATAATTTCACCTTGCTTTTCTGTAGTTTGTTCCAGTATATCATATCCTGCTTATATAGGTCAAGGACATATTATTAAGAGAAAGTTAATCAGAACAAAAAACTTTTTTTGATAATAGATAGTCAATCCGAACAAAAGTTTGGAACGGCTGTTTTTTATTTATCAGAACTATCAAAACTAAGATTACCTTGAAGATGATATAATATTGGGGCAAGCGAGTGGTATAAAAGGCAATATATGTTGCAATATAACAGAATTTGCTAAAATATGACAATCCTTAGGTTAGCCCTCGCACACAACTTGATACATTCAGAGATACTTGCTTTATCCCTTATGGAGATAGCAGGGAAGTATAATTGAATACATAAGCATTTGTTCGCCTATATCCATAACATAGTCAAGCAGTTTTTCCATTACACACCTCATACCGTCCAGGGCTCAGGCTTTGAAAAATAATACCCCTGTGAATACGCAACGCCCATTCGCTCCAGTATTTCTTGTATCTCTGCATTTTCTGCAAACTCCGCTATCAGACTTTTTTTCTGTGACTGACACCAGAAATTTATTATGCCCACAAATTCTCTGCATTTTTTATTCTTGCAAATCGTTCGTATTATTTCTCCGTCAATCTTGATAAGATCTGCGTCTATACGGATTATGTGCATAAGGCTTGAATAGCCGCTGCCAAAATCGACGATTGCAATTTTAGCACCTTTTTCACGGACAGCCTATGTACAATGCTTTTGTAGATGTTTTTCAGCTCATAAAATATTTCCTTTCGTCCCACAAACAGCTTTACCACTGAATACATTGATACAGTCTGAAGCACTTGCTTTATCGCTTATGGATATAGAGGGTGAGGGCGATAGTAAGTGAATACATAAGAATGGCTCTCCGCTAAAAAAGAGGAGAGCCGATTCTATATACTGCACTATTACATAAATATACAAAGCACAATGGGAATAAATATTGCAGGCAGCATATCCATAAGCTTTATTCTGGTAATCCCCAGCATATTGAGGGTAAGACTCGTGCTGTATCGAAGATAGGTACTATTCCTGCGGTAACCGCCGAGAAGGATTTTATAAATCAGCTTCTGAATACCTCATATATCGAAAAAGCAGGAATAAACGAATTTGAAATTATCCGTGAAAAGCTGCGCGAGCTTATGAAGTATATTCCCCGTGAAGAAAGTCCTGTGTATGTTACTGATTTTGATGATGAGATTCTTTCAATGGAATGGAGGAAATCTGACCTGAGCAGTAATGATCTCGAAAATTACAGAATGAAGGTCAATCATTACGTTCGTCAGCACATGGATAATCAGGTAATTGCAAAGCTGCATACAAATCAGCCGCTTAATCAGGCTGATATTGATGAGCTGGAAAAGATACTCTGGTCAGAGCTTGGCTCTGAGGAGGAATATAAATCGGAATATCAGGACAAGCCTCTTGGCGAATTGGTGCGTGAGATTGTAGGACTTGATATGAATTCAGCGAAGGAAGCCTTCTCAAAGTATCTGAACGATGTAAATCTTGATGACAGGCAGATTTATTTTGTGAATCAGATTATCAATTACATTGTAAAGAATGGCATGATGAAGAGCTTTGCTGTCCTTCAGGAAGCTCCCTTTACCGATAAGGGTGATGTTACAGATGTGTTTGCTGATAATACTGTAATCTGGATGGATATTATGAAAACTATAAAGTCTATCAATGCCAATGCGTTGATTGCGTGATTAATGTGTATTATAAAGTAAAACCGATCTGTGAGAACAGGTCGGTTTTGCAAATAAATCAAATATTGTATTCTGAATTTTTTAGAAAAGTAAAAGTATAAAAATCACCATTCGACAGATAATATTGCTAAAGAAGCGCAAGGCGTTTCAAGAAAAAATTACCGTGAAAGGATAAATGATATATGAAAGCAACGGGAATTGTCAGGAGAA
>JAZSBN010000003.1:0-10109 GCA_045602405.1 Ruminiclostridium sp.
AATAATATAAGCTGTTGTTGCAGTTGCATCATCTACATAAACCTCATCAGTTGTTTCTGCTACGTGAACAGGAATCTTTTCTGTTGCAGTTCCTTCAATAAGACCAGCGCCAGAAAGAATCATAAATCCAGCTGGAGAAATAAGAGCATCTTCCATTGTGAAAGTAATTGTTCTTTCACCTTCCCAAGCAACAAGACGTGAATTACCACGACCACCTTGTGCATAAACAGTTGTAGCTGCACCTTCTAAGCTAGAAGTCTTTAAAGTATCAAAATAAATTACAGGCTCACCCTTGAAGAAAGTTTTATTACCAACCTTCTGATTAGCCTTTGCTTTTAAAACAACATCGCAAATTTCGCGTACGCCAAATTTCATAGGTATTTTCCTCCTTAAAATTAATGTATATTTTTCATCCAATTATCAGGTTGTGAATCAGGTTTACCCCCTGCTAATCGAGTGCGAATATCTAAATCCCAATTAATAAATAAAGAATATCTTTGAACTAAATCATATAACTAGTAAATAGTTAAATTAATAACATCACTTAATGACATTGAATTTAATCCAACAGTTAACGCAGAAGTATATTGAACTAATGCGCTACTTTTATCCTCACCTTTTTCGGCGGCAATTCTCTATCTTCCTCGCATAAGTTTTTCCGCAATTTCTTTTGCTTTTTCATCTGCGGGATTATAAGAATCCTAACCCTAACCTGAATTGAAACAAAATACTTCTTTTAATATTTCCTATAAGAATTCAAAATTATTTTCATCTACCATAATATTACCTCCATTTTTGGAAGTAAAAAGAATAGATCGAGGCGTTAAAATAACTTTGTATTCTGGAAATAAAATAGAAAAAAGCTACATAACTGCAACTTTCTTATCTTTTGTTTCTTTTTCTGACATTATCGTCATAAATATCTAAAAATTACTCGTGTTCTATAGAAGACTTTCGTCCTAAGAAGTCATTGATTTATTAATGCATAAGCATTGAGCTCCTACAAAAAAATCCTTTTCCCCTATTAAGGCAATTTCTTTAATTCGTGGTTGATGAATGACTACTTGACATTCAGGAACTGGAATATCAGTTCCGCACATTAAAGCTAATCGATAATCAATCATTGATTAAAAATCTTATCAAAATTAGTTTCAATATCAATTTCATCTTCCACTTTTGGAGCATTCTTTTTATCCTCTTCCCCGTGGATTGCACTATACATTAAACATAAACCAGCATATTCATCAGTTAAAATCATCTAATTAGCACCCAAGAATTCTAGTTTACCAATACCTGTCAATCTTTGACCATCTAACATACTATCAATCTCTGCCGCAATTTTATAAGGGCGCAATTGAAAATCTTTAAGTTGCCATTGATCAAAATGACAGATTATATCAAATTCAATTATATTATCTCTAAATTCTGGATTAGTTCTATTCGTAGTAAAATTATCAAAGCTTACAATAATATAATTTAATACAGAATTATCAACATATAATTTAGGAACAATTTTTATATAATCTGTCATGATATCCTATTCAGATTTTTACGAAGTTAATATTTTCTTTCCTATGATGTAATTAACCCTCGAAATTTATCTAAAAGTGTTGACAATATGCAGTATTGATGATATTATAAATAGTGTTGTGTAAAAACGAAAATACTGCCCTTGTGACAGTTTTTTATCACAGAACAAACAAAAGAAAGGAAATTTTACAATGAAAAAAATAATATCCGCATTTTTAGCAGTTGCCGCTTTATGCGCTTCTATCACAGGCTGTGGCGCAGGCAGTCAGGACGATAACATTCTCGTTATGGCTACAAACGCAAACTTCCCTCCCTACGAATACCATGAAGGCGATAAAATCGTTGGTATCGACGCTGAAATCGCTGAAAAGATTGCCGAAGAGCTGGGCATGGAATTCAGAATTGAAGACATGGCCTTCGACTCTATCCTTCCTGCAGTACAGAGCGGAAAGGCTGACTTCGGTATGGCAGGTATGACTGTTACCGAGGACAGATTAAAGAACGTAAACTTCTCCACAAGCTACGCAACAGGTATTCAGGTTGTTATCGTTAAGGAAGGCTCCTCTATCACTTCCGTTGACGACCTTTTTGCTGAAGGCGCTAACCATAAGATCGGCGTTCAGATCAACACAACAGGCGATATCTACTCAACAGATGATATCGAAGCAAAGGGTCTCGGCGTAATCGAGCGTTACAACAACGGTGCTGATGCTATTCAGGCGCTTGTTACAGGCAAGATTGACTGTGTAATTATCGACAACGAGCCTGCGAAGTCTTTCGTTGCCGCTAACGAAGGCCTCACAATCCTCGCTTCCGAATATACAGTAGAGGATTACGCAATCTGCTTCAACAAGAACAACACAGAGCTTCTCGAAAAGGTGAATACCGCTCTCGAAAAGCTTATCGCAGACGGTACTGTAAAGGCTATAATCGAAAAGTATATTCCTGCAGAATAATAAATCAACGAAATTTGAAGGGACGGTTAAACTATGGCTGAATGGTTTGCGTCGTTCAAGGATGAGTTCGTACTCAACTTTATTGACGACGACAGATGGCTGAGACTTCTCAAGGGTCTCGGTGTAACTCTTGAAATTACATTTTTCTCGGTACTTATCGGTATCGTTCTCGGTGTTATCGTTGCGGCAATCCGCTCTACATACGACAACACACCCAATGTAAAAAAGAAGAAGGGTGCTGCTGCCTTTTTACTGAAATTTCTTAACCTTTTAAGTAATTTCTACCTTACGATAATCAGAGGTACACCTGTCGTAGTTCAGCTTTTAATAGGCTATTACGTTATCTTCGCCGCTTCCAACAACAAAATTCTCGTAGCTTCCCTTGTGTTCGGTATAAATTCGGGCGCATATCTGGCAGAAATCTTCCGTAGCGGTATAAATTCCATAGATAAGGGTCAGATGGAAGCAGGACGCTCTCTCGGCTTCAACTATCCGAAAACAATGATATATATTATCATTCCTCAGGCCTTCAAGAACGTTCTCCCCTCTATCGCCAACGAATTTATCGTACTTCTCAAGGAAACCTCCGTTGCAGGTTACGTTGCCCTCGAGGATCTTACCAAGGCGGCAGACATCATAAGAGGACGTACCTTCTCCGCCTTCATGCCCCTTTTCGCTATAGCGATTATCTATCTTGCAGTAGTTATGATACTTACATGGCTTGTAAAGAAGCTTGAAAGGAGGCTGAAGAACAGTGAGCGATAATCCCATGATTAAGGTAGAAGACCTTAAGATTCATTATGATAATGGAAAAATAAAGGCTCTTGACGGTATAACCACAGAAATTTCCAAGGGCGAGGTCGTTGTAGTAGTCGGCCCCTCGGGAAGTGGTAAATCAACCTTCCTCCGTTCTCTCAATCTTCTTGAAACTCCTACAAGCGGTTCGATCTACTTTGAAAACGAGAATATCACCAATCCTGACGTTGATATCAATATCCACCGTCAGAAAATGGGTATGGTTTTCCAGCAGTTCAATCTCTTCCCCCACATGACAATTCTTAAGAATATGACTCTTGCTCCTATAAAGCTTCTTAAGAAAAGTAAGGAGGAGGCTGAAGAAACTGCTCTTAAGCTTCTTGAAAAGGTCGGCCTCAGAGACAGAGCAAACGCATATCCCTCACAGCTTTCAGGCGGCCAGAAGCAGAGAGTCGCTATCGTAAGAGCATTAGCCATGAATCCTGATGTAATGCTCTTCGACGAGCCTACAAGCGCTCTCGACCCTGAAATGGTAGGAGAGGTTCTTTCGGTTATGAAGGAGCTTGCAGAATCGGGCATGACAATGGTTGTTGTAACCCACGAAATGGGCTTCGCAAGAGAGGTTGCTTCAAGAGTAATCTTTATTGCCGACGGTCAGATTGGCGAGGACGCACCTCCCGCGGAATTTTTCGGAAACCCGAAGAATCCCCGCTTAAAGGATTTCTTATCCAAGGTACTTTAATATGCAGAAAAGCTCCCGTAAAAAACTACGGGAGCTTTAGTATTTATCAGAGCCACATAATATAAGCGGTTTTATCACTGCTGTTGTAGCCTGCGTTTTTATAGAAATTATGGGTTTTCGGCTCCTTTGAGCCTGTAAGCAGCATGATTTTATAGCAGCCCTCCTCCTCGGCTATTTTCCTTGCATAGCTGAGACATTCCGAAGCACAGCCCTTTCCACGATAATCATCATGAGTAACCACATTCTCAATCAAAGCATAGGGTCGTATTCCCCGTGTCAGATTGGGTATTATAACACAAACGCAGGAGGAAACGATTTTCCCGTCCCTTTCATTCACGATTATGTGATGATTGCTGTCAGATATTATAGTGTTCCACGCCTTTTCAAGCTCAGGCGAAGCTTCGGGTACGCTGTCCTCATGTAAGAACAGATAAAGCTCAAGAAGCTCCGATAATTCATACACCCTTATTTCTCTTACCATTTTTACCTCACGAAAAAGCCGTCTGCGGAAAAACACAGGCGGGTTTATTAAAATCAGTTCTTTCTTACAACGATAGTAACATCACCAAAGGAGAAGGAAAGCACAAGCGCAACACCTTCAACGTCAACTTCTCTGTCGGCGGTCTGAGGAGTAATGTTAAGCTCAACATTTTCTGTGTTGGACTGGTTTACTGCAAAGAGACCGTTCTGGAGATTGAGGAATTCGCCCACGCAAGCCTCAGCAAATTCACCGGGCTCGGTAATTTCCTCACCTGCATATCTCTGAGCAAGAGCCATAAGCGCCTTTTCATCACAGCCGATAGCGGTATAAGCGGAAAGCTCGCCGAGAATATTCTGGGACAGTAACCACTTATAATGAGTTTTTTCACCCTTTGTACAGCCACCGAAAGCAAAGTCATCACCGATAAATCTTACACAGTTTCTTATAAGAAGAAGAATATAGTCTATGTAGAATTTCTCGTGTTCGATGGAATCAAGCCCGAAAACAGTAATAATCTCCTTTTCAAGCTCTTCATCGGTTTCGCCGTCGGAGCTGAAGGAAGCGCTCGCCTTATACTCGGCAAGGGCGTCTGCAAACTGCTGATTTGTAAGATAGCCAAGGTCAATAAGCGCCTGACCGATTACTATATTCGCAGTCTTCTGCTTAGAAAGAAGCTCATCGACCTGTTCGGAGGTAAGATAGCCCATACCTACGGCGATATCGCCTATTCTCTTATCCACACGGCGCTGTTCCTCGTGAACTCTGTCAACCTGTTCGGCAGTCATATAGCCAGCGTCAATAGCGAGAGCACCAAGCTTCGCACGGGTATTGTTCTTCACCTCTAATGCTTTACGGAGCTGTTCTCCCGTTACAATATTTTTATTTAAAAGATAATGACCGAATAACTGTGTAAACATAATTATGTCCTTTCCGCTATTATTCTCTTATAAGGCTGTTGAGTACCTTAAGAACATCCTCGTCATTTACAGGCTTCTGTAAAAATTCATAAGCGCCTGCCTTGATAGCAGTAACGAGATTGCTCTGTGTACCGATCGTGGAAGCCATTACAACCTTTGCGTCATTGTCAAATTCCCTGATTTCCATGAGCGCCTCAAGTCCTGTCTTTATAGGCATAACAATATCCATAAATACAAGGTCAGGCTTATATTCCTTATAAAGCTCAACAGCCTCAACACCGTCAACGGCTTCATGTACAGCTGTAATACCGAGCTTCTTAAGAATGTCGGTAAGCTTCTTTCTTACAAGGATTGAGTCATCGCAAATCAGGATTTTTAATTCCGATATCTTCATATATTTCGTCCTTTCCTGTTCAATAAAGGGCTTTTAAATCAATCGACCCCATTTCTTACATTATACATTATAATTAAGAAAATAACAATAGGATTTTATAAATTCGTCATAAAATATTAAATGCGACCTGAATTTTTAGCAGTATTGCACAATAAAATCATATTGCGCCCAGAACAGCCCAAAGCAAATTAAGAAGCACACAAGCCACAAAGCCAAGAAGCGTGGGCAGAATAAAGGAAACAAAGGTCCATTTCAGGCTTTTCGTTTCCTTTTTTATTGTGATAAGCGTAGTTGAGCAAGGCCAATGAAGAACAGAAAAAACGATAAAATTAACCGCAGTATAAATACTCCACCCATTTTCTGTAAGCACCCTCCCTATTTCCGATACTGCGCCCATATCGGTAATCGTTCCACTGCAAAGATAGGCTGTAAGAGCTATCGGAAGCACTATTTCATTCGCAGGAAGACCCAGTATAAACGCCGCAAGTATTACGCCGTCAAGCCCCATAAGCTGTCCCAAGGGGTCAAGAAAGCCTGTAAAATAACCGAGAAGCGACGTTCCGTCAACATATACATTGGAAAGCAACCATATTACCATTCCTGCAGGAGCCGCCACCGCCGCCGCACGGCCAAGCACCGAAAGTGCCTTTTCAAGAAGCGAACGGATTATGACCCTGATAAATGAAGGTCTCCTGTAAGGCGGAAGCTCCAGTATAAATGAGGATTTTTCTCCCTTAAGAACAGTTGATGAAAGAAGCTTAGAGGATAAAAAGGTCGCTCCTATCCCGAGAAGCACCACGAGAGTGAGTACTGCCGCCGAAAGCAAAGAGCCACCAAAACCCGTAACCGAGCCTATGAAAAATATACTTATAAGAGTGATTATTGCGGGATACCGTCCGTTACAGGGGGCAAAGCTGTTGGTTATTACCGCACTAAGCCGTTCTCTGGGGGAATCTATAATTCTCGCTCCCGTTACTCCTGCCGCATTACAGCCGAAGCCCATGCACATTGTAAGAGCGTTTTTACCGCAGGAGCCGCACCGCTGAAAGGGTTTATCAAGATTATAGGCTATACGGGGCAGTATTCCCGAATCCTCAAGAAGCGAAAAAAGCGGAAAGAATATAGCCATAGGCGGAAGCATTACGGAAACTACCCAGCCCAGTACACGAAGTCCGCCGTCTATGAGTACGCCCGTCATAAATTCAGGAACGCCTATCGAACGGAATAAATCCGACATAAAATCGCAGAGCCATGTAAAAACCAAGGATAAGCCCTCGGAAGGGTAATTTGCCCCTACAATAGTTATCCAGAATACTCCCATTAAAAGAACAAGCATTATCGGGAAAGCAAAAATTCTGCTTGTAAGAAGCTTATCCTTCCGCCTGTCCCCTTCGCTGTAGCCTGAATTGTTTTTTACCGAGGAAAGTGCTATTTTTTCGGCAGTAAGCATAAGCCTTCTTACTATTTTCTCACGGAAGGTATTCTCGTTTATTCCGTTATCATAAAGGGTGCTTTTTATCCTGCCGAGAGCTTCTGATATTTCCCTGTCCTCTCTTAAAGAATATCCGATATAGCCCTCAATTTCGGAAATAAGCTTTTCGTCTCTCTCGATAAGCTTAACAGCTATCCATCTGGATGAAATATTGCTGTTCTCGTGCTTTTCTATAAGAGGCACAAGCTCATCTATTGCCGCCTCTATACAATCGTCATATTTTATAGATATAACGTTTCTCTCACTCTTTTTATATGAACGGGAAGCTATCTCTTCGAGAAGTTCATTAAGAGTTTTTTTCTTTTTTGCTACTGCCCCTACCACAGGAACACCGAGACTTTCGGAAATTTTCCCGATATCTATTTCTATTCCTTTTTTCGCTGCTTCGTCAAGAAGATTTATACATACCATACATCTGTCGGTTATCTCAATTATCTGTAAAACGAGGTTAAGATTACGCTCAAGAGCAGTAGCGTCGCATACTGCAACAACCATATCCGCACCGCCGAAGCAGATGAAATTCCGGGCAATTTCTTCCTCGGGAGATTTCGCCATAAGGGAATAGGTACCAGGGATATCAACGAAGGTGTAGGAGGTATCACCGATTATAACAGTACCTTCTCCATTGTCTACCGTTTTCCCTGCCCAGTTTCCCGTATGTCGGTTCATTCCTGTAAGAGCATTGAAAAGAGTGCTTTTTCCCACGTTAGGATTTCCTGCCAGAGCAACAGTAAAGCTTTTTTCACTGTTCTTTATCTCACGACTCAAAGGAATCACCTCCTTCAAGCAGTATGTATTTTCCTGTTTCATTTCTTATGGCGATTACCGTTCCCTTGATAAGAAAAGCCTTAGGGTCGCCGCAGGGACTCTCACCCACGCAAGTTATCCTTGTACCGCTTATAAAGCCGAGATCCATAAGACGTCTGCCTGTATCTCCGCTGTAAAAAACCTTTGAAATTACTCCGCCTTCATTTACCGATATATCGGAAAGCCGTCTGTATCCGCTCATAACCTTCACCTCGCATTATTATCAACCGATTTATTATATGCAGGGTGAAAAATTATGACACGGCAAACAAAGAAGAAGCACCCTTTCCGATGAGAAAGGGTGCCCTACAAGAGATATTACGCATGTAATATCACGGTTTTACCGCAGGTATATTATACCACAAAGCTTCTGCTGAATTTGTCGAAAACCGTCAGGCGGTTTCCATATTTTTCTTTTCTTTCAGGGGTGCATTTTTTCTTGCGTATTTTTCTTCAAGCTTCTGGATAAAAGAGCCTGCTACAAACATAGCTGACAGCCAGCCTCCCATGATTAAAGCAAGTATTAAGGTTTCCATATTTACTTCTCCTTTCCCGGTGTTTTCCTTGTGATTTCATTATATCGTTTCATCAGTACAATAAACCGTACAGAAAAAACAAGTAAAATATCTCAAAATGCATAAAAATCAATACAAATTTTTGCAGTATCTGACAAAATTCTACTCTTAGTAGAATTTTTTTCGGGAAGGGGTTGCGTTTTTTATCTCTGTATGATAAAATTATTGTAGGTAGTTATACCTGTTGATTTGTGCTTAATTAACCTTAGGAGGGATATGAATGAAACTTGATGCTTTACGCACCAACACAAACATTTCCGCTTACAGAAATGTTGCCGATTCATATCTCAAAGTGTCGGACGACGCAAAGAAACTCGGTCTCAGGGATGAACAGACCGTAAAAGGGAATGAGAGCCGTTATGAACTTGACGGTTCGCTCAAGGAAGAGTATTTACCCCTCGGTGCACTTAACAGCACCAAGGAAGCCGAAGAAGAAAATCCCCTTTCCGCTGAAAATGGTCACAATCATGGCCCTAATGCTTCAGGAAAGCATGACGGCTTCGAGAAGGATTGTCCTATGTGTGAATGCGAAACCTGTCGTAACAGAAGGTATCAGGATGATTCAAATGATTCGGCTGTTTCTTTTCAGAGCCCTACCCGTATGAATCCTACTGCAGCACGCTCCCGCGTACGTAACCACGAAATGGAACACGTTCGCAGAGAAAGCGCCAAGGCAGAGGAAGAGGGAAAACGAGTTGTATCCCAGACTGTGCAGATTAAAACCGATTCCTGCGAGGAATGCGGTAAAATCTATGTGTCAGGCGGTTTAACGAGAACCGTTACAAGAATCGACATGAGAGATTTCCACAGTATGTTTATGCTTGGATTTGACGGAAGTGAAACGGGTAAGAACATAAGCTAAAAGGAAATGTTAAAGAGCCGCTGTCTTTTTTGACGGCGGCTTTTCTTTTTTTCAATTTGCTATTGCAAAATCAGCGGAAATGTTATATAATATTAAAGTATATAAATTCTACATGAAAGGAACAGAAAAAATGGCTGACAATAAAAAGAAGGTAAGTGCGATTACTTCTATGGATGAAGACTTCGCACAGTGGTATACCGACATCGTTAAAAAGGCCGAGCTTATCGAATACACAAGCGTTAAGGGCTGTATGGTAATCCGTCCGTATGCTTACGCTATCTGGGAAAATATTCAGAGAATTTTAGACGGTATGTTCAAGGAAACAGGTCATGAAAATGTTTGCATGCCTATGTTTATTCCTGAAAGCTTACTTCAGAAGGAAAAGGATCACGTTGAAGGTTTTGCTCCTGAGGTTGCATGGGTAACTCATGGTGGCAGTGAAAAGCTTGAGGACAGACTTTGCGTTCGTCCTACTTCCGAAACTCTTTTCTGTGAGCATTACTCAAATATCGTTCACTCCTACCGCGACCTTCCAAAACTCTACAATCAGTGGGTAAGCGTTGTTCGCTGGGAGAAAACTACACGTCCTTTCCTCCG
>JAZSBN010000004.1:0-3769 GCA_045602405.1 Ruminiclostridium sp.
CAAAATAGGTGCGTAACACAACGGCGCACAGTAGTTGTTTTCAGCATTGTCATAATTTATATAAAGATATGTCGCCCGACTGTCAGAACGAATGACAATCGGGCGTTTTTTTACTCTATTCCCAAAAGAAAAATTCAATAACGCATAGGTTGGTATTGATTCAACTGAGCAAAACCTTATTTTTCATGCGCTTCCAGATAAAGCATATACTTTATAGTCAGAATAGACTGCCAGCGATGTTCACTTACATGAAACTCTGTATAATCTGTCCACCATTTCCATGGAACGTCAAAGCCGCCGTCAGCTCTCTGTGAAGTCTTGATAAACTCACATTCATACAGGGCGATCTCCGCATTATCTTTATAGAACATACTATCAGGAGAAATGCTGTAATCGGATGGCTTCGACACATACTCCGCAGCCCACTTTTCTTTTTCCTGACAAATATTATATTTGACCTGTTCCTTCAACTTCTGCTGAAACTTTGCTAAATCAGCAGAAATTATATTATTCTTTTTCAAAGCATTGAATAGATTTATAAAACAGCAGGTAACATGCTGCTCGTAAAATGGAACCGAATTTATAAACCATTCTATTGCCTGCTCGGCTATTTTACAGCATTTGTTGTATAATTCAGAGCTTTCATCTGCATATTCAAGCACAAATGCAGCAAGTGCGGCTGTTGGATTATACTGAAATCCGCTTTCTCCATTGTATTCCCACCATATTGCGTGGGGATAATCGTTGTTTGACGGAATTGTATTAAGCCATTGACCATGCTCAACATCGAAATGCTCGCCGCTTTCAAGATAGCGGAGTATGCCTTTTACTATTGGGTGATTTTTGTCGGTCAGTTCTATCTCTCTGATAGTTTCCGTTGCTGACCATACGCCCATGGGAAGTGAATTCGGATTGAGATTATCAGCCTCTAACCCGTTTCCGAAGCCGCCGTCCTCATTCTGATAAAAGCTCAATGCGTTGAGCACAGCCTCCTTACTTCCATTTTCAAAATGGTACTGCCATTTTGCCAGTTCAAGGGGACGAGCGTTTTTGTAGATAAAATTTCTTGCTTTTTCAAGTGTATTCATAGTAACCCTCCTGCGTTTTTTCTTAATCTTAACACAAATAAAAGGATATGTATTGTAAAAATCCGACATCATAAATCCTTGCGCGCATATTCAGCCGCCGCTTTCGGAGTCATAAGATGTCGTTTTTTAAAATCGTTCAACAGGTGTGCCTGGTCGCTGAAGCCGTATTTATCCACAGCGTCAAGAATATTGAAATAGGGCGATAACGCAATATCCTGCCATAGAAGCTGGTATCGTAGCAGCGAGGAAAAGGCTTTAGGCGAAATACCCATATTATAATTGAAAATGCGTTCAAGCTGACGTTCGGAAACAGAGGTATAAGTGCATAAATCAGTAATTTTTGCTCTTCCGTTTGTTTCAAGCATATAATGGATTGCATTCATAAGATTGTTATTTATGCGGTTGGTGCACAGCTTTTTCAGCAATAATTTTTCCGCTACGGCGATTTTCCCCTCTAATGTCGGAATATCAAACAACAGCGGTTCAAGCTCAGCTTTAAGCTTACTGAAAAATTCCTCAACAGCAAACGCACTGTTTTTCCGTCCTGTAAAATCTTCCTCCGAGAAAAGAATGGCGGTCCACGCATAAAAGCGGATGGCGAAGGTTGCGGTAGTATCGGCAACTATTGCTCCGCCTGTGGGGTAGGAATGCTCATCGACTGTACAGAAAAAGCCGCTGTAATTATTTTCGGTGTAATTGATATCGAAGATAATATCCATACAGGTGTCGGGAATGACAATTCCCGATGAAGCGGTATCAGGCTGTGCTGAAACAGGCTTTTTTGTACCCCAGAAACATCTTATATACGGTCGCAAAGCCTCACAGGGCAGAATTTCGCAGTAGGTATCATTATTGGCAAATGGTGTAGCTGTTATCGGATGGTACATATTGATAATCCTGTGCATTTCGCCACCTCGCTTTTCATTCTTGCCTTATGGTGATAAGGCGGTCGGGTTTCGTAGTTCGATTTCTCAAATTCCAAACTTATTCTCAATAAAATATCTGTATTCAGGATGTTCGCTGGCTTCTTCATATTCACGTTTCATCGTGTCGGCAATCCAATTGAGCTTAGCCTCGCTTAATTGCTCATAACGTGTAATTCTGATAAATCCGTTTTCTTCGGCTTTAATTATTTCATCATAAGCGTCATCAATGAATTCGCAATCCGAAACATCAATTCTTTCTCTTGAAGTAACCGCATAAGGAACGTTTATTGTATCGCCAGAATTATTGACGATTTCGGCAGAATAAATATACCCCGACACACCTTTATATGTATCAATCAAAGCATTTGGATAATATTCTTCAAGATTAAGAATGCCGTCTTTGTCAAAGCCATAGCTTGCCCATTTATGCCATACACCCGAATAGTTAAAGCCTGTTTCCTTGCAGATTTTTTCAACCGCATTGCTTAAATATACGAGGACATTTTCTCTTTTTTCAGAAAAATAAATCAATGGAATATCGTGATTTGAAATTCTCGGTTCAAGTGTTTTTATCCCTTTGACAGAAGAAGCGTGATAGAACATCAAAGCACCTCCTTAAACCCATTCCTGCTCCAGAGCCACAGCGGAGTATGAATATCAATCGGTTTATACTTTGTCCCCTTGAACAGTTCTTTCCACGCTTCAATTACTACCTGCTGAACATTCGGCGAGTTATACTCTCCCTCGGTTATCAGTCCGAGCTGTAAACTTGCCTTGCAGACGTGAGTATCGGGTGCGACGGTAAGTGCGTCAAGGTTATTAAACTTTCTGTCAGTGTACTGATGAATGACATACAGCCAGTAGTTACATATCTTCACGCCTGAAAGATAAGGAAATGCTTTTTTATCTTCAAGCTGAACATAGCGTTTTATCTGTTCAATATCATTGTTGTTTTCATCAAACATTCGTCTGATATCTCCATCAAAACGGCTCGCAAATGTTTCACAGAGCTTAATCCATATCTCCGTTTGTTTCTGTTTTTGCAATGCAACCTTGTATTTGGTAAGAGCGTACTGAACCTCCTCAAAAGAATGAGTAAGGCATTCCTTTGGGGAGAATACGAACTGCGTTTCGCTGTCTGTATATGTTTGTTTTGCACTTTGCCAAAGAGTGTATGAATTGCGCTGGTAATTCAGCGACATAGGAAGAGTGAAATAAAGATAATTCTCTGCACTTGACTTTTCCAAATTTGGGTTAGCGTCCTCGGGCATAACCTCGCCGCCGAGCAATCCTTCCTTGTGCATTTGCATAAGGCGTTCAGCTTTTTCGAGTAATGTATTCACGATTTCACTTCCTTTTATGTAAATATAATCCTATAAAATTTTAAGTAGCTTATAATACTCCCCGTGCTCATCAGCACCTTCAAATATCACATTTGTAAATCCCTTTTTGCGATAAAGGTGCAACGCTGCTGTATTGTCTTTATCAACACCGATAGAAATTTCTTTGTATTCCATTTTTCTGATTTCTTCAATCATAAAGTCCACAAGGATACTACCTATACCTTTGTTTCGGTATTCAGGCTTCACAATCAAACGGGAAAGATATATCCGCTGATTAGGGATAGTATAATCACTGTCGTTCATATCAAGAACATAAGCGATTTCACCGAGGAACTCATCGTTTACCTTATAAATATACACAACACGATTACCTGTTTCTATTTCCTTTCGGAAAGGCTCGGCATACGGGTCG
>JAZSBN010000005.1:0-9920 GCA_045602405.1 Ruminiclostridium sp.
GTAAAAATCGAGCCTAAGGCTATCGGCGTAGGACAGTATCAGCACGATATGCCTCCTGCACAGCTTTCAGCGGCATTAGGCGGCGTAGTTGAAGATTGTGTAAACAATGTAGGCGTAGATGTAAATACAGCTTCTGTTTCCCTTTTAAGCTATGTATCGGGTATAAACTCCGCAGTTGCAAAAAATATTGTATCCTATAGAGAGGAAAACGGAAAATTTACCGAGCGTAAGGAGCTTTTAAAGGTAAGTAAGCTGGGTAAGAAGGCCTTTGAACAGTGTGCAGGCTTCTTAAGAGTACATGACGGAAAGAACCCTCTTGACAATACAGGAGTTCACCCTGAAAGCTATGAGGCGGCGAAAAAGCTTCTTAAGCTTTGCGGCATTACCGAAAAGGAAATCGGTGGAAACTCCGATATAATCAACGATACTGTAAAGGCTATGGGTATTAAGAAGGCGGCTGAAGAAACAGGCGTCGGCGAAATCACCCTTTCCGATATCGTAAAGGAGCTTATCAAGCCCGGAAGAGACCCCAGAGACGAGCTTCCCAAGCCCTTACTGAGAACTGATGTAGTTGATATGAACAGCCTTACAGAAGGTATGGAGCTTAAGGGCACCGTAAGAAACGTTATCGACTTCGGCGTATTCGTTGATATCGGCGTTCACCAGGACGGCCTTGTACATATCTCACAGCTTTCCGATAAATTCGTAAAGCACCCTCTTGAGGTTGTAAAGGTAGGAGATATCGTAAACGTAAAGGTACTGGGCGTAGACACTAAAAAGAAGCGTATTTCGCTTACTATGAAAGGACTTAACTGATGACGGAATTCAAGCTTAACTGGTCGGAAGAAAGTATCGGTGAATATGTAAATATCACCCTTAAAGGAAAAAACAAGCTTCAGTCTCTTCCTGTAATACTGTTTGCAGTATGCGTTGCCATTATGGTTGTAGCAGGTATCGTTCTCTATTTTGTTACCTCGAATATTACCTGCCTGTTGCTGTCTGCCTGCGGCGTTATTTTCGGCGTGGGAGTAGTAATACTTCTTAACTCCCTTAAGAAAAGCCTTACAAAAAAGGTGACAGAAGCTTATAAGGATCAGACTGACCTTATCGCCGCAATCTCCGACAAGGATATAATTTTTATAAGAAACGGACTTCCCTGCGGAGTAACACCCTGGGAAAAGGTTGCTGACATAAGCTTCGGAAAAACCGCCTTCTTCATGACCACTCACGATAACGTGCTTATAATTCTCGAAAAGAACGCCGTTGTTTCGGGAGTTATCTCCGAAACGGAAGAGGTACTTAAAATAAAGGCGGAAAATCTCGGTATAAAGCTATGAGCGGTAAGATAAATTACCAGAAGCTTCTTGACGCAGAAATAAAGAAGCTTACCGAAAACGGAAAAACCCCTTCTCTGCTCCTTCATAGCTGCTGCGCACCCTGCAGCAGTTATGTCCTGGAATATTTATCCGAATATTTTAAGATTACAGTCCTCTACTATAATCCGAATATAACCGAAAAGCAGGAATATGAAAAGCGCGTCAATGAGCAGAAGCGTCTCATTTCTGAGCTTTCTCCCAAAAATCCCATAAGCTTCGTTGAGGGGCAGTACTGCCCGGAAAAATTCTTTTCCATGGCGAAGGGAATGGAGGACATAAGAGAGGGCGGCGAGCGTTGTTATAAATGCTACAGGCTGAGACTTTCCGAGGCGGCGGATTACGCAAAAAGCGAGGGCTTCGACTATTTCACCACCACCCTTTCAATAAGCCCCCTGAAGAACGCCGAAAAGCTCAACGAAATCGGTAAGGAGGAATCCGAAAGAACGGGCGTTCCCTATCTATTCTCCGATTTCAAGAAAAAAGAGGGCTATAAGCGTTCAATCGTACTTTCCGAGAAGTATAAGCTTTACAGACAGAGCTACTGTGGCTGTATCTACAGCAGGCTTGAAGCAGAAAGAGCGAACAGGGTGTGAATTTTTAAGGAGAAAAACATGGACAAGCTTGACTACAAAAAGAAATACAAGGATTTATATCAGCCTAAGACAAAGCCCTCGGTTATAGATGTACCTGAAATGATTTTTATTGCTGTTGAGGGGAAGGGCGACCCTAATACCTGTGAGGAATACAAGCAGGCTATGGAAATGCTCTACGGTCTGTCCTTTACAATAAAAATGTCAAAGATGAACGGTACACAGCCCGACGGCTACTTTGAATATGTAGTACCGCCCCTTGAAGGACTCTGGTCTTTGGATAACGCAACCTTTGACGGTCTTAATATTACCGATAAAAGTAAATTCAAGTGGATATCCATGATACGACAGCCTGAATTTGTAACGGAAGAAGTGTTCGAAGCGGCAAAAACAGCACTAAACAAGAAAAAGCCTGACCTTGATTTAACCAAGGCAAGGCTTATGAAAATTACTGAAGGTCTCTGCGTTCAGATCATGCATAAGGGTGCTTATGACGACGAGCCTGAAAGCATTGAGAAAATGAAAGCCTTCGTCTCGGAAAACGGCTATGAAGAAGATTTTTCAGAAGGCAGAATGCACCATGAAATTTATCTTTCCGACCCGAGAAGATGTGCTCCTGAAAAGCTGAAAACGGTCATCAGACATCCGATAAAAAATAAACAGTAATAAGTTAAAAATCAAGAGCAGTACCGCAAGCAAGCGATACTGCTCCTTATTATATTCTGAATTTTATCAAAGCATAAGACTGCAAACCTTATTACAATATTCAACGGGGTCTTCTATATCGATTCCCTCGATAAGAAGCGCCTGCTGATAAAGAATATCGGTATAAAGGCTGAGCTTTTCCTTGTCGTTATCACAGAGGAAGCGGAGCTTCTCGAAAATAGCGTGGTTAGCGTTTATTTCAAGCACCTTATCAGCCTTGGGCTTTCCGTTGTTATCAGGCATAGCACCAAGCACCTTTTCCATTTCGATAGAAAGTGCGCCGTCGCTTGTAAGGCAGACAGGATGAGAGCGGAGTCGGGAAGAAAGTCTTACATCGGCAACCTTACCGCTTAATCTTTCCTTCATTTCCTGAAGCATATCCTTGTTCTGTTCAGCCTTTTCCTTCTTCTCTGCCTTCTCCTCGTCGCTTTCGAAGTCGGTATCGCTGGACTGGACAGACTTGAATTCCTTACCGTCGTAATCCACAAGCATCTGAAGGGTGAATTCGTCAACGCTGTCAGTAAGATAAAGGATTTCATAGCCCTTTTCCTTAATCATTTCCGTCTGGGGCAGGCAGTCTATTTTAGCAACCGACTCGCCGCTTGCAAAATAGATAACATTCTGATCCTCTCTCATACGGGTGATGTATTCATCAATAGTAACAAGCTTCTTTTCAGAGGAAGAATAGAACATAAGGAGATCCTTAAGGAATTCCTTGTTCATGCCGTAGCTGCTGTAAAGGCCGAACTTTATCTGTAAGCCGAAGTTCTTCCAGAATTCGTCGTACTTTTCCCTGTCGTTATTGAGCATTTTCTTAAGCTCATTCTTTATCGTACGCTCGATGCTCTTCGCAATAAGCTTAAGCTGTCTGTCATGCTGAAGCATTTCACGGGAGATGTTAAGGGATAAATCCTCGCTGTCAACAAGACCCTTTACAAAGCTGAAATAATCGGGAAGTAAATCTCCGCATTTCTCCATAATGAGAACGCCGCTTGAATAAAGCTGGAGACCCTTTTCGTAATCTTTTGAATAGTAATCGAAGGGAGCCTTCTTGGGTATAAATAATAATGCATTATAGGTAGCTGTACCCTCGGTCTTGGAATGGATATGAACAAGGGGATCGTTGAAATCAAGGAATTTTTCCTTATAGAATTCGTTGTATTCCTCTTCCTTAAGCTCAGCCTTATTCTTTTTCCAGATAGGAACCATGCTGTTGAGTGTTTCGATGCATTTATGCTCCTCGTACTCATTTTCTGTTCCTTCCTTAAGATGGCTGTGGGTACATTCCATTCTTATAGGATAACGGATATAATCGGAATAACGCTTTACAAGTGCTCTTACCTTATATTCCGCAAGAAAATCATCATAGTTTTCTTCCTCGGAGCTCTTCTTAATATAAAGAGTGATAACCGAGCCATAGCTATCCTTTTCAGCCTCGGTAACCGTATAGCCGTCAACCCCTGTGGATTCCCACTTATAAGCGGTTTCTTCACCGTATTTCTTTGTTACTACAGTAACCTTTTCGGCAACCATGAAAGCGGAATAGAAGCCTACGCCGAACTGACCGATTACGTCAACCTCATCCTTATCGGTATCGGTGTTTTCCTGCTTGAATTTAAAGGAGCCTGACTGTGCAATAACGCCGAGATTATTTTCGAGGTCCTCCTTGTTCATGCCTATACCGCTGTCGGTAATGGTAATAGTACGATTTTCCTTATCAACATCAAGCATTATCGACAGGTCGTCACGGGTTATACCGAGGTTTTCCTGCATAGACTTGAAATAAAGCTTATCCATAGCGTCGCTTGCATTTGAAATAAGCTCACGAAGGAAGATTTCCTTATGTGTATAGATGGAGTTTATCATCATCTCTAAAAGACGCTTGGACTCCGCTTTAAACTGTTTTTTTGCCATTTTTACACTTCGCTTTCTTACGAATTTAGCACTCTTAAGCTTTGAGTGCTAAAACTATTATATCACTTTTAGGAATAAAGTCAATACCTTTTCACTATTTTTTCATCTTAGCTGTGCCTTAACTCAGTCCGCTTGACAAAACATGATAAATATGAGATAATACATATAATTTTGATAAGAAAGGTTATTTAATTTCATGGAACAACATATAGGAACTCTCGTCTTTATAATTTTACTTATATTAGCTTCCTCCTTCTTCTCGGCTTCCGAAACCGCCTATACAAGTGCCAATAAAATAAGGCTCAGAAGTCTCGCTGACAGCGGAAAGAAATCCGCAGAACGTGCTTTAAAAATAATTAACCGCTACGATAAAACCCTTACAACTATATTAGTCGGAAATAATATCGTCAATATCCTTACCTCCTCGCTGGCTACCGTTATGTGTATAGCCCTGTGGGGAGATAACGGTTCTCTTATTTCAACGGTAGCAGTAACTATCGTCGTACTTATTTTCGGCGAAATACTGCCTAAAACCCTCGCTAAGGCTCATGCAGAAAAATTCGCCTGTGCTATAAGCGGTATCATGAATTTTCTCATGATTATTTTCACTCCCCTTTCCGCCTTCTTCCTTTTACTGCAGAAGCTTGCGACCAAGCTTTTCTGCAAGAACAGCAAGGAAGTAAGCATGACAGAGCAGGAGCTTATCCACATTATCGAAGAAATTGAGGACGAAGGCGTTCTTGAGGAACAGGAAAGCAATCTGGTAAGAAGCGCACTTACCTTTGACGAAACTCTTGTTTCCTCTATCCTTACTCCAAGAGTAAACGTGGTCGCTATCGAAATAAACTCCGATATCGAAAAGGTGAAGGAAATCTTCATGAGAGAGGAATATTCCAGAATACCTGTCTATGAAAAGACTATCGACCATATTATCGGCGTTGTTACCCAGAAGGACCTTTTTGAAAATCTCGTACTTAAAAAGCCCTTCTATTTAAGAGATATAATGCAGGAAACTCTCTACATCCCCAGTCTTTCGAAAATCTCCGACGTACTTAAGCAGATGCAGAAGCGTAAAATTCACCTCGCCGTTGTAGTTGACCAGTACGGCGGTACCGAGGGTATAGTTACCCTTGAGGACGTTATCGAGGAGCTTGTCGGTGAAATCTACGACGAAAGCGACGAAATAAAGGCTCCCGTTTCCTTTATCAACGATAAGTCCTTCGAGGTAGGAGGCGACCTGTCCCAGAACGACTTCAACCGCTATTTCGAAAACAGGGGCGACGGCTACAGAATCCACTCCGACAGCAATACTGTAGGCGGCTGGATTTTCGAGTTATTCGGAAAAATCCCCGAGGAGGGTGAAATTGTTACTACCGAGGATTTCAGAATAACAGTAAAATCCATAAACGAATTCCGTGTTGACAGATTAAGATTTGACATCCTCGAAAAAGACGAAGAAGAAAAATGATTTTTTATGTAGTTATAACCGTTGTATCGGCAGTAACCTTTACTGCCGACATGATACTGAGATATATGGAAAAAATACGCTCCTTCGGCTCGGAGGAGCCCTTCCATAATATCAAGGGAAAAATCGTTCCCGTAGAGGATTTTATCCCGAATAATTTCACAATGCTCTCAGTATTTTTCATGTTCTTCGGAGCTATTGGAATTACCCTTAAGGCTCTCGGAATAAACGGTCTTATAGTTTTCCCCTGTGCCGTACTTACGGGAGCTATCGCAAATTTTCTCATTACCCACTTTCTCCTTCCCTTTATTGATAGAAATAAGAAGGATGCCCTTACAGAAAAGGACGATATAAGCGGACTGGAGGCCTTCTGCACAGAAAAAATCGAAGCGGAAGGCTACGGAAAAATCCGCCTTGAATTTAAGGGCAGGACCTATAACTTTGACGCCTTATCCGCCAATGAAACGGATATAGCCGTAAATGAAAAGGTTTATATCCTCTATCGTCAGGATAATGTATGCTTTGTTGAAAAGGAAACGGAAATAATTTCCGATGAATATTTCAAAGAATAAACCGACAGTACCAGTTAAATGATACTGTCGGTTATTTTTCGGTTATTTTATTTCGTCTTTTTGATTTTTCTTTTCTTGGAAAGCTTTACAGCTTCCTCGTAAAGAAGCTCCTGACTCGCTCTCGGGATATCCTCGCCCGGTGTGCGGCGGATATAGGTTCCGTCAGGCTGACATTCACGGGTCTGAATATTGTCATTCCAGATGATATTGAAGGTTTTTTCAAGCCTTTGCTTTAAAGCCTTATCCGTTACGGGAATAGCTACCTCAACTCGTCTCAGGGTATTTCTTGTCATAAGGTCGGCACTTGAAATATAATATTTCGTCCATCTTCCCTTTCCGAAAATATAAATTCTCGAATGCTCGAGATATCTTCCTACAACGCTTATAATCTCGATATTCTCGGTATAGCCCTTTACACCCGGCTTAAGACAGCATATCCCTCTTATTATCATGCTTATCTTTACGCCTGTACAGCTTGCCTCTATAAGCTTATCCATAAGGGTCTTATCTGTAAGACTGTTGAGCTTAAGGCGTATACGGCCTTCCTTACCGTTTTTCGCCTTGGCTATTTCTGAATCAATCATTGCGATAAGCCTATTCTGGAGGCAGTGAGGTGCAACAAGAAGGTGCTGCATATGGTCAACGGTTTCGCCGAGGGTTAAAGCGTGGAATACTGCCGCCGCCTCACGACCTATGGTATTTGAAGCGGTCATAACTGAAAAGTCTGTATAGAGACGGCTTGTCTTTTCGTTGTAGTTACCTGTTCCTACCTGAGTAATATAGCTTATCTCGTCGCCCTTTTTCCTTACGATAAGACAAAGCTTACTATGAACCTTAAGCCCTTCAAGGCCGTATATTACATGACAGCCTGCACGTTCGAGCCTGCGGCTCCATTCTATATTATTCGCCTCGTCAAAACGAGCCTTAAGCTCAACAAGCACATCGACCTGCTTACCGTTTTCAGCCGCCTCAACAAGACTTTCCACCACCTTACTGTCTCGGGCAAGGCGGTAAAGGGTCATTTTTATTGAGATTACCGAAGGGTCGTGAGCCGCCTCGTTAAGAAGCATAAGGAAGGGTCTTATACTCTGATAGGGATAATGAAGGATTTTATCCTCCTTCTCTATCTGGCTCATTATTGAGCGTCTTTCGTCAAAGTCCGCACTTTTCTGAGGATGTCGGGGAGCGTAGAACAGCTCCGGATGACTTCTTAAGCTATCCTCGATAGTGAAGAAAAAGGAAAGGTCAAGGGGAGAATTATACCTGTAAACCTGCTTCGTATCAATTTTAAGCAGGTCGCAAAGAGTTTCGATTATATCCTTCCCTATGTCACGGCTAAGCTCAAGCCTTACGGGGCAAAGCTTCTGCCTCAGCTTTACTACCTCCGCCATGTGTTCACGATAGTTAAGCTCCTCGTCGTATATTCTGTCCGCGTCGATATCGGCGTTTCGTGTAATTCTCGCAAGAGTTTTCGCCGTTACACGATAGCCCTTGAAAAACATAGGGATATAGTGAAGAATAAGCTCCTCCACAAGCATATAACAGCCGCTTCTTTCGGGAATCGGAATAAGTCTCGGGAAAACGTCGCTTCCGCAGGGGATTATGCCTATTTTCTGCTTTTCCGTTTTTGTACTCAGTACCGCAATAGCATATATATCCTTATTTTTAAGGAATGGAAAGGACTGCTTCTTTCCTACAACGAAGGTGGATAAAAGCGGCATGAATTCCGCCTTGAACATCTCTCTCAGGTATTTTTCCGTTTCCTTGCTTATGTTATGGAAGTCGACAAGAGTGATACCCTGCTCCGAAAGAGCCTCCATAAGAGCCTTATAGGCACTATCACGCCTTACGCAAAGCTTCTTGATTTCCTCCGAGGCGGCGTCAAGCTGTTCCCCGGGAGTCATATTAGTCTTATTCTCACGGCTCTCATTATTAAGAAGCATCTGGTCGTGAAGGCTTCCTATACGAACCATGAAAAACTCGTCAAGATTACTCTGGAAAATTGAAAGGAAGGTCAGTCTTTCACAAAGAGGCACACGAATATCCTCAGCCTCCTCAAGAACTCTCTCATTGAACCTGAGCCAGGATAATTCGCGGTTTTCAAAACAAAGCTTATCCATAAAGTATCATTCCTTCCCTTAAGAATTATGATTTTCCGTGCAGTACCGCACACAGGGTATTTTAATTTGTAACAGTCTGATTCTTACCGTTTCGCTTACCTACATAAAGCCTTTTATCGGCTATCGAAACAAGCTTCTCAACGCTCATAGCCTCGCCGTAATCGGCAAAGCCATAGGTCATGGTAACCCTTATTTCACGCTTCTCAAAGGTAAGCTTCATATTTTCAATTTCAAGACGGATTTTTTCTATTGTATCGTAACAGAATTCAGCATTGCCATCCATAATGATAAGAATTTCTTCGCCACCCCAGCGGCATACCACTCCATGCTCATCGGCATGCTTTTTTATTACACCTGCAACAGAGGAAAGAACCTTATCTCCTGCCGCATGACCGTATGTATCATTTATGCGCTTGAAGTCGTCGATATCGCCGAGAATTACGCAATAGGGCTTTGTATCTGATTCGTACTGCTGGAAAACGTTCATCATGCTGTGGCGGTTCCGAAGCTGTGTGAGCCTGTCGTAATTTGCGAGGAAGTCAAGCTCCTTGTTCTTTTCTCTGAGCTGGTGGGTCCGTGTTCTTATTTCGCATACAAACAGCAATGCAAAGGTAAGAAGAACAAGGTCGCTCATAACCATATTGAAGCATGAAAGAACGCCCGCAACCCCCATTCCCAGATTGTAATGAGCGTCATGTGAATAGCAGTATATTCTTGTGGCAAGCATAATTCCTATATTAAGAACACCGAATATCGTACAGGAAAGTACGGGTCTCTTAAAGCTCTTGTCCATATAGGTTATAAAGAAGGAAACGGGAATAATCGCCATGCAGTACATCGGGAAGCCGTAATTCCAGCCCAAAAGATAACTCGCATAACCGCCATGTATAACTATTTCAACGTAAAGGGCTATAACGAGAAAAACTGTGGTTTTCGTGCCTCTTACGATAATAGAGCCTAAAAGATACATGCATGTACTTACTGTGTTGAAGAGGAAAAGCTCATTCACTTCGAGAGCATAAAACGAAGCGGCAAAAAACGCATGAGTAATCACGCCGAAAAAGTAAATACACTGATATCTCAGGACATTTCCTCTCTCAGCTTCAAAAATAGTATTAAAAAAATCGGTCAATCTATTTAACATTTATATGTCTCCCATACAAAATGTAATTTTTATT
>JAZSBN010000006.1:0-11314 GCA_045602405.1 Ruminiclostridium sp.
CTGGTCAAATTGGCGATCAAATACGCCCGTCATAGCAAATTCATTTGATCTTAAAGCATAATTGCCCCAGTTTTGCACGGCTTCCAGGGCGTCGCTGTATACTGTGGGTGTAAGCTTAAGCGATCTACCCTTAAATTCTAATTCTTTATCCCTTGTTTGTGCGCCTAATTCTTCGATTTTGCCGCCGATCAGCTTACGCATTGTATAATTTTCGGTGTATTCGTCGGCAAGTGCCAAAAGCTCTTTAGCGGTCATTACGCCGCTGTTAAGAAGTGCAAGCCCCTTGTCGTCGATCTGTTCGGGCGTTGCTCTGTAATGTCTACCAAAAACGGCGTTGGCCTCGTTTATAATCTCTGCAAATTCGGCCTTTGCCTCTCGTTCTACTGTTTCCAGGCGGTTTTTAAGATCTCTTTGTGTTGCTTCGTGCTTTGCATAATCTCTTTTGCGGCTTTCGCTGTTGTTCCAGCCTCGCTGTAATTCCTTTTGCCAGTTGGTCTTTTCCTTTTCCAGGGCTTCACCGTAAAGCACAAAAGCAGCCCTTGCCTGGTGGTATGCTGTACGCATTTTTTCGATATAATCAGTTAAATAAATTCTTTCTTCAAGCATTATTTTAATAGCCTCCAGCTTCAAATATTTTTGCGGTATAGTTACCGTCTTTATCTTTGCAAAGTTCCTTTGCGATCTGTCCTATAATGTCGCCTCTGCCGTATGATAAATAAGATATATTGCCCTGGGTTGCATAGTTTAAAAGCTGCTCTGGCGTTACTATGCGCTGCTCTCCCGCCTTATCTCTTATTGCATATCTCATATCGGGGTTGGCCTGTTCGTCCAGCTTTAAAAGCCTGTCTGTCATACTCATTATATTTACCGTTTACAGCTTAATTTTACCTTGCTTTAAAAGCTTTGTAAGCTGCCTTTCTTCGTCCTCGATCATAGCTTTATAATTAAGGTACTCTGGGGAAGTTTCCCCGAAAATATCCTTGTATACTTCGCTTAAGTCCTCAAGCTCTATAACTTCCTCTTGCTGCCGTTCCAGGGCTGCAAGCCTGTCTTTTGCGCTCTTACTCATCGGCGGCCGCCTCTGCTTCCAGATCCTCAAGAAGTTTAAAAGCTTCGTGCTGCTCTGTCAGCTGGTACGGGTTTTTAAAGATCCCGTAAACGCTGGCCGCTAATTCATCGTTGCCGCCCATTGCTTCAATAAGTTTAAAAATCATTGTGCAGTTGTTGGCGGTTTCTCTTACGCTTCTTATAGCAAGGCTTGCCAGCCTTTCGCCTTTCTGGCTCTCGGTATAATCTCGGTTTTTATAGATCTTATCGGCCTTTAAAGAATAAGCCTTATTTGCTTTGATCTGGTCGAAAAGAATATACTTTATAATTGCGTCTGTTTTTGCCATGCGGTTTTTACTCCTCGTTTAATTCTTCCAGCTTTTCAATTCTTCTTAAGATCTCTACTTGATCGGTAAGCTTAAGGCTGGATCTTATAATAGCCTCGCAAGCGTTAAGCCTTACTTGCGGCGGCGTGTCGGTACTGTGCATTATAGCGGCCATTTCTTCGGCTGCGTCTAATAAGTGCTTTTGCAGCGTTGCTGTGGTTTCGTCCAGCATTTCAAGCCTTGCCGTGTCGTATCTCTTTTTAAAGGCTGGATCTCTTAACCGTGCGTATATCTGCGTTTCACCTATTCCGCAAGCTGCGGCCGCTGCTTTGGTGGTTTGATTGCTTAAAAGGGCGGCTAATATAGCCTCGTCTTTTTCTTCCTTTTTCAATCTATCGCCCCCTTTTTAGTGTGTGGATCTTCCCCGCTGTTTTGTCGGTGATCTCAAAGCCCCCGCCTGGAAGTAATACTATTTTTATAGTGTCGGTTTCTGTGGCCGTTCTGGCCTCTTTGGGTGCGTCTGTTTTCTTTACTCTTACGGTCTTATAGTTATACTCTGCGCCGCCCGCAAGGTCGTATATGGTCGTTTCTGCGCCCTGTGTGGTTACTTTAAGCGTCGCCGTGTCTATGATCGTCTTTTCTTCCCTGGTGCAGCCTGTAAAAAGAAAAGTGCAAAGACAAAGCAAGCATAAAATACTAATTATCGCTCTTTTTGCTCTGGTTATGATCGCCGCCCCCTTTGCTTGCTTCCATAAGCTCGGCCGCCTTGCGTTCCCAGTAATTCTTTTTATATTCTGCGTCTTTTCCTGGGTTTTTCTTGCGCCATTCTCTCTGGTAAGCGTTATAAAGTTCTTTTGCTTCAGTTGTCATAAATAAGCCCCTTT
The DNA here is from genome assembly GCA_045602405.1 of Ruminiclostridium sp. GTDB lineage: Bacteria > Bacillota > Clostridia > Oscillospirales > Ruminococcaceae > Ruminiclostridium_E. The sequence goes on from JAZSBN010000006.1 coordinate 2,258, forward strand.
CACTTAATATACTTTTATAACTTTTTTAACCTTAAAAACCTTATTCACTTCTTGTACTTATTATATCATATTTTTTGCTTTTTGTCAAGTCTACGCTTTTGCTTTTGCTTTTGTCTACTTAAAATTAGAAATATACGCTTAATTAGAAAATAGCCCATTTTTGCATAAAAAAAGACGGGGTTTTTAATGCCCCGTCCTGGTGATCTGGTCGCCGTGGTTTAGCTGTATTCATTTTGTGCAGCCATTGCCTTTTTAAGTCCATGCAAAAGGGCTTTGCTGCTGTTGATTTCCTCTAAAGAAAGATCCAGGGCGTTTAATGTCGGCTCAAGGTCGCCCGTTATAATATACTCATGGTTTGCCAGCTCATAGTAAAACATATCATATATAAAGCCGTCGCCTGTTTCATCGGCTGCGATCGCTTCTTTAATTTCCCGCTGGTGTCGGTTTATAAGATCCTCAAGGGCTTTATAGTCTGTTTTTCTCACAAAGCCGCCCCCGCCTATATCGTATATTTTGTCGGTGTCCCCTGGCTCAAGTCCCAGCTTTGCCATGCCTTGTATAAATTGCTCATTGTTAAATGCAAACATAAAAGGAAAAGCGTTTATTTCTTCCTGGTGCTTTTGTTTCATTTCTCTATAAGTCATTTTATAAGATCCTTTCTTATTCGGTCATAGCGTCGGCGGCTGCCTTAAGGTCTTTATATTGCTGCGTTTCGGTTATCGCTTCCCCTAATACCATTTTAAAGGCCTCGCAGATCCTCAAGGCGTCCGCTTTGGTTATGTCCTCTTTTTCTTCAATATCTATTAAAGCCTGTAATGCGTCTATATAGTCCATTATATTTTTGATGTACTCCCCTTTCTGCTTCTCCAGGCGTCCACTTCTTCGTGGATCGTGTCAACGGGTGTAAAAATACCGTGCTTTGTATCAAATAAAAGTTGCATGCTTGCGCCGTCCTCGCCCATTCGATTTTTTAAGCATTTAAGCGTTATTTCTCTCTGGGGCTGCTGCTTCAATGTTTCAAAGCTCTTTTTTTCTTCCTTGTTGCTGGTTTCCCAGTTTGTGAAGTTAAGGCCTAAAAACAGATCGGCCGAAAATTCTATATTGCTGGTATCTCTGCCGCTTTCAAGGATCATTTTGCCCCTTGCGTTGCTGTCCCTGTTTGTCGCCAGAATACAGAAAACGACGGTACTATTATTTACGGCAAAGTTTTTTAATTCCGTTACGGCTCTTTTAATGGTCGCCGCTGCGTCCTCTCGTTCCGTTCCTTGTATAAGGTGCAAATAGTCAATAGCAATAAGCGGGGCTGCCTTGCCCTCTGCCTGGTAGCGTTCAGCTTCGGCCTGTAAAAAAGATATTATGCTGTCAAGCTGCGCCGTTACGCTGTCGGGGTTGTATATCATGTGCGGGGCTATTTCCTTTTTATAGGCCTCTGCTGCGGCTAATACGGTGCTGCGCTGGTCGTCCGTCCATTTATAGCCTTGCATAATTTCGGCCGTTGTTATGGTCTTTTTGTGTCGATCGTAAGCCATGCGGCAAATACTCTTTGCTATAAGCTGCTCCCTGCTCATTTCAAGGTTAAGATATATAATATCGTTTCCTTGCTTTGCCATGCCCTCAAAAATTTGCATTGCCAGGGTTGTTTTTCCCATTGCTGGCGCAGCTGCAAGCATAACTATACTTTGCCTTACAAAGCCGCCGCCTGTGATCCTGTCAAGGCCTGGCAAGCCCGTCGCCATTGGTTTATATTTCTGCGTCTGTACGGTGCTTAAAAAGGCGTCTACCATTGCCGCCCCTGTTAAGGCTTGCTTATCCTGGCCTTGTATCTGGTTTATAGCGTCGTTTATAGCGGCCTTAAAAGCCTCTCTGTCGGCTGTTAATGCGTCGTTAGGATCTTTATGCCCCCCGCTAATATCGGCCGTTATAAAGGCAATATTAAGCCGCTGCAAGCCCTCTATAAGCTGCTTTTCTGCTTTGCGCCCTGGCTCGTCGTTATCCATGCAAATTATAAGCGGGCGGCTGGTCGGTTTTTCCTTAAGCGCAGATATTAAAAGGCCTGTAAAAGAAGTGCTGCCGATCGCTGCGGCGTCTGCTCCAGCTTCAATAATGCTTAATGCGTCTATTTCGCCCTCTGTGATAAATACGGGGCTTTTTTCATCAGCATATAAAGCCTTAATATTAAATATATGTACTTTGCCCGCCTTTTCGGCTTTCTGTAAGCCTGGCTGCTGCGCTAATTCCTCGTCGGTTATACTTCTTGTACATCTTGCTACATAGCTGCCCTTGCTGGTCGGTATAATAAGGCGGGGCGTCGCTGGCTCTCTGTTTCCCAGCCATGCCCTTTTTGGGTTTTTCCAGGCGGGATCATAGCCCAGCCAAAACGGGGCGACGGTTTCCAGGCTTAAGCCTCTCTGCTTTAAGTATTCCTGGGCGGCGTCGTCGGTGATCCTCTGGCGGGCTTCATTGTAAAAGCTTGTATAATCTGCTGCCGCCTCTGGCTCATATTCTACGGCCGCCAGCGGGGCTTTATTTGCCCCGTGTGCCGTGTTTTCGCTGCTGGTGGTATAATTGGATAGATCAATATTAAAAAGGCTGTAAAGGGCGTTAAAAGCCTCTTGCTGCGTGGTGTTATGCTCTTGCTGGTAAAGCTCGATTATATCCCCGTAAAAGTTACACTTAAAACACTTAAGATGTAGCCTGTCCCCGTGTGGATCTACGGCCATGCCGTCGCCCGTGCTTCCCGTTCCATTGCCGCATAACGGGCAAATATAAGTATTTTTCTTTTTGGCTGGCTGCAAATACTCGGCGTATCTGCTGCGGATCTCTTGCTTTGCGTCGTCCCTTGTCATGGTTTAATATGCCCCCTTTGCGTCAAGCTGCATAATATAGCGTATTGCTTCCAGCTTTTCGGCGGGTTTTGCCGTTATGCTGGTAGCTATTTTTACAAGTTCAGCCCTTAAGGCTTTCTTTTCGGCCTCTGCGGCCTTTGCTTTCTCTTTGCGTTCTGCTGCTGTCATAATAATTATTTTTCCTTTCATCATATAAAATATTGAATTTTTGCCCCGTGTGTGATATAATGAAAAGGCGGGGCGTGCCTTTTCCTGGGTTTTGCTTCGTGGGCGGCTGCCTTATGCTTTGATCGGCTGGCAGCTGCTCTTTTTTTGTCTTTTTTCCTGTCTACTTAAAATTATCTGCATAACCTCAATTAAAAATTATTCCCCCTTTCGGCGTTTAATTTCGGCTTGCTTTTGCGCTTCCCGTCGGCGTCGGCTTGCTTCAATGTTTATAACATAGTTTAAAGCCCGTTCACCTTTGCGGCGTTCTTTGTAATATTCCCGCTGGTAAGCTTTGCGCCGTTCCTGGCGTTCTGCCTCTGTCTGCATTAGATCCCCCCTTTTTACTTCGATTTTGTGCGATTGTCTGCAAAAGGCCTGTAAAAGAAAAGTCCAGGGCTTCTTTTTTATAGGCTCTTTTCGGCTCTCTGCTCTTATTATATATGGACGCTCCCGCCGTGTAAAGCGGGCGGGTAGCGGCCGATACAGTACTTACATAACTTACAGTACTTATCAAGAAAAAATTTTGATATTGAATAAGGGCGAAAAAGCCTTATATATCAAGGGTTTTCGGCGTTTTTTTCTTCTTTTTCTGGGGTGGTTATGGTATACAAAAATCGCCCCCATAGTATACAAAAATCGCCCCTATGGTATGCAAAGATTGCCCCCATAGTATACAAAGATTGCCCCCGATTTCTTTTTACTTGCTGGCCGCTTTGGTTTTCTTTTCAAAAAGAATATCTACGGCGGCGTATTCTCTGCCGTTTTTGACAAATTCAAAGCCTTTTATAAGCTTTTCTTTTTCCCAGTAAGCAAGCACGGCCGTTATATAGTCCTTTATGCGCTTGCGTTCTTGCTTCTCTGGGTTGTCTATGCCGATCGCTTCATATAGTTTATCAAATTTAATGCGGTTGCTTTGTGGCGTCGGCCCTTTCATTGCACATATACGGCGCAGTAAATAACTTTTTATTGCTATGCGCTGCTCTGTGTTGCTTTGATCTGGTACGGCCAGCAGCTTTGACGGTGTAGTATATACTTGCCCTGTAAGCTGGGAATACTCATATAAAATAGGCGTTTTTATTACTTTATAGGCCTTTACTCTTTGGCCGCCTACTGTTACCTCTATTGCTTCCATTGCTAATAAGTAAGTATCTACAAGGCCGCCCGTGATCTGCTGCCCGTTAAGGCTAACTTTTCGCTGCTTTAATTCCTCGGTGCAGTCAATTCTTACACGGGTAAAGCGCATTTTGTCAAGGCTTCTCGTTACTGCGCCGATCTGCTGCGGGCTGGGTGTTTCTGTATCTGTCATATTTACCATTGCACGGTATACTGTGGCCGCCGTTACTATGTTGCTGCCGCCGTATTCGTATAAGCTCGTTACTGCGTCGGCTACATTTCGGTCATACTCTGTAAAAGGTTGTCGGCCAGATAGTGTTATATTGTCGCCCTCATAAGTAAGCATGCAGCGGGTAGTTATTTCAGTTTTTCCCCGTCCAGATACTATAAGATCAGCCCCGTTAATATCAAATAAATTAAAGCCCTTTGCTGTGGTTATGGTATTAGCCAGCTTGTTATTAGGTATGATATGCTTTTCTGGCGGTGTCGCAAGCTTAAGCAATTCTTTTTTATAGGCCTCTGGCGGCATTGCTTCGGTATAGTCCCATAAAAAGTGAATAAGCTTTTTTATAATTTCGGTATGCTTATCTAACATGATGTCGTTATGTTCGCTTAATTTCTCTTGCAGCCCGTCTTTTCCGCTTTCTTTATATTCGGCCTCAAGAAAAGATCTTATTTCGCCCTGTAACAAAGATAAAGCATAGTCCACTAATTCAATAATGCTTTTTGCTACGCTCTGCGCCTTGCCGCCAGCAGATAAAGGCCGATAAAGTAAAGATATGTCCTCGCCCTCTTGTGGCTCTAAAAGGTGCTTTAATATAAGCTCGTCTATTTTATAGTCATGCTCTAAAGGATCGTCGCCGCTTATTGGATCGGCTTCGTTTTGGTCGCTGTTTGCGTGGCTTTCCAGTATGTTTTTTGCTGCTCTGGGTGTAAGATTTTCTATAACCTTTTCAGCGTTCCATAACAGCGATTTTTTATTTATGCTTTCGTCTGTTACGGTTTCCAGATATGCCAGAAACAAAGCTTTTATTTTTTTCTGGTCTGCGGTCATTTATTCGCCCCCTTTGTAAGTGTCGCTTAAGGCCTTTAATTGCTTGTATAAGTCGGCCTGGGCTTCCCTTTCTTTGTCTATGATCTCATTTACAAATTGTGTCATTGTCTGGCCTTTAAGCTTCGATAAAATGCGGATAAAATCAAGGTTTGACGGGGTAAAAGCCATATTAAAACGCTGCGCCTTTGCGCCTTTCTTGCCCTGTGTTCTTAAGCTCTCTTGCCTTTCGGTAAAGTCGCCCTGTACTTCTTGTACTTCTATAACTTCCTTAACCTCTGCCGCCTCTGTATCTGTTCCGCTAATAGCAGCGTAAACGCTGGGGCGGGCTGCCTTTTCTTTAAATGATTTTGCCATGTTTTTAGATCCTCACTTTCTTTTTTATAGGCCTATTTCGTTAAATAGCTGTAAATAGTCTTTTGCGGGGTTGCTGTTCGGTGCATACTCAAATAAGCTTTGCTGCATTGTCTGGGCTTCCCGTACTGCGACGCCGTCCCTTATAACCGTATCAAGCAGCGGTATATTAAGATCGGCGCATTTTTCTTTTATAGTGTCCTTAAGATCTCTTGCTAATACCGTGCGGCCGCTGTATCTTGTAAGAAGTATTCCGCTTACTTTTAATTGCTTATTGCAATAGGTTTTTACCTGGTTTATTGTTTCGGCCAGCTGGTAAAGGCCTTGCAAGCTTAATATATCGGCGTTCATTGGTATAATAATCTCTGTGGACGCCGTCAAAGCGTTTATAATAAGCGTTCCCAGGGTTGGCGGGGTATCAATAACAATAAGATCATATTGCCCCTTAAGCGGCTCTAAAGCGGCCTGTAAAAAGAAGTCCCGCCCAGGCTTGCCGCTTAATTCGGTATCAGCTGCGGCCAGATTAAGGCTTGCTGGGATAATATCGCCTTGCGCCGTGGTCTGTATGATCTGCGCCGCTGTTGCTTCCCGTTTCATCAGCTCATAGCTTCCCGCTGCGTTAGCGTCGGCAGCCATAATATAACTTAAATTGCCTTGCGGATCAAAGTCGATCGCCAGGGCTTTTTTTCCTTTATAGGTTGCCCCTGTTATAAGGGCGTGGGCGGTGCTGGTTTTGGCCGTCCCGCCTTTTTGATTTGCTACGGATATAATACGCATTTTATAGCCCCCTTTCAAGTTAAGCGTATCCATGTAATTTTAATTAGATTTGTTTTCGGCTGGTACTTTCAGCTTCTCAAGCTCGGCCGCAGTTATGCGGATCTGGTTGCCGATCCTGTAATGCTCGATCTGTTTAGATCTTACAAGTGTATAAATGGTGTTTTCATGTACTCGCAAAAGCTCGGCTGCTTCTTTGATCGTGTAAAATTCCTTTGTAAATGCCATAATATAAGCCCCCTTTCTTATTATTTAATTGCTTTCATAAAATCAATAACAGCGGCCAGCTTCTCTGGGTTAAGGCTTGCTATAAGGTTAATTGCTTGCTGCTGCTGGTCGTTTTCGTTATCGCCTCTAAAGAAATAGTTATATACTTGCTGCTCCGTGTGGCGTTCTGCTCTTTCCTCTGCATGTATATATATTTCGGTAGTGCTGGGATCTGCATGCCGTTGGTGTTTCTGCGCTAATAAAAGGTTGCCCGTGGCCTTATATGCGCCCGTTCCGCTGGTATGTCTTAAGCTGTGGGCGGTTAGCCTGTCGCTGTCATATCCAGCCTTTACAAGCATTTCTTTAAGCATTGTGCTTATTGTGGTAGTTGCAATACGGCCGCCCTTGCTGCGGTTGCTGGTGGAAGTAAAAAGCGGGCTTTTCGGTGTAGGTTTATCGCTGCGGCTGCTTAAATATGCCTTAATAGCCTCTTGTACTTCTGGTATAAGTTCTACGGGTGCGTCTTTGTCGTCTTTTCCTTTGCCCTGGATATACAAATAGGAAACGCCGCCGACGGTCTTTATATCCTCTATATTAGCCCTGTTTATTTCAACGGTACGCAAGCCGCAAGTAATACAAAGTAAATACATAGCGTAAAGCCTCTTGCCCTGTTCGTCGCTGGTGTCTATGCTGGCGGCGATCTTTGGCACATCTTCACGGCTCAAGGCGTCCTTTTTGTGCAGATCGTGTCTTACCTTTGCGCCGTGGATATTGTCGGCTATATTAGGATATAAGCCCTCTGCTGCCGTCCATTTAAAAAAATGCTTTACGGCTCTTAAATATTGTTGCTGTGTGCCTGTTGCCAGATCCCCGCTTTCCAGGTGCGCCCTATATGCTTTTATATCTTCCCTTGTCGGCTGTGTGATCTGGTAAGCGTCCAGCCATTTCATAAACTGGCGTATACATGTTAAATATCCCTTTACGGTGCTGTCCTTACGGTCTGTATAGTCCAGGAAACGGCCGAAAAGATCCTTGCTAAAGCCTTGCTGCTGCATGGCGTTTATATAAATAGGTCTTGCCGCTGGCATTGTTTGTATAGCTGCGTTCATATTAAAGCCCCTTTCTTTTATAGGTTTATTATTATGCTTTTCTTTATTATACACTATTTGTGTCTATTTGTCAAGTACTTATTTAACTTTTTTCACTTCTTGTACTTCGTTAGCCTTTTAAGCGCAAAAAAAGACGGCCGCCCTATTGGGTAGCCGCCCCCTTTTCGCTTTTTCTAATTAAGATTATAGAAATAATTTCGATTAGAGCGAAAAGTATATAAAAAAATGATGGAAAAACGATTTTATATATCTTTTGCCAGATATAAAAGTAAATCTGGTAAGATCCCCTGGCCGTGTCCGTCGCCTATAATAGAAACATCGGCTATATTATCGGCCTTATGTTCAAGAAATAGGCTTATAGCGTCGCATAGATCGCAGCGGCTACGGTTGCCGTCCTGGTATGTTATAATAACCTTTGCGCCCTTTTTGGCTTGCGCTTCCAGGGCTTCAAGCTTCTTTAATATGTCTTGCTTTGCCATAAGATCCCCCCTTAATTAGTCGTCGCTTTCAAAGTCATGTATATTGCGATTTGGTGCGGGGTTGTTAAGCAAGTAATTTACTATTGCGTCGGTGCGCTGCTGCCATTCGTCCATGCTCTCTTTGTCGGCGTGTCTGGCCTCGATCGCTTCAATGCGCTTTATATACTCTTTATACATCTTGTGCAGCGTCCCCCTTTGCCATATCATGCGCCAGGGCGTTAATTCCCTTTAAAAGATAGTCTACATCTGCAAGGCTGCCGCCTCTTATAACCTTTTTCCAGTGTGCGTCTGGGTGTTTCTTAAATTCCTTTATAGTATAGGTTACTTCTTCGCCGTTTTCCTCGCATAGTAAAAACATTTCGCCAGGGTGTGTGCGTTCCAGGGCTTCCAGGCGTCCTATAATATTCTTCATGCGTTCACCTCTACAAGCTGCGGTAATTCTTCCTCAAGGCCTCGAAAAAAGGCTAAAGCAAGCTTTACCGTGTCTATTGTTTTAGGCCTGTAAAAGATAGTTTTTATCGGTTTATAGGCCGTTCCCGTTTCTCTGTCCTTATTCTGGCGCAAAGCCTCAATAATAAGCCCGTGGCCGCTTACGGTGGCCGCCGATCCGTCGCTATATTCTATTTTATAGGTTGGATCATTAGCCCCGCTTGCGGCTTCCAGATCTGCAAGGCGTTTTAATATGCCGCCGTTCATTCGCTCACGGTTGCGCCGTTATTCGGTGCAGCTTTCGGGATAGAATAGCCCTCTACTTTTGCCCTTATTTCGTCTATGCGCTGGTCAAATTGGCGATCAAATACGCCCGTCATAGCAAATTCATTTGATCTTAAAGCATAATTGCCCCAGTTTTGCACGGCTTCCAGGGCGTCGCTGTATACTGTGGGTGTAAGCTTAAGCGATCTACCCTTAAATTCTAA
>JAZSBN010000007.1:0-102244 GCA_045602405.1 Ruminiclostridium sp.
AACACTTTCACCTGTTTACAATGCGAAAAAGAAGGCAGTTTATGCTGAATATTTACAGGCTGTTACCGTATCCTATTCAACCGCAAATGGCGATGTAAACGAAAACTACTCCAGCTTTGAAAAGGCATTCGCGGCGATCCCAGTATCTGCTGAAGGCATAAATATCAATCTGAACTGCGATGTAGTTACAGAAAGCTTTACTGTTCCCAAGTTTGTGAACGGTCTGACCATTAACGGACTCTTAAACACTGTTACACTGAAAAACTTAGCTTCTATCTCGCTTGCTGTTCCCGTAATCTTCAATGATATTACAATCGACAGCACAAAGCCCTTCAAGATCAGCACTACAGACAACCTTACACTGAGCAGTTTCGCTTCCTCGACTCTTACCGGAATATCGGGTAGCGCGAAGAAAACTCTCACCTATAACGGCGAAAACAATGTAAACTATACTGTAAGCGGTTTCGGAAACCTCGACCTTACAACAGGTCCTTTCCTTAATATCACTAAGGCAGTAACAGTAAAGAATGTTATCGCTGACAACCGCCCCCTTCTTGGTATTAGGAGCGGTGCAAACGTTAAGCTCACTACCGTTAATAGCGACGGTATATTAAGTAATGAGCTTGTTATTATGTATTACGACGGCGCTACAACACCTGTAAGCATTTCAGGAGATATCACAGGTAATATCTTTTTTGCCCACGAAACAAAATTTACCGACGGTCAGCACCTTCTGACAGCAGCAAAGGCAGATCTCGAATGCCTCAGATTCGAGCCTGCAAACAAGCCTGGCGACAGAGATTATACATTTACACGCAAGAGCGGTAAGATCTATCTGAAGGCTATTGCATTTGAGGTAACCGGTTTTAGCAATACGTTCTACTATGCTGATTGGGCTGATTTTGTGGCTATGGTAAATGCAGCAAAGAACGCCGAGGCAAGCTACTCAGTTACCCTCTTGGGCGATTACAATGTAGGTGGTGCCCTTACAATGCCCAAGGCAGGCACTTACTCACAGATCACTATCCGTGCGGCTAAAGATGATGCATGGTACGAATTAAAATTCACAGGAAATATCACTCTTACCGGCGATATCGTAACGGATGACATCGTATTGCTTGGTGTAAATTCGAAGGGTGCCGAGACTCCTTACACCATTACTACAGGCAAGTACTCGCTCACAGCATATAATACAGATTTCCACAATATCTCTTCCATGACAGGCGCAAAGGGCTCTGTAATTACTCTTGCTGAAGGTACACAGCTCAACGGAAAGCTTAATGCCGTTGACGCTTACATCATCGATTCTGTATCAAGAGCGCCGATAAAGGTAACAAATACGCTTAATCTCGGTGGCTATTCATTGTTATATGACACCGTAAACGCTTATGCTATTTCCGGCGATGCCGATTGTTCTGTCGTACTGAAAGTAGGTAAGTTCCTTACAGTAGGTAAGGGCGGTACGGGCGAAAAACCCATTACATTGTTACTCTATCCCGAAGTAAGTGGAAAGACAAAGATCGGTACAATTACAAACGGCTTCTACAACGATAATTTTGTCGGCGATCCCGACGAGTTCAACATTGTAGTTGAAGGCAATGTACTCTATGCATATCCGATAGCATAATACGAGCTTTAAAATAAAAGCCCGTTGTGTCCGAGTAGCAGACGATGAAATGAAAAGCTCTAAATAAGGGCAGTATAATTGAACAAAACGGTATCACCCTGTCGGTGGTACCGTTTTTGTTCTTATTCCGATATAAAAAGCGGCTCTTCTGCAGGGTGTGTATTGGTATATTTTTTTGGTTTACAAATCAGCATCGTTATGCTATAATTTCTTATATATACTGTATTGTAACACTTGATTGTGCAAATTTGCACACCAAATATATGGTAATTTATGATATAATTAGATTAAGTCTACATATAAATCAATTTTCATCAAATCAGCACAGGTGGTGATGCGTTTGAAAAATCTATGTGGTAATTGTTTCTCAGAAATGAACGGAGAAGTATGCCGAAACTGCGGATATTCGAATTCCGCTGATATCCAGGAGTCATACGCCCTTGCTATAGGTACCGTTTTAAAGGGCAGATATCTTATCGGAAAAACAATCGGTAAGGGCGGTTTCGGGATTACATACTTGTCATACGATATAAAGGGCGATAGAACCGTAGCTGTAAAAGAATATTTTCCCCGTGGCATGACTGTCCGTGCTTCGGATAATCTTTCGGTAGAAGTGCTGGCAAGCGAACAAGCGGACGCCTTCAATGAAGGTAAGGAAAAGTTTTCCTCGGAAGCGGTCATGCTTTCTCAGGTGAATAACTGGCCTGAAATCATTGGTGTATACGATGTATTCGATGAAAACGGAACGGCATATTTCGTCATGGAATTTGTCAATGGTATTACTCTTAAGGAATACATCCTTTCAAACGGAGTGATAACAGCAAATCAGGCTGTATACATTCTGAAAAAACTGCTTCCTTCTCTGAACATTCTGCATAGCAGGAATATTATTCACAGGGATATAACGCCTGAAAATATAATGCTTTGTCTGAACGGTGATGTAAAGCTTATTGATTTCGGTTCTGCAAGGCGTTTTTCGGAAGATACGGAAGATAATTACTCAGTAATCCTGAAGCCGGGTTTTGCGCCCCTTGAACAATACCAGCGCAACGGAAATCAGGGTGCATGGACTGATATTTATTCTCTTGCACTTTCGCTGTATTACGGAATGACGCTGAATATCCCCTATGACCCTATGACGCGTCTTGATGATGATACTCCTTTTCGCCGTGCCCTCGAAGCTATTCCGGAGAATCTGAGGGAAATAATCAGCAAGTCGGCAAATGTACGGAAAGAAGACAGATATACTGCCGTAAAGGAGCTGATTGACGATGTTGAGAAATGCGGTATAGAAGAGAAGGACTTTAAAATCACTTGTAAGGAAAGCAACGCTAAACCGCCGTTCTTTACACGATATAAAAGAAAAATTATAACTGCCGCTGTCGCACTGGTTGCTCTTGTCGCAATTTTTATAGGCGTATTTTTTGTGAGAAGGATAATAGACGATAATAGTATTCCCAAGGAAATAAGAATAGGGGAAGAATTTTTCCCTATTGATAGTGAGGAGCTTGATTTATCGAACAGACAGCTTACAAATGCGGCTATTGCAAATCTGAAGCACATGAAAAATCTGAAAAGTCTTAATCTGGACGATAATTTTATCACGGATCTGTCGGTGCTCGACGGCCTTGACCAGTTGGAAGAAATATACTTTTCAAACAATAACGTGTCTGATATAAGCTTTGCGGAAGATATGGACAATCTTGTCCATATAGTGGGCGAAAACAGCGGCGTATACGATATTTCTCCGCTGAAGGGTAAAACCAAGCTGACACAGGTTTTCTTCGGAAATGCTTATGTAACGGATATTACACCCCTTTCAGACAGCCGCAATTTACAGAAGGTAGGCTTTAATGAAGCTCAGATAGGCGATCTTGAAGCGCTCAGAGGAATGACGGAGCTGGAGATGGTTTGCTTATCAGGCTGTAATATCTCCGATATATCTCCGCTTTTCGACAGCCATAAGCTCGAATATGTCTATCTCGGAAGAAACAACGTTTCCGATTTATCGCCGCTGAAAAACTGTACAGGCATAACAGAGCTGTTCCTGGATAATAACCCGATCAAGTATTCACTTGATACATTTGAGGGGATAACGGTCTATGGCTGTGTTGTGGCAGACTGCAACGAGCTGACCGAGGAAGAAGCCGATTATCTTTGTCAGATAATGAAGGGCAAATTTACAATAGAATATTGATAAAGGAGAGATATAAAAATGTATATAATGACTGAGGATCTTGAAAAAAAGCTTCGTGAGGAAGATGAATTTGATGAAAAGTCAATAATAGATAATAAGGCGGAGGCTATATATACGGTTATCGATAAGCATTTAGCGGAAAAGAATATGCCGCGCTCTGAGCTTATACGCCATCTTAATCTCGACCGCACATACGGTTACCAGATACTTAACGGAACAAGAGTTCCCACCCGTATTCATATTATTAAAATCGGACTTATTCTTGAGCTTTCCCTTGAAGAGGTCCAGCGTCTGCTGAAAATAGGCGGAAAGGAAGTTCTGTATGCAAGAAACATTACGGACGCCAGGGCGATATATTCTATTGAACATCATACGAATTTTGAAGACGCCTGTGAATTTATCTGGAAAAACAGTAACGAATAATAGTAAAAAGCGTGCAGAATTGCATAAAATCTGACATAATTCTGACTATATTGATACAAATTGAGTTAATCCCATCCGCGGTAAAGTCGGGTGGGATTTCTTTTTAAACAGATTGCACAAAATGTGATAAAGTGTGCAACTTTGCTCACCAATTTATGAGACTTTTATGGTAAAATTATCTTGTCGTAGTATATTCATACGCTATAAATTAAAGGAGGAATAGTGATGAAACATTTCAACAAATCAAAGCTTTGCGCTTTGGTTACATCCGCTGCTATATTTACCAGCAATATAGGCGGATTCTATACGGTAAATGTTTTTGCTGAAGATGGCGATAATACAGTAAAAACCGCCCAAATCGAGCTCACTGACAGCTACAGCAAAACACTTACTTATGAAGATATTCCACAGCCTGAGGCCAGAACTACATCTGTATCGCTCAGTCAGGATTGGAGCGGAAACGTCGACTTTACAGATGTTGACACAGAAAATGGAGAAACCAGATTCTTTTCTGAAGGAGTAGGTTTTAATTTCAATTCCTGGGAATATGAAGAGGCTATCTTATCGGCTATCGAAACTAAAGATAGCGTGGAGCTGCCTGAGGGCTCTCAATATAAGATTAACGACATAACTGTAACCTATGACTGGGAATTTACTCCTGCCGACGAAACGACAGTTACTACTGCCGAGATTCAGTTAGGCGTGGGCGGTAATGACGCATCGGGAGAATGGATTGACAGTGAAAAAAAGGTATCCACATTCGACAGTAACGAAGGCGACGAGACAGTTTCCTTCAGTGAACTGACAGGTATAGAAAATTTCACTGAGCCGAGGTCCCTATGGATCAACGCAGGTGCTTTCAGTAAGAATGCAAACGACACCTTTACACTTAATGTAACAGATATCACACTTGATTTAACCTACTATGTGGGTGAAAACGGCGGATATAAATCCCTCTATAACGAGGAAACAGATTCGGGCCAGTGGGTTTTCAACGCTCATAATCCCGACGGCGGCGAAAGAGCAGGCGACCGTTCCGCTGATATTGTTGCGGCTATTAAGGCGGCTACAGGCGATGAAACCGCACATAACGCTGTACGTATTACAGATATGGAAGTATTCTATAGCTGGAATCTTGAAACTACCAGAGTTCTGGATAACTATGGAATCGACATTAATCCTTGTCCTGCAGGACAGACACCTACAGACGATGATCCCTATAACTGGGTCAATGCAGGTATGACTGATGGCGTTTATGCTGTTTTAGCGGAAAAAACAGGCACGGGCTCCGTAAAGGCAAGCGATGTAATGAACAAGACAGGTCTTACAGTAGAGAATATTCATTGTATGGATATCCACGGTGGTATGCATTCAGACAATCCTGCCGATAAGCTTACCTTTGCTGTAACCAAGGTTGTTCTTGATGTTGAATATACTATTCAGGTACCAACTATCGAAAAGTATATCACCAAGGCAGATTTTGATAATGTACCTGGTGCTCAGTACATCAGATTTACAACAGTTACCCGTGAAATAGGCGAATGCGAGCATGAAAGCCATGTGGGCGATGACGGTATTGACAATGCTGAAGGCATGACATATTGTCCCTGGGCAGATGTATGCATAAATAAAGTTAATGCAAACTGTGAACGAAACGGAGAATATGGTAATTGGACAACTGTTGAAGATGTAAATCATAACATAGGTGCACAGACGGCTGACAAGAGCTTCTGCACATACATATTCCCTGTAAGCGCAATTGAAAGCGTTTTAGGCGGTCTCGAAGAAGGCGAGAGATATGTAGTTATGTTCAACGGCTCCAGCTCGGCTGATTGGGAGCTGTTAACCGAAAAGCCTGATATTGCACTCTGGACAGGAAGCTATGAGAGTGGTAACGTAGAAGAGGCTACTGAGTGGAACGAAGAGACTCAGACAAACGTGGGACTTGGTCACCCGAATCATCATCCTACATTCTCAATCGCTGAATTCCCTGATGGCATAGTTCTTGACGGCTACAATACTCTTAAATTTGATTATACTTTAGCTTCTCCTGATGCCTGCAGCTGTATCGGCGTAATTGTATTTGGTTGGGCAGAGAACGGCATTGGCTGGGAATCCAGATATTACACCGCAGAAAACAGCGGTACTATCGCAATCGACCTTTCCAACTTTGAAGGTAAGTCGGTCAATTCCATTTATGTAGGACCTATGGCTCCTATGGATGCATCGATTGGTGATACATTTGCTCCCGGCTTTGCTGTAACAGGCGCAAATCTGCTTACTTCCTACGACGGTGAGTACGATGTTCCGATAGACGACCCCAGAAATGGTAACGGAAACGCTGTTGAAGCATATATCACTCTTGAGGATTTAGCTAAGGTTGAAGGCGCTGCTTATATCAGGATAACCTCTGAAATAAGCTTACAGACAGACTGTCAGCATGACGAGCATAACGAAGAGGGAGCATACTGCCCCTGGCCTTATACAGGCATTCATAAGGTTGACCCCGAAGGCGAATGGAGCGAAGATGAGTATTCACTCAGTAGCGTAATCGACGGTTCAACGGCTACATGGATATATGCTCTTGACAACATTATTGACCGTTTAGGCGAGCTTTCTGAAAATGAACAGTATGTAATTGCAACAGGAGACGTTACATCTGTCAGCTATGAGCTTCTTACCGAAATGCCCGATTTAGTTCTTCCTACAGGAAGCTACATTGAAGGCGAAATCGAAGAGGCGGAAATATGGGATGACGAAATAGGCGGACCTGTTAAAACAGGAGACCCTAATTTAGCTCCCAATGTTGTAAGCGTTGAAGGCGATATGGCGAGACCCCTCAACGGCTATAAGGCAGTTTTAATCGACTATACAGCTACTAACCCCGAAGCGGCAGGCGGTATTGAATTTATTATTCATGGCTGGGAAGCTGACGGCACAGGCTGGGTAGCAAAATATTTTGAATTAGAGAACGAAGGTACAATCGCTATTGATCTTTCCGGAATGCAGGATAAGACCTACCAGCAGATTTATATAAATGTTGTTGCTCCTGCAATAGCTAAGGTAGGCGATGCATTTGCTCCCGGATTCACAGTAACAAGCGCTAAGCTTGTTGGTTCCTATGAGGGTGAATTCTCTGAAGAAATCAGCGACCCCAGAGTTTGCGAAGATTATATTTCCTATGAAGACTTATTTATAAATAAAAATACCAAGTATAAGTATATCAAGGTTACAGCAGATATCAGAAAGGTTGACGCATGTGAACACCAGAATCACATTGATGGAAATACCAAAGTTGATGACGCTATAGGTGCTACATATTGTCCCTGGGCAGGCGTATCCTTCAATATTGTTGATAAAGACGGTCAGCGTAGCGACGCTTGCTACGATGTGTGGTCATGCAATAATGACTTCAACAGTAATATTTATCTGCCTGCTACCGATAAGAGCAAAGTTACATATTACTTCCCCATAAGCGACATTGAAGCTGTTTTAGGCAAAATTTCCGAAGGCGAACAGTATGTAGTCACAGCAAACGGTATCAGTGAATTCACATACGAGATGATTGCTTCCAAGCCTGATCTTGTGCTTAACACAGGCAGCTGTATCAGTGACAATATTAAGGAGGGTGTTGACTGGGATTTTGAAAATGATGTGCCCGTACCTAATGGTAAGCCTGATTTAAAACCCAGAACTGAGCTTATTGCGTGCCCGATTTCGGTAGTTGTCGATGACTATAAGGTAATTAAAATCGATTATACCATAGATAATCCCGAAGCTTGCTCAGCTATCGGCGTAGTTATCCAGGGCTGGGACGAAAACGGTGTAGGCTGGGTAGAAAAGTTCTACGAACCCGCTGAAGAAGGCACAATAGCAATCGACCTTTCTGAATTCAAGGGCAAGAGCTTCCATAACATTCTTGCAGGACCTGTTGCTCCCAAGGATGCACAGATTGGCGATGAATTTGATGTGAGCTTTACTGTAACAGACGCAAATGTCCTTAAAGCTTATGAAGGCGATTTCAGCAAATCAGTTGAAGATCCCACATTAGAGTATATCACCTATGACGAATTAAAGGGTGCTAAGTATGTCAGCATTACTTGTGAAATAAGCACACAGGAGAATTGCGGACATGAAAATCATGTGGCAGATGACGGAGTAGATTACTGGACAGACAAGGAATACTGCCCCTGGCCTTACATCGCTCTGCACAGAGTGAACGCAAACGGCAATTTTGAAGATGCTGCTTACAGCAATCTCTCCGGAAATGTTGTATCCATCGGTTCAGGTTCTCCCATTACTTATATTTTCCCTGTAAGCGACCTTGAAAAGATTGCAGGTAAGCTTTCAGAAGGTGGAAAATACGGTATTGAAACAGAAAGTATTGAAAGTCTTGAATATGAAATACTTACTGAAATGCCTGACATAGCTCTTTCCGAAGGAAGCTATTACGAAGGCGTTATTGGAGAGGCAAATGACTGGGATACTGAGACCAATTCACCCGTTCCTACAGGTAAGCCTGACTTAAGACCTTTAGTAATGGTATTTCACAGTGAGATGGCGCCATTAAAGGGCTACAAGGCGCTCAGGATTGATTATACTGTAGAGAATCCCGACGCTTGCAGCGGTATCTGCGTTGTTTTTAACGGCTGGGACAATGACGGAACAGGCTGGGTAGAGAAATACTATGATATCGAAGAAAGCGGTTCAATTATAGTAGACCTTTCTGAATTCAAGGGCAAGAGCTTCTATGACATTCTTGCAGGACCTGTTGCTCCTACCAGCGCAAAGATCGGCGACGCATTTGCCCCCGGCTTTACTGTAACAGGCGGCAGCATTGTTACTTCCTACGACGGAGAATTCTCCGCTGAAATTGATCAGATCATACCTGACGCACCTGTAATTTTACATGTGAACGGTAAGGCATCAGCTTTTGATACATTAGAAGAAGCTGCAAATGCAATAAAAACAGCAACAGGAACTGTTAAAATTACTCTTGACGAAGACGCAGAAATCAAGAATCTGACTCTTCCTACAAAGGCAACAAGCATAATCATCAAGGGCGACGGCAAGCTTACTATCGGTAATGCTACGCTTACAATCCCTTGTGATACAGTTATTGAAAATGATATAGCTTCAAGCTATACAAAGCCCATGCCTGTCAAGGTTTCCGCAGGAAAAACACTTACATTAGGCGGAACAACAGAAAATATCGGTGCGATAAGCGGTACAGCTACTTCAAAGCTTATTGTAAACGCTGATGTATCCTGCGGCGGTCTTTCAACCTTTGGTGAAGTTGAAACAGCTGAGGAAAAGACGCTTACTGTTTCCGGCGCAGTATCAGGAATAGCTTTATTCAATGGTACACTTAAGCTTACATCGGCAAGTGCAGCAGCAGCTATCACAAATATCGGTACTGCAGAAATCATACTTGTCGAAACAGAAGGTAAGCTTCCCAAAACAACAGTAACAGCTGTTGAAGAAGCTCTCACTCTTACAATTGTAAATACAGATGACGAAACCGTTTTCCTTATGAGCGGCACACCCGTACTTTACACAGTAAAAAACAACTATACCGATAAGATTACAATTACAAACGAAACAGCTCCTGAAAAGGCTCTCAACGCATTCCTTTACAAGACTGAAATCCGTGCGGAATATGCAGGCGCCGTAATCATGAACGAGAAAAAATATCCTAATCTCGAAAAGGCGTTCGAGGATATTACAGACGCTACTGTGATTTATGATATTTATCTTACTACACCTGCAACTGTAAAGAATCTTGTTATGCCCAAGAATGCGAAAGAGATTCGAATCGATGGCGAAGATCTTACAGTAGGCAACACAAAGATTGCTTTTAACACAGACACAATCCTTAACTGTAATATCATAGCAGACAATAAGAATGGTACGCTTGATATTTCTGCGGCAAAGGATACAAAACTAAATATTCATAAAGATATTGTACTTAACTCATTAACAGGTACAGCAACAACCGATCTTAGGATAAATTCTGATGTAACAGTCAAGAACTTAAGCAACTTCAGAAACATAGAAATGTATTCAGAAGGTAGGCTTACTGTAAACGGCTCTGTTAAGGGTATTACACTGCTTGACGGTGTGATTAAGCTTGAGGGCGTAAAGACAACAGCGGCTATCACCAATATCGCTACTGCAGAAATTATACTCGTTGAAACAGAAGGTAAGCTTCCTAAGACAACAGTAACAGATGTAATCCAAAACCTCACTCTTACAGTTGTGGATACAGACGGCGAAACCGTTTCCCTTACAAGCGGTACTCCTGTACTTTACACAGTAAAAAACAACTATACCGATAAGATTACAATCACAAACGAAACAGCTCCTGAAAAGGCTCTCAACGCATTCCTTTACAAGACTGAAATCCGTGCGGAATACGCAGGCGTAATGACCATGAACGGCAAGGGTTATCCTAACTTTGAAAAGGCGTTCGAGGCTGTTACAGATCCTGAAGTCGATTATACCATTACTCTGAATGAGCCTGTATATGTAAAGAATCTTGTTATGCCTAAGAATGCAAAGAGCATTACTATTGAAGGCGCAGATCTTACAGTAGGCAATACAAAGCTCGCGCTTAACACAAGCACAACCTTTGACTGCAATATCATAGCAGACAACAAGAATGGTACTCTTGATATTTCTGCGGCAAAGGATACAACCTTAACAATCAATAATGACCTTACACTTAACGCATTAACAGGTACAGCAACAACAAATCTCGTGATAGATGGTGCCGTTGTAACAGTCAAGAATCTCAGCACCTTCGGCAACGTAACTACAGAAGACGGTAAGGTTTATGCAAACGGCTCTGTTAAGGGTATCACAAAGCTTGACGGTGTGATTGAACTCGAAGGCGTAAAGACAACAGCGGCTATCACAAATATCGGTGATGCAGAAATCATACTCGTTGAAACAGACGGCAAGCTTCCTAAGACAACAGTAACAAATGTTGAGGAAGGCCTCACTCTTACAGTAGGAGACGGAGGAACTCTCAAGAGCGGTACACCCGTACTTTACACGGTAAAGAACGACTATACCGATAAGATCACAATTACAAACTTATCAGAAAGAAATAAGGAGCTTAACGCATTCCTTTACAAGACTGAAATACGTGCAGAATTTGCAGGTGCGGTAACCGTTAACGAGAGAAACTTCCCTAATCTCGAAAAGGCGTTAGAAAGTGTTACAGATCCTGAAGTAGAGTATACTATTACTCTTAATGAGTCTGCTTATGTAAAGAATCTTGTTATGCCCAAGAAGGCGAAGAGTGTTACTATCACAGGCGAAGACCTTACAGTAGGCAACACAAAGCTTGCGCTTAACACAAGCACAACCCTCGGCTGCAATATCATAGCAGACAACAAGAACGGTACTCTTGATATTTCCGCGGCTAAGGGTACAACATTAACAATCAGTAATAACCTTACACTCAACGCATTAACAGGTACAGCAACAACAAATCTGGTGACAGATAATGCTGTTGTAACAGTAAAGAATCTCAGCACCTTCGGCAGTGTTACTACAGAAGGCGGTAAGATTTATGCGAACGGCTCTGTTAAGGGTATCACAAGGCTTGATGGTGTGATTGAGCTTGAAGGCGTAAAGACAACAGCAGCTATCACAAATATCGGTAATGCAGAAATCATACTCGTTGAAACAGACGGCAAGCTTCCTAAGACAACAGTAACAAATGTTGAGGAAGCCCTCACTCTTACAGTAGGAGACGGAGGAACTCTCAAGAGCGGTACACCCGTACTTTACACGGTAAAGAACGACTATACCGATAAGATTACAATCACAAACAAGACTGCTCAGGATCAGGACCTCAGCGCATTCCTTTACAAGACTGAAATCCGTGCAGAATATGCAAGTGCCGTAATTATGAACGAGGAAGCATATCCTAATCTCGAAAAGGCATTAAGCGATATTACAGATGCTGATAAGGATTATGTAATTACTCTCAGAACACCTGCAACTGTAAAGAATCTTGTTATGCCCAAGAAGGCGAAGAGTGTTACTATCACAGGCGAAAACCTTACAGTAGGCAATACAAAGCTTACACTTAACACAGACACAATCCTTGACTGCAATATCATAGCAGACAACAAGAATGGTACGCTTGATATTTCTGCGGCTAAGGGTACAACCTTAACAATCAGTAATAACCTTACACTCAACGCATTAACAGGTACAGCAACAACAAATCTCGTGATAAATGAAGCTGATGTAACAGTCAAGAATCTCAGCACCTTCGGTAGCGTAACTACAAACGACAGTGAGATTTATGCAAACGGCTCTGTTAAGGGTATCACAAAGCTTGACGGTGTGATTAAACTGGAAGGCGTAAAGACAACAGCGGCTATCACAAATATCGGTAATGCAAGCATTATACTTGTCGAAACAGAAGGTAAGCTTCCTAAGACAACAGTAACAGATGTAACCGGTAACCTCACTCTTATAGTTGAAAACGAAACAGGTTATGTAAAGAGCGGCACACCCGTACTTTACACGGTGAAAAACGACTATACCGGTAAGATTGAAATTGCAAACTATACTTTTAATGACCAGGAACTCAGCGCATACCTTTACAATAAGGAAATTCGTGCGGAATATGAAGAAGCTTTAAACATGAACGGGGAATATTATCCCAGCTTTGAAAAGGCGTTTGAAGTGATAACTGCAGCAAAGAATACGTCGGAAAATTATAATATAACACTTAATACAGACGTAAAAACAGCAAAGTTTGCGCTTCCCACCGCTGCTGCTTCTATAACCATAATAAGCGCTTATACATACACAATCGATATCGGTAGTGTAACTTCAATTTCTGCAAGTTCAGATCTTACTCTTGAAAACATCGCATTTGAAACAACAAGCAAGCCCGTTACAATTAACGCTAAGAAGAATCTTACCGTTGATACGCTCTACGGCGATGTAGGAGCAATCAAGGGCACTGCAAAATTTGCTCTCAACTGGAACGGCGAAGGCGAAGAAACAGCAAAGCCTGAAATCTCCGGCTTCGGAACAGTTAACGTAGCCGAAAAGCTTACAACAGGCAAGACCTTCAACGTAACCAAGCTTGTTTTCGCTGATTCTGAATCAACATTAGCTGTTTCTGAGGCGACAACAAAGTCTTCCGTTAAGTCTGTCGACGCTTCCAATGGCGGCGTTATCAGCTATGAAGAAGGCGCAAAGGCTCTTACATTCACAGGTAAGGACGCTGATTTCATAGCAGGAGAAGAAGCTCTTACTATAGCAGGCGATGTTGTAAACGGTCAGGCAGTTCTTACAACAAAAAATGTAAGCATCGCTAAGCTTGCAGATGGTATTACAGCAGAGGATTCCGAAATTGAATACACCTTCTTACAGATGGGCAAGGATATCTGCTACATGGGCAAGGTTCTCTCCTTATCCTACGGCGATCCTGAAGCGGAAGCTGTAGAATATGCTACATGGAGTGAAGTGGTTGCAGCTATTGAAGGCGCAAACAACGCTGAGGCTGAATACACAATCACACTTCTTGATTACTACAATGCTAACAGCGCAATCAAGTTCCCGAAG
The DNA here is from genome assembly GCA_045602405.1 of Ruminiclostridium sp. GTDB lineage: Bacteria > Bacillota > Clostridia > Oscillospirales > Ruminococcaceae > Ruminiclostridium_E. The sequence goes on from JAZSBN010000007.1 coordinate 13,848, forward strand.
GCAGGTAGCTACAAACAGATAACAATCCAGTCCAAGCAGGATGAAGATGTTGAAGGAAATGAAATCTATAATTTCAACTTCACAGGCAATATTACTCTTACAGGTAATACCATGTTTACCAAGATAAACATCGGGGCAGTCAAGAACAACTTACCTGCAAAGTATACAATAAGTGCAGGCAAGTATAACCTTTCTATCTTTGTTGCCGATACAGGATTGCTTACATCTATAAGCGGCACAGGATTTGTTAGTCTCTTCAATGCCGGCGCTGACACTATCAAGGCTGGTGATTTATACATCGGCGGAGATATTGTTGCCAAGAACGGTATAACAGCAAAGAATATTATTATTGACGATCAGTCTGCTGAACTTGTTATTAACCAGAACAGTAAGCTTACAATCTCAGGTAATGTAACTAATGATGCTGACAGCAAGCTTACAGTTACTGTTCTTAACAAGACAACAGGCAATCCTGCTACACTCACCAAGGGCTATGTTTTAGGTACAATCAGAGGTACAGGCGTCGAAAATATTCTTCTCGACCAGACAGCTCATCCCGATCAGACTGTTGAACTCAAAAGCGGCAAGATCGTTGTAGCTTAAAATCACACAGCTTCTTAAAATTAAATAATGAGCGCATACTGGCTCCGCTTTTTCAGCGGAGTCAGTTGTGTTTTATGGAGAAAAAGCAGAAAAGAAGCGGTAAAACAAAGCTATCAAGACTTTATTTCCGATATAAATCAGATTTAAGGATTATTTAATAATTTCCGTGTTATACTGAGGTCACAACGATGAAAGGAGCATAAAAATGTACCTCAATATACTGAAAAAAGACCTTAAAAGAAAAAAGGCGATGAACATAATTCTGCTTGTATTTATTATACTTGCGACGATGTTTGTTTCCTCAAGCGTCAACAACATTTTAAGCGTTACCTCGGCGCTGGATAATTACTTTGAAATGGCGAATGCGCCTGATTTCCTTGCAATTACCATGAATAAGAATCTTACTGTTGATATTGATGAAACGGTAAAATCGGCGGAGGCAGCAGACAGATATTCTGTTGAAAATACGCTGTTCTTAGTACCTGATAACTTCATCTTCGAGAAAGAGGATATAACTCTTAAAGGCGGAACATATATTGTCCAGAGTGATATTTCAATGAACTATTTTCTTTCTGATGGAAGTATCCTTGAAACCGTCAAGCGGGGCGAATTATATATGACAGAGGGCAAGGCTGATGCCCTCGGCTTAGAAATCGGCGATAAGCTCACTATCGAATTGAATAACGAAAGCTGTGAGGTTATTCTTAAGGATAAGATAAAGGACGCACTTTTCGGCTCAAATCAGATATCTTTTACCAGATATATAATAAGCGAGGAGGATTACAACACTCTCATCTCTCCCGAAAATACAGAAACCCTTTATGGCGGAAGTCTTGTATACATATATTCTTCGGATATTGATACAGCTCTCACACAGATAAAACCGCTTCTTGACAACAGCATACTTACCATGGACAGAGGCTACATGAAATTTACTTACGTTTTCGATATGATAGTTGTAGGCATCCTTCTTGTGGTAAGCGTAATACTTATTGTGGTAGCTTTCGTAGTTTTACGTTTCACGATTACCTTTACACTTTCCGAGGAATTCCGTGAAATCGGAGTAATGAAGGCTATCGGTATCAGTAATTTCAAAATCAGAGGCTTATACCTTGTAAAGTATATGGGTCTGTCTCTTATCGGCTCCGTTGTCGGACTTGTTTTAAGCTTCCCCTTCGGCAGTATGCTTATGAGCGTTTCCTCCCAGACAATTATTGTTGGAAATTCAAATCCGATTGTACTTAATATTCTCTGTGCGGTACTTGTTATTGCGGTAATAATGCTGTTCTGCTACGGTTGTACAGGTAAGGTGAAGAAAATGACCCCTATCGACGCAATCCGTAACGGTCAGACAGGCGAGCGTTTCAGAAAAAAGAGCCTTATGCACCTTGGAAAATCGAGACTTCCCGCTACTCCCTTCCTTGCACTTAACGACATTGTAAGCAGTCCTAAAAGATACAGTATTATAACTCTCACCTTTATGCTTTGTATGTCCCTTATATTCATACTTTCAAATACTGTTACAACAATGAACAGTGGCAGTCTTTCAACCACCTTCGGCTGGGCAGACTGTGATATATATTTAGACAGTGAGGTAGCCAGCGACTGTATGCTGGAGGACGGTCACGAAAAGCTTTCAAAGCACTTGGATGAAATGGAAAAAACCCTTGCCGAAAACGGTATGGAAGCAAAGTGTTATCAGGAAATGATGTTTTCTCTCCCTGTGGTTTACGGGGAAAATGAAAGCAACGTCCCCATATATCACGGTACAGGTACAACAATGGATATGTACGCCTACACAGCAGGCTCAGCACCTCAGGATACAAATGAAATCGCAATTACAAGAATTTCGGCAGAAAAGCTTGGTGCGGATATCGGCGATACCGTTACAATCAAAACCGTTGACGTAGATAAGGAGTATATTATTTCCGCCTTCTTCCAGGGTATGAATCAGCAGGGAAACGGTATAAGGCTCCATTCAGACGAAGAAATCAACTACATTCAGGCAAACGGCAGTGTCGGCACTCAGATTATGTTTACGGATAATCCCGACGATAAAGAGATTGAACGTAGAATTGATGAAATCCAGAGAATTTTCCCCGACTATGAAAATATAAAAACCTGTGCTGAAACAACGGCGGATATGCTTGGCGTTACCGAAACTCTTACCGCGGTAAAATCTCTTGTAGCAATCCTGACGATTATTTTAGCCGCCCTCATAACGGTACTTATGGAGCGTTCCTTTATTGCAAAGGAACAGGGCGAAATCGCTCTTATGAAGGCGGTAGGTACAAGAAACGGAAGAATTTACGCTTATCACACATTGCGCTTCGCATTCGTAGGAATTATTGCGGTAATTATCGCAGAAATTACTGCAATGCCCCTTACGCACCTTTGTATTGACCCGATTTTCAGAATGATGGGTATGGAGCTTGCGGTTGATTATATAGTTGATCCAGTTGAATTATATCTTGTTTTCCCGATTATAGTTCTTGCAACGACAACCGTAAGCGCATTCCTCACATCACTCTATACAAGAAAAATCAAATCCTCCGATACAGCCAACATTGAATAAGAAAGGACACAGCCATGAATATTTTAGAAGTTAAGGATCTCTGTAAGACATATATCGTAAACAAGCGTCAGAACAACGTTCTGAAAAACGTAAACTTTACCGTAAGCGAGGGCGAAATGGTAGCAGTCATGGGGCCCTCGGGTTCGGGTAAATCCACCCTTTTATATGCAGTTTCTGGCATGGACGGAATTACTGCGGGAGAGGCGTTATTCTGCGGTAAAAATATAGCGAAAATGGGACAGAAGGAGCTGGCTGATTTACGTCTTGATGAAATGGGCTTTATCTTCCAGCAGATGTATATGCTGAAAAATCTCACGGTGCTTGATAATATCATTCTTCCTGCAGTACAATCGAAAAAGAATAACGAGAGCCGTAAGGAAATTCTTCAGCGCGGTCAGGATTTAATGAGAAAGCTTGGTATTATCGATATTGCAGATAACGATATAAACGAGGTTTCGGGCGGTCAGCTTCAGAGAGCCTGCATCTGCCGCAGTATGATCAACAATCCGAAGATGATTTTTGCCGACGAGCCTACAGGCGCTCTTAACCGCACCTCCTCCGACGAGGTTATGGAGGAGCTTGCGAAGCTTAACGGCGACGGAACAACTATCATGCTTGTTACTCATGATGTTAAGGTTGCGGCAAAATGCACAAGAGTCATGTACATAGTTGACGGAAACATAAAAGGGGAGTATAATTTAGATAAGTACGAAAATGCTTCTCAGATGAGAGAGCGTGAAAGAGCGCTCAATAACTGGCTTATGGAAATGGGCTGGTAAGCGCTCCGATTTAACGGAGGAAGCAGGATGGACGGAGTTAACAAGACCTTATACATTCCCTTGTACGGAAAATCCCTTGTCAGTAAGAAGGGTGTTATTCTTAAGGATACCAAGGCTGAAGAAATCTGGGAGAAGGAACACTTTCAGCTTAAGGGGAAATCAAAGTCAAAATGGCTTGCGTATTTTATGGCTATGAGAGCAAGAGTTTTCGATGACTGGCTTTTGGAGCAGATAAAAGCGGGCGATGATGACGCAGTAATTCTTCATATCGGCTGCGGCATGGACAGTCGTATTGAAAGAGTGGGAACTCACGGACATCGGTGGTACGACGGAGATTTTGAGGGTGTAATCGGGTGCAGGAAAAAATACTACAGCGAAACTGACCTCTATCACATGATAACCTGCGACCTGAGGGATAAAAGGTGGCTGGAGAAGGTTCCTGCCCACAGGAGGGCAATCGTTGTTCTCGAGGGTATAAGTATGTATCTTACTCCCGAAGAAATAAAGAAATCCCTTTCCGCTTTCTCGGAGTATTTCACCTCGGTAAATCTTCTTATGGACTGTTATACCGAGTCTGCCGCAAAGATTTCGAAATACAAGAACCCCATAAACGATGTAGGTGTAACAGAGACCTACGGAGTTGACGATCCTGCGGCCCTTGCGGAAGGAACGGGGCTTGGATTTATAGCCGAGCACAGCATGACGCCGACTCATCTTATCGATGAGCTTAAAGGTATGGAGAAGGCGGTTTTCAAAAAGGTTTTTGCAGGCAGCTTTTCAAAGAAAATGTACAGAATCTACGAATTCAGGAAGTAACAGGAGCTTTTATGACCGACATTCTTATAGTTGAAGATAATAAGGAGCTTGCCGCTCTGCTGTGTGATTTTCTCCGTTCTGAGAATTACACGGTGACCGTTGCGGAGACAGGAGAAAAGGCCTTGACGCTGTATGAAAAATACGGCGCAAGGCTTGTTGTGCTTGATATAATGCTGCCTGGGATCGACGGCTTTGCGGTATGCAGGAAAATCCGCGAGGAAAGTAATACGCCTATCCTGATTGTCAGCGCAAAAACCGATAAGGAGGATAAGCTGAACGGGCTTGTTCTGGGGGCTGACGACTATATCGAGAAACCCTATGATATAGATATAATGCTGGCGAAAATAGGCGGAATTTTTAAGCGGAGATACGCCCTTGATGAGCTTATCGACGGAGATATCAGAATAAATAAGGTTAGCCGCCGCGTGTACAGGAATGACGCAGAGCTGGAAATGACCGCAAAGGAATTTGACCTGCTGGTACTGCTGATTGAGAATAAAGGAAAGACGCTTACAAAGGAATATCTTTTCAATCAGATATGGGGAAGCGACAGCTTTTCCGAACAGCAGACCCTTACCGTACATATAAAATGGCTTCGTCAGAAAATCGAGGATGACCCGAAGAAGCCGCAGAGAATACAGACAGTCTGGGGAGTAGGCTATAAATATGAAAGCGTTTAACAGAATTTCGGTTGTTATACTTTTTGTGGTAATCGCGGTATTTGTATCTGCAAATATAATACTGACAAGCGATAACGTCGGAAGCGGAAGGCCCTATCTCGTAGAGGTGAGCCGACTTGTCAGTGATATTGAAGCCGAAAAAGCTCCCGATATTTCAGCCTGTGAATATGTTACGGGGATTTCTGAGTACGGCGAAAAATTCTATAATTCAGACAGCGATTATGTTATCCATGAAATAAATGGCTCCCTGTATCGTTTTGATTATGATACGGACATCAGTAAAGAGAATGTAAGGCTGATTGTAACGGTAAATGTTATTCTGGGTGTTATGACTGCGGTAATTTTCGCCGTTATGCTTTATGTAAGAGTAAAAATTCTTGCGCCCTTTGAAAAGCTTTCAGACGTTCCCTATGAATTATCCAAGGGAAATCTGACTTCTCCTGTGAAGGAAACGAAAAATCGTTTTTTCGGCCGCTTTATCTGGGGCGTGGATATGCTCCGTGAAAATATTGAACAACAGAAGGAGCGGGAGCTGAGTCTCCAGAAGGATAAGAAAATGCTTCTTCTGTCCTTATCCCACGATATAAAAACCCCTCTTTCAGCTATAAAGCTTTACTCAAAAGCATTATCGAAGGGACTTTATACCGAAAAGGAGAAACAGTTTGAAATTGCCGAAAATATAAACGATAAGGCTGACGAAATCGAAAGCTATGTGACCCAGATAATTACCGCTTCAAGGGAGGATTTTCTGAGTCTCGAAGTCAGTACGGGCGAATTCTATCTTTCTGAGCTTGTGTCGAAGATAAAGCTTTATTATACCGAAAAGCTTTCCCTTATCAGGACTGAATTCAGCGTCGGCGAGTATAAAGACTGCCTTATAAGCGGCGATTCCGACCGAAGCGTAGAGGTTATCCAGAATATTATGGAGAATGCTATAAAATACGGCGACGGCAGGAGTATTGAAATAAGCTTTTCCGAGGAAGAAGGCTGTATGCTGGTTGCCGTGAGAAACAGCGGATGTTCTCTTTCGGAAAACGACCTGCCCCATATTTTCGACAGCTTCTGGAGAGGAGCTAATGCCGAAAATGAAAAGGGAAGCGGCCTCGGACTTTATATCTGTCGACAGCTTATGCAGAAAATGAATGGAGAGGTTTTTGCGGAGATAAAGGACGGCTTTATGTGTGTAACGGCAGTATTCGGAAAGGCATAATATAACAAAATGAGCACCTTCTGCGGTAAAACAGAAGGTGCTTTCGTTATTTTTGTCTATCCATTTTTATAAGCATTATAAAGCTTGCAATACCGACAACTCCCAACGTTCCCAGCATAAGGAGCGTCAGCGATATAATATCGGTTCCCGAAATTCTCTCTATAAGGGCTTCGCTACCGAACAGGGTTATGAATACCATTCCGCCGCAGTTGTTGTTTACCATGTGGCAGAAGGAGGCAGGATAAATTGACTTCGTCTTTTCGGTAAGAAGCGTAAGGAACGCATTGAAGAATACGCAGTTAGCGCACATCAGAATAATACCAAGCCAGGGGAAGAAATCATAATCGGTGCCGAAATTGTGACCTGATATTGTAAGCGGAGCGTGCCACAGTCCCCAGATGATACCGCCGACGATAATTGCCGCAGGCCTGCCCATAAGCTCGGTTAATTTGGGCATCATATATCCTCTCCAGCCCCATTCTTCGCCGAAGGCAGGGAAGAAAATAATTACAGAAGCGGAAATTGTAAGGATATAGGAGCTGATACGCCCTGCTGTTTCCTCGGAGGCGAAGGCTTCCGTGAAGCTTAAATCTCCTGCAAAAATCTGCCATGTCAGAACTACGAAAACAATAACCTCCGCAAGTTTCACAACAACCGACGCTATGTAGTATTTTCCGTTGCCTTTGAAATTAAGACCCAGGTAGGAATTTTTGAAGCCTTCCTTCGTAACAAGCCTTGTAACAAGGTGCGCTATTGAAGGGATAAGCATACCGAAAACGCCTACTGCATAAGCGGCGGCCATTGCCTTTTCGGAAGTATAGATTGGCTCGCCATAGAAGCCGTTCAGAATGGGAATAACAACACAAAAGGGAATAAAGGATATAAGCAGGAAGATTATAAGCCTTTTGATTGTGATTTTTTTACTGCTCATAAGCTTCTACCCCCTTTTTATAAAGCGGAATACTTATCTTACAGGAAACCCAGTAAAGCAGAATACAAACCGCAGGAAAAGCGCTCAGAATAACAAGCATGTTTTCGCTTGAAAGAAAGGATATAATTGTTTTGGCTAAATCCTCGCTTTCTAAAATAAAGGAGATATCGCCGAAAAGGAAATAGATAATTCCGATTACAAACAGAACGCCCAGCGAGCCGAATTTTGCGGTGTTGCCCAGCTTTATTCCGAAGCGGAGATAAAAGGGATTACCGAAGGCTGTGTAAAGAATATTCAGGCAGAAGATAATCATCAGCATTGAGCCCACAGAGTACATAGTACTGTTTACTATAAGACAGATAACCGTGTCTGTAAGAAAACAGATTACAAGGGTAGCGATATTTACAATGAGAAGTGTGTAATACTTACCTTCAACGTGTCCCTTTGCGCCCTGTGGATTGGAAATGATGAAGCTTCCGATAGTCCGCTTTTCATCGGCGGCAAAAAGCTGATGATCGAATATACTCACCATAAAGAACATGAAGAAATAAATCACGGGGCATATCCCCATGAGTATTCCTTCCTGCTGGTGGGCAGGTGCAGAAGCCGTAGCAAAAATAATTGTAAAAATGCAGATTACGTCCATGATGCCTAAAGCGATCAGGTCAAGCTTATATGCGAGGAAGTTTTTATAGAGAATACCGCTCATTATTTCTCCCTCCTTTTGAAAATAAACAAGAGTAAAGCGAACTGAAGCAGAATTACACCGATAAGTATAACCGGGGCTAAGGGTGAAACGTTGGTTACCAGCTTATCAATGTGGGCTTCGAGGATTGCGTCACGGTCAGGGTGATTCGGAGGAAGAGCTGTAAGATTCCCCATTATTGGACTCATAAAACCGAATACGGACGCAAGCATAAAGCCCACCATAGCAAGACCGCCCTTATCAACGGATTTGAAGAGATATATAGCCGCTCCGAAAATTATGCTCATTAAAGTCATAAATGCAACAAACAGTATTGACAATCCGATATCGTTAGCGGTAACTGTAGTGCCTTCCACGTAAGCTATGATATATGTAAGGGGAATTGAGATTATTAAAGATATAGCCATACCTATAACATTCATAACAGTTTTGGCAAGAGCAAGTCGGAAGGAGCTTACCTGAGTTGAACGGCGGAAATAATCCCATACAGGCTTTGTAATATCCTTGGTTGCTGATTCCGAGGGAAGCATAGAAAACATACTTGCCGCCATTACAGGTAAAGACTTGATTATATCCATACTGCCGCTCATAGCATCCTCGGGCAAAATAAGCTTAAGATTTCCGAATCTGAAGCTAAGCAGTACGAGAACAGAAAACAGAATAAAAATCAGCGCACCTATGCCTCCTGCAAGGAGCGACTTTTTCATAAGCAAGAATTCACGATATAAAAGTGCGGCAAATGATGGCTTTTTCATTATGACCACTCCTTTTTATCCTTGTTCACATAGAACAGCATAATTTCCTCAAGGTTTGTCTTTTCGATAAGTGCGCCCGAATATTTCCGTTTTGCAGTATTCTTGTCTGCAACCATAGCTTCCACGCCGAAATCCGTGACTCTTGCACTCACATAATCCTCGGGAGCGATTTCCTTGAAATCCTCCTTTGTGCATTTAAGGAGACCGTGGCTTTCAAGAATTTCATCCTTATAGCCTGTAAGAAGAAGCTTACCCTTATCTATAAAGGTAACGCAGTCGGCGATTTTATCAAGGTCGCTGGTGATATGGGAGGACATAAGGATGGAGTTTTCCTCGTCCTGTAAATATTCACGGAAGATATCCAGAATTTCGTTTCTTACTACGGGGTCGAGACCTGTTGTGGCTTCATCCATGATGAGAAGCTTTGCTCCGTGGGAAAGAGCGGCGGAAATCTGAAGCTTCATCTTCATACCCTTCGAAAACTTCGCAATCTTCTTCTTTCGGGGAAGGGAAAAGCGGTCAAGATATTCATAGTATTTCTGTTCGTCCCAGCCTGCGTAAAGTCCCTTGAACATCCTGCCTACCTGAATAGCGTTAAAGCCTTCGTGAAAGGGGATTTCATCGAATACAGCGGCAATATGCTCCTTAATTTCGTATTCGTTTCTGATATGGTCGAGCCCCAGCATTTTTATAGAGCCTGAATCGCATTTTGTTATGTTAAGCAGGGCTCTTATGGTAGTGGTTTTTCCTGCGCCGTTCTGTCCGATAAAGCCCATAATAGAGCCCTTCGGAACATTGAAGCTTATATTATCGAGAGTGAAGCCGTCATATTTTTTTGTAAGACCGCTTATTTCGATTGCGTTTATATAGTCGTTCATTCGATTTCGCCTCCGTAGAACATATCAATAATTTCCTTAAGGTCATCGGCGGACAGGTTACATGCCTTCGCCTTTTCGCAGGCTTTTTTTATCAGTTCCTCTGTCTGTCGGACTGTTTCTTCTCTGAGAAAATCCGTATTCTGACCCTTTACGAAACAGCCCTTACCCGGTACGGAACAGGTATAGCCGTCACGCTCCAGCTCCTCGTAAGCGCGCTTTGTAGTGATAACGCTTATCTTAAGCTGGGCTGCAAGAACACGCATAGACGGCAGGGCGTCCCCCGCTGTAAGCGTGCCGTTCATTATCTGAGCCTTTATCTGGGAGATAATCTGCTGATAGATAGGCTCGTCAGATGAATTGTTTAAAATAATATCCATTAGTGCACCTCTGTTTAAACCGTGTATATACGCTATACACAGTATAGCATGCGTATACAGGGTTGTCAATAGGGTTTTGAAAAATATTTTTCAGTGACAGATGAAATATATTCCTTTACTTTGTGAAGCCGATATGATATAATTATTGCAAGATGTTAAGAAAGTATATATTACTTATTCTATAAATAACTTCATGAAAAGAGGTAAAACAGATATGAGTAAATCCAAAGAGGAAAGAATAAAGAAGCTTAAGAAAAAGCACATCTGGCCGTCAATAGTGGGACTGGTCATAATCCTTCTGATATTCACCGTTATTCTTGTAGCGGCACTGGGTATATCGGGTATGGATATCGTACATAGAAAGCTTACAGACAGCAGTGGAAGGTCTGTAAAAATTGCAGATCTTTTTGAGGATTATAATTCTGAAAATAAGTTAAAAATCGAACAGACGGTGTTATCTCATATTGATGCGCTGGAGGAAATCAAGGAAGTAGCAGTAGTTGATAAGGATAAAAAGCCTGTCTGGTCCAGCAGCGGAGAGTATCCCGTAATTGATAAAACCATAAATATGGAGCTTCTGACGGGAGAAACAAGAGATATCGGTGTCGTTGTGGAGGAAGATGAGAAACAGTTGTTTTTCATTGAAGACGGAGAACTGAACATCAATACTGATGCTCTTCCCGAAATTTTCGAGGCTTCGGATTTTAGTCCGATTGAACCTTTCACACATTTCAGACTCTGGCTTGTTATTGCTGTTGATGACATGGAGGTTATGGTTCTCAACAGTATTCCCATATCCCTGCAGGATTTTATGATGGCGATAACTTGCGTGGGGCTTTGTGCATTACTGATAGGCATTTTCGTAATATACTACCTGATTTCCATTATCAGCATGGTGATGAGCGTCCGCAGAAATACAAAGATTATTTACACCGACATGGTGACGGGCGGAGAAAACTGGCTGTTTTTTATCAAAAAGGGAATGACCTTGCTGAAGAAGAACAGGGGACAGCATAACTACGCCATGATTCATCTTGAAATGCGTAAATACCGAAGCTTCTGTACCTGCTTCGGCGTCAATAAGGGTCAGGAGCTTATCGAAAGATTTTATGCTGTGCTTAAGAGCGATATTCAGCGTAAGGAGGTTATGGCTCATCAGGAAAACGCGGCCTTCGGTCTTTTACTGGTTTATACAGACACTGCTGAGCTGGAAGCCCGTATCAGGAAGCTGGAGAGCATGATGAATGGAATTTTACCCGGAATGAAGCTTTATTTCGGTGCAGGCGTATATCTTGTTCAGCAGGGCGAAAGCAACATAGAGCAGTTATATAATAATGCAATGATTGCCTGTGAAATGTCAGGGGAAGAAACAGAGAACAAGACAGCGTACTTTGATGTTGAAATGAATAACCAGAAGATCTGGGAGCGAAGAGTTGAAAACGATATGGAACGGGCCCTCGTTAATAAGGAATTTCAGGTATATCTTCAGCCGAAAATCAACACCTCCGATGAAGTGTTGGGCGGTGCGGAAGCGCTTGTCCGCTGGATTCATCCCACAGAGGGCTTTATCCCTCCCAATCGCTTTATCCCGATTTTCGAGAAGAACGGATTTATACTGAAGCTTGATGATTACATGCTTGAGGAGATTGCGAAGGTGCAGGCAGGCTGGCTTGCGGAGGGGCGTAAGGTTGTACCGATTTCCGTCAATGTTTCAAGAGCCCATTTTACAAGGGAAGACCTGGCAGAGCATATCTGCGCTATTGTAGATAAGTATCAGGTGCCCCATGATGTTATCGAGCTGGAGCTTACGGAAAGCGCTTTCTTCGATGACAAGAATGTACTGCTTAATACAGTACAGAAGCTTCGTGCGGCAGGCTTCCCTGTATCCATGGATGACTTCGGTGCAGGATATTCTTCGCTCAACTCCTTAAAGGAGCTTCAGATTGACGTATTAAAGATAGACGCAGACTTCTTCCGTGGAGCAGACGTGGAGGAAAGAGGCCTGCTGATCGTATCCGAGGTTATTGATTTAGCCAAGAAGCTTAACATGAAAATTGTTGCGGAAGGTATCGAGAGCAAGGAGCAGGTAGAATTCCTGACCGAGCAGGAATGCGACCTTATTCAGGGATATTTCTATGCGAAGCCGATGCCTGTGGCAGAGTTTGCTGAGAAGTACAGCGGATAATTTTAATTGATTATAGTGTTAGAAAAACAGAAACAGATAGAAAATCTGCTCTGTTTTTATAGATAGCGGTCGGAATAGTTTTTCTTTACTTTGTATGGGCGGTGTGGTATAATTAGAAAGAGGTGAGAGGTTATGAAAAAGAGATTCTGTTTGAAAACTGTTGCATTAGCGACGGCTTTGATATTGACAGGGTGCGTTGGTTCAGATAACGTGGATAACAGTGAGATTTCTGTTACAACTACATCTTGTATTTTCTCGGAAACGGAATTGGTGACGGAAACAAAACCGCCACAATCTGTTACAAGCCTTAATAATGATATAACTGTTATTTCCGTAACTGAAAAAAATGAAACTGTAAGCGATGTATTGTACGAAAAAGTTTCGTCGTTAAAATGCTTTTCTTCGATCGAACGTTTTTGTGATAACATTGATGTATCACAAAATGGAATGAATGCCGATGAAGTCATAAAACTTCTTGCAGACAAAAATATTGTTTGTTATTATACGTTTAACAGTGATGTTATGTTTCATGATTATCAGAAATATGATGATAATGGTTATAGCGAGATAAGGCATTATCTTTTTTCTTCATATTCAGAGCTTGAGAAATTCGTTTATTCCACTTATGAGAAGAATTATGCAGAAATCTTGTTGTCAAAATTGTATGGGTTTTCAGAAACGTTGTTTAAAGGTGATGACAGTGTTTTACTGTATAATCCGTCTGTTCAGGGCATAAATGTTTTGGTCGGAGAGGTTTTTTCGAATTATGAGTGCGAGATAACCGATATTACAGATACAAGAATAGATTTCAATATACGGTTCCTTGAAAACAATAAATTGATGTTTAGTTCAGTTGCTGTTTTGGAAGATGGAGAATGGCGGTTGCAGGAAATGTTCCCAAATATTTAAAATAAAGGATGAGTTGATTTAACATAGAGAAACCCTGTTCATAAAAATGAACAGGGTTATCTATATAACATGGCAAAGATTGCGGTGTTTGATACAATTAAGTCTGTTGCAAATCCGCAGCTATCACACCACGCATACCGCCATTGCAATAACCAAGAGTACACCCGGAACAACATACTTTCTCGGATTATGCCATAAATCGCTTTCGGTTTTGTAATCCGTAATCGGGAATTTCATTTCCATAATAACAGCACCAAAAGCACCCATTAAAGCGAATATAACTGCAAACACGATATTTTTCATATCAAAACTGCCTGCCTGAATACTAAAGCTTACAAGATAAAAAGTGTAGGCAGTCAGATTGTTCACGGCAATAAAGAAAAAGTAGGGCAGGCAGTACATACGTGCTCCCGACGGGAGAAAATGAATAGCTTCTCTGAGGGAACGGTCAGCGGAAATAAGTACACACAGAGGTGTGTTTATTGAAAGGATTGCAAAGCCCATAGGCAGAAAAGCGGTCACACCCGATTCAATCATAAAAACGGGAAGAACAATCCCCACAACCCACATTGCCGCAGTATTTATAAGGTAATTTTTTCGTGCAGTCATATAGCGGAAAAGGTATTTCCATACGCTGTGTCTGCGTGAGCTTCTGAGGGCGGTGCCTGCGGAAAAGCTGTTGATGAAATTATAGGGATTTGCAGATAAAAGAACAACCGCAGATAAAATCAGATTTACAGAAAGCAGAACAAGTGCGTATTCCGTAAAAATTACCGCAACTGAAATCACAGCCCATATAAAACCGATAATACGGTATTTTTTCATAACGTAAACGGCAGACGCCACAAGAATACCGTTTAAGGTGCAGATAAGCATACCGATAATTTCTGTTACTGTGGGAATTGATACTGCACAGATTACTGAAATCAGAAGTGCGGATTTTGTGATTACGGTATAAAGTCCGTAAGCGCCGATATATGAAAAAGTAAAGCTCTGTTTTTTTAAGGGGAGCATTGCTATACCGCTGAGCTCTGCGGAATTTTCTGATGAAAGGGAATGCCACATAATTCCTGCTGTGAAGGTGCCCGACATAAGATATTTTATAAAGGGCGCAATCTGAATTTTTATTTCCGCCATATACAGTCCGAAGAAAATTATGGCACATATTACGATGTATTTCAGGATTTTTCCAAAGCCCTTACCAAACAGCTTTCTTTTGAATACGTTAAATAACATTGTCAATTTTTAAAACCTTTCTTACGCTTTCGGCAGTTATTTCATTACCTGTGAAGGTGCGTGAAATCCTGCCGTTTTCGAGTACCATAACCCTGTCAGAAGTGAGAGTGATGCTTTCTAAAATGTGGGATGAAAAAAGGAGAGTTCCGTGCTGCTTATAATCTGAAATCAGGCTGTATAAAAACTCCGTACTCTGAAAATCCAGCCCGTTTACAGGCTCGTCAAGAAACAGCAGGGGAGCTTTCAGAGCGAACGCAGTTATAAGGTTCACCTTACGCCTGTTGCCCATTGATAAGTCCTTTAAAAGCTTGTTTTCGTATTCCTCAAAGTGAAAGCCCTTTACAAGCTCCGTTACATCGGTGGGCTTTTTCCCGTAGGCAGAAAAAACGTAGGAGAGATATTCTCTGAAAGCGAAATATCCGAAGGAGCTGTCCTCCGAAAAAACGGTGTAACGCTGGTTTTTGAAATTGCTGTCGCGGAAATTCACAGGCTTTCCGTCAAAGGAGATGCTGTCAGCATTGTAGCCTTCAAGCAGTCCCGAAAGTATTTTTATCAGCGTGGTTTTTCCCGCACCGTTAAGACCGATAAGTCCTACGATTTGGTTTTTGTCAAGCTCAAAGGAAAGCTCTGAAAGAATGTTGTTTCCTTTTTTGTACCAGCCCTCAAGGCTTTTTATTTCTAAAATCTTTTCGCTCATTACTTGTTTTCCTTTTCTTTTTTTCTCATATTGTTTGCAGAGCTTAAATAAACAAAGCCTGCGATAACTCCGATTGCCGTCGCCATATAGTTGGCTGTGAAAAGTCCTGCCACAGCGGCGATAAACCAGATAATTCCTATAATAGTTCTTGTATATGCATGTCTCATAAAAGTTCCTCCTTTAGAAAATCTGTTGTTTATTGTGATTACATAATAACATAAAAAACTGCCGTCTGCGAAAATGTCCGCAAACGGCAGTTTTTTGTCCGTGAATTGTTCAGAATGACATCGTGGCAACCGCTGTGAAAATGTCGTCCTCTGCGGTTGTGGTAATAGTTCCGTCATATTTTGCGGCGGCAGTTCTTGCACTTTCCACACCCCAGCCGTGAAGTCCACCGTCGGTTTTGGTGGTCTTCAGCTTACCGCCCGAAAGGTTAATTTCACCGTTAAAGGTGTTCACAACCTTTATAATAAGCATACGGTTTATTCTTCGTATTGTCAGGCTGATACGGCGGTTTTCTGTGCAGTTGTCCTTTCGCACAGCGTCAAAGGCATTGTCAAGTAAATTGCCCAGTACTGCACATAAATCCGCGCCGCCTATATTGGTGTTTTTCGGGAATTCAATCTGTGTTTCAAAGCTTATACCATCATTTTCTGCAGCAGCAATCCTGCTGTTTATGAGATAATCAACCGTTTCATCGCCTGTCCATACGGTTGACGCAATACCGCTTACGGGCTTCTGCAGGTTATCGAGATATTCTATAGCTTTGTTATATTTTTCTGCGGTAAGAAGACTGCGTACAGCACCTATATGGTTGTGCATATCGTGAAAGGTTCTGGCATTTTCGGAATACGCCTTGTTCAGCACGTTATAATCACGTTCAAGAAGCTCTGCTTGCTGTTCTTTCAGCTGTGCAAGCTCCTTTTCCGTTTCATATTGTCCGTTAAGCCTGTAAACCATAATCCCTGCAATAAGAATAAGGGAAAAGACAAGATATGTAAATGCCATATCCTCTGAAACGCCTTTGCTGTCCGAAAAAATAACAACTCCGAAAATTGTGAGAATTGCTCCAAAAGAAATTGCTTTGACAGTTATTTTTCTGCCCTTGTAAATAGCTACAGCGGCAATTATCAGAACAGCATTTACAAGCCACAAGGGGAGCTGCCCCAAAAGTATTTTTCTGTCCGAAAATTCACTCGTAGAGGAAAGTAAGGCAAGTGCCTCTCCGAAAATAAAGCACCATAAAAAAACAGCAATTTCGTACATAATGCAGAAAAAGAGATTCTTTCTTCTGTCCGTGTTTTGGGACAGTTTAAGACACAGCAGAACTGCAAGGACTTCGCATACGGATACATAAAAAAGAGTAACTTCCGTAAAGAACAGAGGAACGCACGATACCACCGCACCAATCAGGGATATAAGCAGATTTTTAAGAGACGGTTTTTCTCTCGTGATAAAGAACAGGCAGAGAATAATGCGGATAAGGGAAGCGAAAATCTCAGAAACAATTGTCATATCAGATTCCCCCAGTAGCTGTTAATCTGCTCCTTGACCGCCTGGAGATGGGAGCGGCTTATGGGGAGTGCAGTCCCGTTTTTCAGCACGGCGGTGCTGTTCTTTATCTGCATAATGTGAATGAGGTTTACAATATATCCCCTGTCGATGAATATGAATTCTTCCGAATTCAGTTCATCAAAAACAGCCTGCAGGCTTTTGCGTATCTTTGAAACACCGTCAGCGGTATTTATTGCGGCATTTTTTCCGTCACGCTCGATATACAGAATATCCTTGAACGGTATTTTTTCAAACCTGCCCTTAACCTGAATGGTATAGCTTTTGTCAGCCTCGAGATTTATAAGTGATACTGCGTCCTTTATTGCAGGCGGCAATCTTTTTTCTATATCCGATTTGGGCACATACCTGAAAATGGACAGCTCGAAAGCGTCAATAGCATATTCAATATGCGAGGTAATAAAAATAATGCGTATATCGGGCAGAAAGGGCTTTATCTTTTCCGCAAGCTCCATTCCCGAAATTTCAGGCATTTCAATATCCGAAAGCAGTAAATCATAATGGAGGTTGTCCTCTGTTATATCGTAAAGCAGATTACGGCTGTCGGTGTAGGTTGTTATTTCTCCTGCAATACAAAGCTCTTTGAGCGTCGCTTCAAGCACGGCTTTATTTCTGTCAGCCATAGCTGTCTCATCATCGCATACAGCGATACGAAGCATATTATCTCCTCCTTTTTTATAGTGGTATTATAACATATAAGGGAAAAACGGTCAAGAAAAACAGCCAATCCAAGGTTTTGTTTGGATTGGCTGTCATATATCAGTTCTGTATCATTTATTCTGCATTTGCCAGTGCTTCAGTGATAGTTTCACGGTAAGGTGCCAGGTATGATTCAACTGTGTTGTAATGTGCTTCAACGAGCTGAACATAGGAGCCGCCGTGTCTGTACGGAGTATCGAACAGCGTTTCCTGCGCCCCCTCCTCGAAGAGATGCAGCATATCGCTGCCGAAGCCTCTTTCCTCGCTGAAAACAAAGGTGAACTTGTCGTTGTTCTGTAAAAGATCGTCAGAAACACGCATCTGGTCTTCGTCATAGGTAAGCTTGAACTTGGGTTTTCTTGCTGTGCCGCATTCGGGGCACACCTCGTTTTCCTCACCCTTTTCGCTGTCATATACATGACCGCATTCCTTGTTGATGCACTTGATGTAATAATATGCACCGTCATACATAAGGAGGTCACGCTTTTCCTGAATAAGCTCAGGGTCTGTTCTGTAAATACGTCCTGCAAGAATCCAAGAAGCCGCTCCCTGGATATTCTGTGCTCCTACAGGAACAAGGTAGCCATAGGTGCTGCCAAGCTGATAATATTTGTCAGCCTGCGGGTCACGGGGCATAGGAACGAATTTTGCAGTACCCTCAACATTGTTTTTGAACAATGTCTGCTGACCGCATTCCACTGTCCATTCACATCCCATATTGAAGAAAAGAACGTTTCTGTCTACCCAGCCCGAGGACGAGTCGGGACCGAGGTAGTTTTCATAGATATGACCGTTCTTGTAGAGCTTTTCACAGAATTCCATAGCTCTCATGATGTTTGCGTCTCTTAAATTGTTCTTAATGTCGGTACCTGTGTACTGGATAGGAACAGAGCCTGTGGTTGCGGCAAAGTCAATGGGTGCGCCCGAACCTGAAGAAATACCGATAGCGCCCTCCTTGTGAGCCTGCCACATTTCAAGGATATTTTCAAGTGCGTCCCATGTCCATTCATCATTGAGGTATAGTTCCATAGGGTCAGCCGCACCCATTTCCTCAATGTTTGCCGTGTTGTATGTAAAGCCGTAGCCTGTCTGTCTTTCCTGAGGGAAATAGTAATGCTTTCCTGCAAGAGAATAGTAATCTATAGCGTCTCTCATATCATCCCATAACGGCGATTCTATGTCAAGCCAGCCATCAAGGGGCTCAAGTCGGTTATTTATCATAAGAGAAGGGAGCATATCCGCCTCATATCTTACAATATCGGGCGACTGACCCGAAGCGACAAGCACGCCCAGCTTTTCAACATATTCTACCGATGTGCAGATATTTTCCTGCACGACAGTACCGCCGAATCTTTCGGCAAAAATGTCAATGATTTTATTTTCAGGAGAAATATCGTTGAAATCATAATAGCACAGAACTCTGATTTCTCCTGCCTTTTTACCGGCTTCGTAAAGCTCTCCCGCTCCCGTTTCGTTTTCGGAAGCAACCTCCTCAACCTTGTCAGCGATTTCATTCAGGTCGCTTGTGATGTCAAACTGCTTATCGGGGTCATCGGTGGTCGTGACTGCGGCTGTGCCGACAGCATTTGTGTCCGTCGCTCCTCTGCCTTCGCTTCCGCAGCCTGCTGCACCTGTAATCAATACTGCGGCAAGAAAAGAGGAGATAATTTTTCTGTTCTTTTTCAAAAATAACAACTCCCTTCGTTTAGACAATGTGCGTTGTAACACATATTTCTGTTTTTCTGTATTATACCATGATAACGTTTTCATGTCAATGCTTTTGCGGTATTTGATGAGAAATTTTTAGCATAAATTCTGTGCCCGAAACAGTTTTCAAAATAAAGCATCAGAACCGAAGCTTTGTTCGGATTGGCTACACTATTGTAAAATAAAAGGAGCCCACATGAAACGAATAACAAGCTTGGCCTTAAGTATGGCGATAATGTTAAACACAGCAGGCACCCGTTTTCGTATCTTACCGTGCGTTCAAATCTGTCGTTAAAGCAAAAAGAGAGCGGACAAAAGTCTGCTCTCTTTTCTGTAAATAGCGGTCAAAATAGATTTCTATGCCAACTCTGCGAAAATCTAATTAATATATGTAGCTTATTTTAGCTCTGAATCTGATACCGTCTATCTGACCCCAGAATCCTGCAATATCATAGTCTGTGTCAGGATTGTTTGCGATTTTTTCGTATAAGACGTCCCTGTCTGCTTTCATTGTTTCAAAATAAAGGTCAAGATTATCAACCGTCATTCCTTCCTCCAAAGGGAAATCAGGATAATAATAATTCGCCTCTTCAATAAAATATCCGTCATCAATTCGTTTGAAAGCATTTTTCATTTCATCTGTATATTCGCCGAAATGAACGATACCATCATTGATAAGACAAATGTTATCCATTGACCAATAATCCGTATATGTTATTCCTTTTACCGTCATATCGCCGCAATCCATTACCGGTATCTTTTGGAAATGCTCGCCTATATAAAGCATAACTTCATCAGTATCAGTGAACCATTCGGCGAATACAGCAGGTACGGCAATATCGACAGTTTCACCTGCAGAAATGCTGTAATCTTCAGATTCGCTCCAATAAACCTTTTCTGCAGTAAGATTCAGAATTACGAAATCATTTTTGGTCTTATTATCCTTGAAAACGGTAAAACCATTTTTGTCACTTTCTTCAATTGAAGCAGTCGTTTCTGCTGATTCAGGAATAATCTCTGAAGTTTCAACAATTTCTTCCGACGAGATTACATTTTCCTGACGAGTTGTAGTACTTTCGGATGTTGCAGTTGTGGCGGCAGTCGTTACAACTGTAGTAGTGCTTGCAATGGTTTCTTCAGTAATACTTGTTGAAACAACGGCAGTTGTAAGCTCTGTTGATACATCGGCTGCAGGTTTTGTTGTGCTTACTGTAGTTTCATCAGTTGTGATTAAAGCTGCAGTCGTCGAATTAGTTTGAATTTCCTGAATGGTAGTAGTTGTTTGCGGTAATTCGGCATATGTGGTTGTTGTCGAAACTGCTGTTTGTGGAACACTTTCTGCGCTGTTACAGCCGGCAAACAGCAGGGATACGGCTGAAACTAATAAAATCTTTGAAATTTTCATAATTACCTCTTAACTTTGAAATGTTATAATCTGTATTGATAAAAACCTGCTCATTTTTAATGAGCAGGTTTGTCCAAATAACATGGTCGGAGTGACGGGACTCGAACCCACGGCATCTTGCTCCCAAAGCAAGCGCGCTACCAACTGCGCTACACCCCGATATTGATGAATAAAAAATCTGTGCTTTTCAGGACAGGTATTTGCTTTGTCCGCCCTCTTGCGGTGCCCGAAAAATCTACGCTTTCAGCTTGATTTTTCGACCGCTGCGCCAGCTTCTGCTCGTTTTATCCGCCACAGGCGGCACTTCGCAGAATCTGTCCAAAGCAAGCGCGCTACCAACATACGACTTGCGGTGCCCGAAATTCTTTGCTCCGTATGTCGCAGAATTCCGACCGCTTCGCCTTCACCGCCTGCACTTAATCTGCCTTCGGCAGCGTTTGGCGGTTCAGCACTACACCCCGATATTGATGAATAAAAAATATGTGCTTTTCAGGACAGGTATTTGCTTTGTCCGCCCTTTTGCTAAACATTTCTGTATACAGAATCCTGCAAGGAAAAACACAACATTTTTATCAGTATACACCATTTTTAACAGAATGTCAATATTTTATCAAATTTTTTGGAAAACTCCGAAAAAATTTAATTTTAGTGTTTACAAAACTATTAAAATGTGGTATCATATACATTGATGCATACTAATGTGTATACTTATCAGGATATGCAAAAAATCTAAGGAGGATGTTTCCAATGGCAAGACAGAAACTTACGATGGACGGTAATAACGCTGCAGGTCACGTTTCCTATGCGTTTACCGAAGTTGCTGCAATCTACCCCATCACACCTTCGTCCGTTATGGCAGAAGTAACAGACGCTTGGTCCGCAGCAGGCAGAAAAAACATTTTTGGTCAGGAAGTTCAGGTTGTTGAAATGCAGTCTGAAGCCGGCGCAGCAGGTGCTGTTCACGGTTCCCTTACAGCAGGTGCTTTAACTACAACTTATACAGCATCTCAGGGTCTTCTCTTAATGATTCCTAACATGTATAAGATCGCTGGTGAGCTTCTCCCTAACGTTATCCACGTTTCGGCTCGTGCTCTCGCATCTCATGCTCTTTCTATCTTCGGCGACCACAGCGACGTTTACGCTTGCCGCCAGACAGGTTACGCTATGCTCTGTTCCACTAACCCCCAGGAAGTTATGGACCTTGGTGCAGTAGCTCACCTCTCCACACTCAAGGGAAGAGTTCCTTTCCTCCACTTCTTCGATGGTTTCAGAACTTCTCACGAAATTCAGAAGATCGAAGTATGGGACAACGAAACTCTCGCTAAGATGGTTGACTTCGAGGATGTTGAAGCTTTCCGTAACCGTGCTTTAAACCCTGAACACCCCGTTCTCCGTGGTACTGCACAGAACCCTGACATCTTCTTCCAGGCAAGAGAAGCTTGTAACCCCTACTACAATGCTATCCCTGAAATCGTTACTAAGTACATGGATAAGGTTAACGCTGAAATCGGTACTGACTATAAGCTCTTCAACTACTACGGTGCTCCCGACGCTGAACACGTAATCGTAGCTATGGGCTCCGTAAACGATACAATCGAAGAAACAATCGACTACATGCTCGCACAGGGCAAGAAGGTTGGTCTCGTTAAGGTAAGACTTTACAGACCTTTCGCTACAAACGCATTTGTAGACGCTATCCCTGCTACAGCTAAGAAGATTACAGTTCTCGACAGAACAAAGGAACCCGGCGCTATCGGCGAACCTTTATACCTCGACGTAGTTGCTGCATTAAAGCAGGCTAACAAGTTCCAGGATGTTCCCGTATTCTCCGGCCGTTACGGTCTCGGTTCCAAGGACTGTAACCCCGCTCAGATCATTGCAGTATACAACAATACCGAAAAGGAAAGATTCACAATCGGTATCGAGGATGACGTTACAGGTCTTTCCCTTGAAATCAAGGAAAACCCCAACACAACTCCCGAAGGTACAACATGCTGTAAGTTCTGGGGTCTCGGTTCCGACGGTACAGTTGGTGCCAACAAGAACTCCATCAAGATCATCGGTGACCACACCGACATGTACGCACAGGCTTACTTCGCATACGACTCCAAGAAGTCCGGTGGTGTTACAATTTCTCACTTACGTTTCGGTAAGTCTCCTATCAAGTCCACATATTTCGTAAATAAGGCTAACTTCGTAGCTTGTCACAACCCCTCTTATATCGACAAGTACGACATGGTTCAGGACGTTATCCCCGGCGGCTCCTTCTTACTCAACTGCCAGTGGTCCGTTGAAGAACTCGACGAAAAGCTTCCTGCTCCCGTTAAGGCTTATATCGCTAAGAACAACATCAACTTCTATATCATCAACGCTATCAAGGTAGCTAAGGAAATCGGTCTCGGCAACAAGACTAACACAGTATTACAGTCTGCGTTCTTCTCTATCGCTAACATCATTCCTGCTGCTGAAGCTGTTGACTACATGAAGAAGGCTGCATACAAGTCCTTCGCTAAGAAGGGTGACGAAATTGTTAACATGAACTACGCTGCTATCGACCGCGGTGCAGGCGAAGTTATCAAGGTTGACGTTCCCGCATCCTGGGCTGACGCAGAAGGCACACTCCCTGTTCACACAGCAACAGGCGACAACAAGGCTCTCGTTGACTATGTTAACAACATTCTTATGCCCGTTAACGCTCAGAGAGGCGACCAGTTACCCGTTTCCACATTCTCCGGTATGGCTGACGGTACATTCCCCCAGGGTTCTGCTGCTTATGAAAAGCGTGGTATCGCTGTAGACGTTCCCGAATGGATTCCCGAAAACTGTATCCAGTGTAACCAGTGTGCTATGGTATGTCCTCACGCTGTAATCCGTCCTATCATCCTCAATGACGCTGAAGCAGCTGCTGCTCCTTCCAACATGAAGATCAAGGACGCTACAGGTCTTCCCGGACTCAAGTACACAATGGCTATCTCCGTACTCGACTGTACAGGATGCGGCGTTTGTGCTAACGTATGTCCCGCTAAGACAAAGGCTCTCGCTATGAAGGGTCTCGAAACTCAGGAAGCTGAACAGGCTTGCTACGATTATGCAGTAACAGTTTCCGATAAGCCTGAAGTTGCTGAAAAGTTCAAGGCTACAACAGTTAAGGGCTCCCAGTTCAAGCAGCCCCTCCTCGAATTCTCCGGCGCTTGTGCAGGCTGTGGTGAAACACCTTACGCTAAGCTTATCACACAGCTCTTCGGCGACAGAATGTATATCGCTAACGCTACAGGCTGTTCTTCTATCTGGGGCGGTTCCGCACCTTCTACTCCTTACACAACAAACAAGGAAGGCAGAGGTCCTGCTTGGGGCAACTCCTTATTCGAAGATAACGCTGAATTCGGTCTCGGTATGTTCCTCGCTCAGGATACACTCCGCGGCAGAGCACAGTCCAAGTTAAAGGTTCTTGCTGAAAACGCTGAAAAGGCTGAAGTTAAGGATCTTATCGCTAAGTACTTCGAAACAGCTAACGACGGTGCAGCTAACCTTGCTGCTACAAAGGCTCTCGTAAGCGCTCTCGAGGCTTGCGATTGCGACTGCGCAGAAAAGAACGAAGTTCTCAAGCTCAAGGATTACCTCTCCAAGAAGTCCAACTGGATCTTCGGCGGTGACGGATGGGCTTACGATATCGGTTACGGCGGTGTTGACCATGTTCTCGCAAGCGGCAAGAACGTTAACGTATTCGTATTCGATACAGAAGTTTACTCCAACACAGGCGGTCAGGCTTCCAAGGCTACTAACGTTGGTGCTGTTGCACAGTTCGCTGCTGCTGGTAAGAACGTTAAGAAGAAGGATCTTGCTGCTATCGCTATGCAGTATGGTTATGTATATGTAGCTCAGATTTCTATGGGTGCTGATATGAACCAGTGTCTTAAGGCTATCGCTGAAGCTGAAGCTTACGATGGTCCTTCCCTCGTAATCGCTTACGCTCCTTGTATCAACCATGGTATCAAGGGCGGCCTCGCAATCGCTCAGCAGGTTGAAAAGGAAGCTGTACAGTCCGGTTACTGGCACCTCTTCAGATTCAACCCCGCTCTCGAAGAAGCAGGTCAGAATCCCTTCTCTCTCGACAGCAAGGCTCCTACAGGCGACTATAAGGCATTCATGATGAGAGAAGTTCGTTACAACTCCCTCATGAGAGCTAACCCTGAAAGAGCAGAAAAGCTCTTCAACATCGCTGTTGAAAACAGCAAGAAGAAGTACGACGATTTAGTAAATCTCGTAGAATACTACGCTAAGTAATTAGCCTCGGTCAGTGACCGATAAATAAATGAACGCCCCGTCTGTGCAGTAATGCATAAAACGGGGTGTTTGTTTTCTGATGATATTTTTATGGTAAAACAAAAAGCCGCAAGGGAAAACCCTTGCGGCAAATTTGTTATAAGGGGAAATGAACTTACTTGAGTTCGATAGTAGCGCCAGCTTCTTCGAGCTTAGCCTTGATTTCTTCAGCTTCTGCCTTAGAAACGCCTTCCTTAAGAGCCTTAGGAGCTGCTTCAACAACTTCCTTAGCTTCCTTAAGACCAAGACCGCAAACGTCCTTAACAGCCTTGATAACGTTCATCTTGCTATCGCCGAAGGAAGCGAGAATTACGTCGAATTCTGTCTTTTCTTCAGCAGCACCACCTGCAGCACCACCTGCAGCAGGACCAGCAGCTACCATAGCAGCAGCGGATACGCCGAATTCTTCTTCTAATGCCTTTACTAAATCGTTAAGGTCGAGTACAGTTAATTCCTTAACGTCTTCTACAATCTTTAAAACCTTTTCTGAAGCCATTTTAATGTTCCTCCGTTAAATTATTTTTGTTTTGATTAAGCCGCGATTATGCTGCAATTAAGCAACTTCTTCGCTTTCCTTTTTCTTTGCAATTTCGCTTGCTGCGATTGCGAGTCTCTGCATAGGAGACTGGAGCATGAAGAGAAGCTTGGAAATAAGAACTTCCTTGCTGGGAAGCTTTGCATACTCTTCTACAACTGCTGTGCTGATTGCTTCCTTGCCGATAAAACCAACCTTGATGTTGAAGTTATCGCCGGACTTCTGAGACTGCTCGAATAAAATCTTAGGAGCAGAAATGATGTCGTCGTTGGAAAGAGCAATAGCGGTAGTACCTTCGAGATGTTCGTCGAGTCCTGTGATGCCTGCCTTTTCAGCCGCTCTCTTAAGAAGAGTATTCTTTACTACAAAGTATTCGATACCTGCTTCTCTGAGCTGCTTACGAAGGATTGTGTCATCTGCAACAGTGATACCCTTGTAATCAACGATAACACCGCCGGCAGCTGCTTCAAGCTTAGCTGCGAGATCATCAACGAACTGCTGCTTGGTCTGTAAAATCTTTTCGCTTGCCATTAAGTATTCCTCCTTATAAAATTTGCTGTTATAAACAAATGAGGAAAAATAAAAGCCCATTTGTGCATAAAGACAAACGGGCGATAATAATCAATATCTTCCCATTCCTCGGTAGGCGGCGGACCGTTAGCGCTTTAAGCGACCTACTGTCTTTAGAACAGCATGATTATTATATCATGTCATTTTGTACTTGTCAAGCATTTTATAAATAAAATTATTTTTTGTCATATCTGACAAAAAGTGTGCTAATTGTACCCATAGTTTACTAAAGGTATTGACAAAAACTGATTTTAATGTTATTATAGGGATAATAAATTGCCATATACACACAGGCATTACGGAGGTTATTATGTCACGTTTTGGTTTAAAAATGCTTGCTTTATCGGTAGTATCTCTGTTTGTTACAGCAGCGTTATCTATCGTAGTAACATGCGTACTCTTCTCCAACTACAATGATACAATCATGGTTGACAGAGCACGTGTAGGCGTAAGCGTACTCAAGCAGGAACTCATCTATGAAGAAGATGGACTTGCTGAGCTTTATTCACATTGGTATGACAGTGGTGATCTTGCTCTTTCTATAACAGAAAAGAATACCGCTTTAATTGAAGAGGACTGGAAGAAGTTCTCATCTTCAGATCATGAGTTCTGTCAGATTACAGACAACACAGGTGCTGTTGTATGGAAGAGTTCTAACTTTAAGGTTTCTTCCTTCGACGTATCTACTGTTTTAACAGGCTCCGAAAAGGTTGGTATCCTTTCCGATACAAACGTTCCTCTTTTCTATGTGTACTCTGTACCTGTAAAGGGTGATTCCGGTGTTGTAGGTACATGTACCATCGGTTTCGACCTCGAGGCTACTGACTGGCTCGAAAATGTTAAGGCACAGACACATGCTGAAGTAACAATTTTCCAGGGTAAGACACGTTACTCAACAACTGTTATCAATACTGACGGTACCCGTGCAGTAGGTACAGACATGGCTGATAATGTTGCTAAGGTAGTAGTTGACGGCTTAAGCGAATACACAGGACGTGCTACCGTAGTAGGCAACCCCTTCTTCGTATGCTATGAGCCTATGTTCGATATGAACGGCAAGTATGTAGGTGCATACTTCGCAGGTACAAATACAACAGAGGCTGACTCTCTCTTCAGCTCCACCATTATCTTTGCTTCTCTTTCTGCGCTTGCTGTTATGATTGCTATGTGCGTAGTTACATACCTCTTCAACAACAAGACAGTTATCAAGCCTATCACAGTCGTTTCCGACCTTGCTGACAGCATGAGCAGAGGTGAGCTCAACGTTCCCGACTTTACCTACAACTTCGGTAATGACGAAGTAGGCGACTTTGCAAGAAAGCTTCAGGATACAAAGCATACTCTTAATGCCTACATCAGCGATATGAGCGGTATCCTTGAATCCATGGCAGGCGGCGACTTTACAAAGACTCCCGGCGTTGAATACCACGGAGATTTCGTTGCTATCAAGAATGCATTTACAAGAATCCACGAAGTTCTCGGCGATATGCTCAATAACATGAACGTATCCTCCGACGAAGTTCTTACAGGTTCGAGACAGATGGCTGAAGGCTCCCAGTCCCTTGCTGAAGGTACAACAAGACAGGCTGCCGCTATCGAAGAGCTTTCTTCCACAATCACAGAAATCAACGATCAGGTTTCCAAGAACGCTGATAACGCTGCTAAGGCTAAGGATTACTCCGGCGAGGTAGAAAGCAAGATTATCCGCCAGAACCACGAAGTAAACGAAATGGTTTCCGCTATGAAGGAAATCGAAGAAAAGTCCAAGCAGATCGAAAACATCATCAAGACTATCGACGATATTGCATTCCAGACCAACATCCTTGCTCTTAACGCTGCTGTTGAGGCTGCAAGAGCCGGCGACGCAGGTAAGGGCTTCGCAGTAGTTGCTGACGAAGTAAGAAACTTAGCTTCCAAGAGTGCTGAGGCTGCAAGCAGCACAACAGAACTTATCACAGCTTCTATCGACGCTGTTGACAAGGGCTCCAAGATTGCTGTTACAACCGCAGAAACAATGAAGGAAGTTATGGATATCTCCAGACAGACAACTGAGCTTATCGTTGGTATCGCTGACGCAAGCGCACATCAGGCTGATTCTATTCAGCAGGTAATGACAGGTATCGACCAGATTTCTCAGGTTGTACAGATGAACTCTGCAACAGCTGAAGAAACTGCCGCTTCTTGTCAGGAGCTTAACGGTCAGTCCAATGTTCTTAAGGAACAGGTTTCCCGTTTCGTTATCTAATCAAAATGTTGAACGCCCCTGTGAAAACAGGGGCGTTTTGTTATACACGATATCGTATAAAAACACGCTGTCAATATACCTTGACAGCGTGCTTTTATATTATCAACCATATATTCTTTTCGCAATATCAACTGTTTCCTTAGCGTCCTTAGCGTAGAAATCAGCACCTATATTGCTTGCGTAGTCCTCTGTAAGAACTGCACCGCCAACGACTACCCTGCAGTTGAGATCGTTTTTCCTGATAAGCTTTATAGTATCCTCCATAGCACCGAGAGTTGTGGTCATAAGTGCGCTTAAGCCTACGAGTCTTACGTCATGCTCCTTAGCGGCGGAAACGACAGCCTCAGGCGGAACGTCCTTACCTAAGTCGATAACGGTATAGCCGTAGTTTTCCAGAAGTGTCTTTACGATATTCTTTCCGATATCGTGGATATCCCCCTTAACGGTAGCAAGAACGATTTTGCCCTTGCTTATCTGGTCGGTACCGCTCATTTTTTCCTTTATTACGCCGAAGCAGGCCTGTGCCGCTCCTGCAGAAAGAATAAGCTGGGGAAGGAAAATCTTTCCCTTCTCAAAATCGGCTCCTGCACGGTCAAGAGCAGGAATAAGTTCGTTATTTATGATATCCATGGCGTCGGTGTCGGCAAGCTTTTCTCTTGTGAGGGCCGCCGCGTCATCCTTAAGCCCCTTTTCTATAGCATAGGCGAGGGTTACCTCTGATTTTGCTACAGGTGCGGAGGCTACGGTATTTCCGAAGCGTTCGATAAACTCTTCCGAGTTCTTGTCTGCTCCCGATAAAAGCCTGTAGGCGAAAACCGCTCCCGACATGGCAGTAATGTTGGGATTGATTATAGGAAGGTCAAGTCCTGCATGAAGTGCGCAGGAAAGGAAGGTGCTGTTGATAAGCTCACGGGAGGGAAGTCCGAAGGAAATGTTAGACACGCCGAGAACAGTCTTTACGCCGAGACGTTCTTTAACGAGGGAAACCGCCTTAAGGGTTTCGGGAACAGCCTTCTGCTCTGTGCTGGCGGTGAGGGTGAGACAGTCGATGAATACGTCTTCCTTGGGAATGCCGTATTTTTCTGCTTCCTTAACGATTTTCTCCGCAACTTTATATCTTTCCTCGGCGGTGGGGGGGATGCCGTTGTTGTCGAGGGTAAGACCAACTACCGAAGCTCCGTATTTCTTGACTATGGGCAGGATTGCGTCAAGGGCTTCCTGTTCGCCGTTTACGGAGTTTACGATGGCCTTTCCGTTATAAACCCTGAGTGCTGCCTCGATAACCTCGGGCTTGGTGCTGTCTATCTGAAGGGGAAGGTCGGTTATACTCTGAAGAGCCTTTACGACCTTTATCATCATTTCCTTTTCATTTATTTCAGGCAGTCCCACATTTACATCAAGAATATCTGCCCCTGCGGAAATCTGTTCAAGAGCCTGATTAAGAATGTAGTTTATATCGTTGTTTCGGAGAGCCTCTTTAAAGAGCTTTTTTCCTGTAGGATTTATTCTTTCTCCGATAATTTTCGGACAGTCTATGGTAACTGTCTTGCTGTAGCTTGAAACAGAAGGCGGTACAGCCTTTATTTCCATTTCTGAGGGAATATTATCTTTAAGCATAGCGATTACTGCCCTGATATAATCGGGAGAGGTACCACAGCATCCGCCGTATACCTTTACGCCCAGCCTTGAAAAACGGATGTATTGTCTTGCGAATTCCTCCGCATTTACGCTGTATTCGCCTGTAATGGGGTCAGGGAGACCTGCGTTAGCTTTGATTACGAGGGGAAGATTTGTATATTCTTTTATTTCGGAAAGTATATCGTATAATTCATCGGGGGCGAGGGAACAGTTTACACCGATTGCGTCTGCACCGAGACCGCTGAGGGTAAGAGCCATAGCTGAGGGAGAAACGCCTGTAAAGGTCCTTCCGTTCTTTTCAAAGGTCATATAGGTGAACACGGGGAGGTCGGAATTTTCCTTCGCCGCTAAAAGCGCCGCCTTTATCTCGTAAAGGTCGGTCATCGTTTCAATAACGATAAGGTCGGCCTTGTCCTTTCCTGCGATTATTATTTCGGAGAAAATATCGTAGGCCTCTTCAAAGCTTAATGTACCTGCAGGCTCAAGAAGAGTTCCTATAGGCCCTACGTCCAGGGCTACGAGGGTGTCTGTGCCCTCTGCGGCAGTTCTTGCTATGCTCATGGCTTTTTCGATTACCTGAGCGGTTGTATAGCCCGAGCCTTCAAGCTTGTATCTGTTTGCGCCAAAGGTGTTTGCGCTTATGATGTCTGATCCTGCCTCAATATATGAACGCAGTACTGCACAGACATCCGCTTCACGCTTGAAATTCATTATTTCCGAGGTTTCTCCCGGCTCCATGCCTCTTTTCTGAAGCTCTGTTCCGAAGCCGCCGTCGAGAACGACGTAGTCCTTCTTAAGTAACTCCTTAACTGTCACAGCGTTTATCTTCCTTTCTGAATTTACAGGTTTCCTTCATACTGCATATTTCACAGCGTTCCCTTTCTGGGTTCAGGGGCTTATCCGATATACCGATTACGGCGGTAACGGATTTTCTGGGGATAAGTATACCGCTTTCATTTGCGGTAAGCCCTATAAGCTTATCGGCGTTCATAATTCGGATAAAATCCTTCTGTAGCGATATAGGAAAATCTCCGTAGCCAAGCCCGAAGCGGAAGGTGAAATATCCGCCTGTAAGACTGTTTATTTCTTTCTCTGTTTTATCGCAGTATTCCTCGGTAAAGGCGCTTGCCGCCGCGTCGAGGACTACCGCATAAGCCATATCCGAAATTTCGGCTCTATGAATAAGCCTGTCCGCTTCAATACCGAGGGTTGCGGCGAAAAGTATCGCTTTTTCACAGCCCTCAAGATGCCTATGGATATCCTCGCCTTTGAGAATATTACTGCATTCGCTTTTGTTTAAAACCTTGTAGCAGTATTTTTCAGAGCCGCAGTTTTTCAGCTCGCTGATAGCCCTTGTAAGAAGCCTTTCGGTGGCTTCATCAGGCTGACTGTTTCCATATCCCAGATAGCGGAGGGCTTCCTTCTTGACGTCCATTATAAAAGCTTTCCTACGATTTCGACAATTCTTCTTGCCACATAAGGATTGTTCATGGTATAAAGGTGAATGCCCTGAACACCGTTTGAGATAAGGTCGATAATCTGGTCGGCAGCGTAGGCTATACCTGCGTCAACGAGAGCCTCAGGGCGGCTTTCATATTTCTGAAGCATTCTTGAGAACTTAGCAGGAAAGCTTGCTCCGCAGAGAGTTACCATGCGCTCAATCTGATTCTTGTTGGTAACAGGCATAATTCCTGCGGAAACGGGAACATTTATTCCTGCGATACGGGCCTTTTCGAGGAAATCGTAGAAGGCGTTATTATCGAAGAAAAGCTGTGAAACGAGGCATTCCGCACCGGCGTCAACCTTTGTTTTAAGATTCCGTAAATCGGTAATCATGTCGGGGGCTTCGGAATGTACCTCGGGATAGCATGCGCCTGAAATTCCGAAATCGCCGTTTTCCTTTATAAAGGAAACTAAATCGCTGGCATAGCGGAAATCGGTTTTCGGAGGGATATCGGGGTTTATATCTCCTCTTAAAGCAAGGATATTTTCTACGCCCTCTTCCTTTAATTTTGTAAGAGTGGCCTTAACCTCGTCCTTTGTACAGTTTACGCATGTGATATGTGCCATTGCCTCGGTTTTATATTTATTCTTTATAGCCGAAGCTATTTCACAGGTAAGGTTTCCTGCGAGACTTCCGCCTGCGCCGTAGGTTACGCTTATGTAGGCAGGATTAAGACATGTAAGCTGTTCGAGAGCATTGTAAACTGTATCTATATTGCTTGTTTTTTTAGGAGGGAATACCTCGAAGGAAAGAACGGTCTTTCCCTTTCCGTAAAGCTCAGAAATTTTCATATTAAAGTTCCTTTCCGTTGTATGTGATTTTTATGTTGTCTGCGTTTCCTGCGGAATAGTCATTGCCGAGGTTGAATTCCGACCAGTCGGATTTTGTTATTCTGACCTGAATCTGAAGGGTATCGCCGCCGCTCAGAACGCCACTGCCCTTAATTGTACATTTTGTGTCTTTGTTGTCACCGTTTTCTGCGGAGAAGCTTCCCGAAATGCTTTCGGTACAGGCCTGATAGCTGCTTCCCGAGATATCCGCATAGTCGCACCAGAAGCTGAGGTCTGCCGTTCCGTCCTTGGTAAAGAAATAGTCGGCAGTAAGCTTGCTGAGGTCGATACCTGTTGTTCCCGTATTCTTGATTTTAAGGGTGAAGGCGATGGTATTACCGTTTCCGCCCGTAGCCTGCTGTGAAAGCTCAACGCTTACCGTTCCCTTATCGGATACGGGAGCGGTGGGTGCAGTATTATTGTTATTACCGCCGTTATTATTGTTGTTGCTGTTGTTATTGTTGTTATTATTGTTCTGGGGCTTGGAAATAATATCCGCTATAGCTGTGCCTGTGTTCTTTTCGTTGGGCTCAGTACCGAATACGAGGGTACTGCCTTCATAAAGAGCCATATTATAAGCCTTTGTAAGAGTTCCGCCGCTTACCGAGGCAACATCAATATATGAAGGGTCGTTGCTGTTGTCCCAGATACCGTTATTGCTCTTTATGCGGAACTGTACCTCCTTTTTATGTGCGTCCTGACCGCCGGGGTAGATGTTTACTCCCGTGAAATCTATGGCTACATAATAGAGATTTTTCTCCTCGTTCCAGCAGTTTACTCCACTGGCTGTGCCGCCCTGCATGTAATTGGTGGAGACGGTTATATCGCTCGGTGAGCCGCCTGCCGCAATTATCTCGCTTAAATCGAAGAAATAACAGAGCTTCAGGTTATCGGTATTTCTTGCAGGGGTAGTAGTCTTGTTATAAACGAGAGCCTTTATTTCGATGAAGTCCTGGCCGTTTACATTAACCCCGGCGTCGGCGTAAAGCTCTTCTGTGGATGGTGTTTCTATTGCGCCGAAATTCTTCAGAGTCTCGCCGCCATAGGCTTTATAAAGCTTGGCGAGAGCGCCCGTGAAGCCTGCGTTATAGTCGCAGGCTACCTCGTTGTTGATGTAGTTGCTTCTGTCGTCGGAATATCCGTCGTTACTGTCGGGGCCGCCTACAAGTGCGCCGTAAAGGGTGTGTAAATTGTTGGAGGGCTCGCCGATATTGTTTGTAGCTGAGCCGTGAGCGGTACGATGATGAGGGTTAAGCGGGGGATTTACCCCAAAACCGCAGACGTAGCTTCTTCCGCTGCTGCCGAGAGCGTAGTCGATCTGCTTTTTTGCGAAGCTGTGATATATATCCTTTTTTGCGGCTGGACAAGCCTCGCTGTCTGCGTATACTGCTGCTAAAAATGCGGTAGTGGTTGAATATCTGAGAGCTCCCCATTGGTCCAACCACGCCATACCTTTAGGAGTATATTTTATGCCGCTGTTCCAGTAATCGAGGTGTTGTTCAATTTTATCCTTATAGGTCTGTTCGCCTGTTTCGACAGCCAGAAGAAGGGCTGTACCGAAGCTCTTGTCATCCCAGCAGAAGGCCCAGGTATAGTCGCCGCCCGACTGCCCGTAATAGCTTTTCGATTTTTCGAGATAGGAGCTGTCGCCTGTCGCCTTATAGAGCCAGAAGGCGGAGAAAGCAAGCTCGTCCACATAGCCGCTGTGGGAGTTATAGAAGCCGTTGGCGGCGGTATAGCCTGAATCGTTTTTTACCTTCTCAGCGTAGTCGAAAAGCTCCTTTGCGTGCTTTATGCAAAGCTCTGAATAGGAGGGATCGCTGTCCTTGAAAACTACTGCACAGGAGGCAAGAGACGCCGCTGTTCCTGCCGCAACAGTAGAGCCGCCGTTATTCAGGTCAACCTTATAGGAGGGGCGATTCATCTGTGTTTCAACACATTCTGCCGCTCCCCACCAGCCATGGTCAGCGTTGCCGTCGCCTACCTGATAATAATAGACGTTGGCTTCTGGATGACATTTTATGAAATAATCGTTACCCCAGCGGATATTGTCGAGAATATACTGAAGCTGTCCGCTTTCCTCGTAGGCCGCCTTGTCCTCGATAACCGACCAGGCGAGAACCGAGGTGGTGTACGCCATGGGGAGATTGAATTTTACGTTATCTCCTGCGTCAAAGAAGCCGCCGCTGAGGTCGAGACCCACATCCTGACCGTCCTTAAGGCAGGAATCTCCTCTCCAGTTTGAGCGGAAATTATCAGGAAGGTCTCCCGAACGCTGTAAATCATAGAAAAGGATCGATTTCTGTAAAGCCTCTCCGTAGTTGTAGTCCGAGGACTGTTTTCTGCCCTCGTATTCCTTTGAATCAGCAGAAAGCTTTTCATCGTAATCGGGAGAGCTGTTGTTATTAACGGTTTCCTGCGGTTTGTCTGTCTGAACGGCGTCTGTGGATGGGGCAGAAGTGTCTGCTTCGGAAGAAGTCGCAGTTGTAACAGAGGCGGTAGTGCCGTTATTTGCCGATGTTCCTGTTTCGGCGGAAACGGCTTCTGTCTGTGAGACTTCGGCTGTATGTTCTGTTGTTTCGGTTGTATTCTCTGTGTTCGGGGCTGAATTTTGCCTGCAGCCCGAAAGCAGAAGCGATATAATAAGCAATAATGGAAGGGCTTTTTTCATGTTTCTTTGTCCTTTCAGCGTATTAAAGTATATTATATCACATCTTAGATAAATCTGCAAGTACCATATATAATATATCTTTGTGTTTTTTTAAAAATATTTTCAAAAAAGGCTTGCATTTCCTGAAATTATATGTTATAATTTAGCGTACGTCAAAATAACAGAAGCTTTATGTATATATTTCAGGAGGCTAAAAATGGGAATTATTGAAATTATTGCTGCGATTGTACTTATCATTTCATGTATCATAATTGTAGCTGTTGTACTTATGCAGGAATCCAAGCAGGGTATGTCCAATGTTATCACAGGCGGCAGCAACGATAACTACTACCAGAAGAACAGCGGAAGAACAAAGGAGGCACAGCTTGCACGTTTTACAAAGACTGCCGCTATCGTATTTTTTATAGTAGCTATCGCAGTAAACGTAGTTGCAATTTACTGGGGCGGCTCCTCCGATTCCACAGCCAATAACATTGGCGAATCTATAGTTTTAGATACCGAAGTTGCCGATGATACGGCTGACGTTGAGGATGAAATTATCGAAGAGGAAGCGGTTGAAGAAGAAGCTCCCGTTGAGGAAACTGCTGATGAAGCAGTTGAAGAAGAGACTGCTGCCGAATAATTAACAACAGGCAAATAATAAATCGGCGAGGGAAACCTTGCCGATTTTTGGTATTTAAGGAGTGGTTGCATGGAAATCAAATTTGACCGTTCGAGATATTTCGATATACCGAAATATTTCTATTTTACAGCCAATAACAGTACCGTAGGAAGTCTCAACACCTTCAATTATAAGATGTCTCCTGCAGGAGAACAGCTTCACGCCTCGGTATGGTACGGGCTTATGTGCTCCGAGCTTGCGGAAATGGTTGAGGAAAAGGATTTTCCCAACGATACCGACGGCTATAAGGAAATGATTTACTGGGTAGACGAGCAGTACGATATTTACAGCGAAAAGCTCAAAAAGGGCGAGGTTGAACCCCGCCGTACCTTTGAGAATAAGGAATAATTATTTTTCGGTGATTATGGGATAGCCCTCGATATAGTCCTTGATGATATCGGGGTTTTCCTCGGCTTCCTTAAAAATTTCCGAGGAAATTTTTTCGCCGAAGGCCTTTGTTTCGGAGAAAGCTCTTGCCGAAAGAGTTTCACAGACGGGAGAAAGCACTATAACAAGCCTTCCGTCCTTTTTCATAACCCTGTAGGGCCATATCTTGCAGTCGAAGGGCTTGGCTTCGGGGCTTAAGGAACAGCCTCTATCCGTTACCGCAGGGCAGGGGGCGAGTCCTTCCTCGTTGAAGTCGAGTTTGAAGCGGAAGCTGTTTTTTCCGTAGGGGAGAAGCTCTCCCGAGGGGCATTCCTTCCTCGTTATATCCGCTATCTTCTCGGAGATAACGGGGTTTTCCCATTGATCCTCCCTGTCAAACCAGCAGCAGAGCCTGCACTCGGAGCAGGCTGAGGGATTCAGTATTTCTTTAAGCATAAGGCGGATTCCTTTCTTTTTCACTCAGTAATGATATTTTATCACAAATTGTCGGAAAAATAAAGAAAAATATTTTTAAAAAACTATTGACAAACGTAAAGTATTGTTGTATAATAACAAGGTATTATAAACAGAAAGTAGATTGACTCTCACCCGTCGGCGCATAAGGCAGTCAGACGAGGTTGTTTATAAAATTCATATTTATAGTGGATTTTGTAGGCGTGGGAGTTATCCTGCGCTTTTTGTTTTGCTTTTAGAAAGGGAGTGTACGTTATCAGCACAAAAGAACTTCTTATCAACGACGAAATTCACGAAAAGGAAGTCCGTGTAATCGGAGAAGACGGCGAACAGCTCGGCGTTATGTCCTCCGATGAAGCCTTAGCTCGTGCAGAAGAAGCAGAGCTCGACCTCGTTCTTATTGCACCGCAGGGTAATCCGCCCGTATGCCGTATAATGAATTACGGTAAGTATCGTTTTGAACAGTCAAAGCGTGAAAAGGAAGCAAGAAAGAACCAGAAGCAGGCAGAGCTTAAGGAAATCCAGATGTCGCTCAACATCGACACCAACGATTTCAATACTAAGGTAAACCAGGCTTTAAAGTTCCTCAAGAACGGTGATAAGGTTAAGCTCAGAGTTCGTTTCAGAAGAGCGAGAGAGCTTTCCCACATGAATCTCGGCGAGGAGCTTATGAAAAAGTTTGTTGAAGCTTGTGCTGAATTCGGTACAACCGATAAGCCCGCTACTCTCGAGGGTAAGAATTATATGATAGTTATTTCGCCCAAGACTGCTGCGGCTAACGCAAAGAAAGCAAAGAACAGTGCCGAATAATTCGGTACCAAAATAATAAGGAGGATATCAAAATGCCTAAGAACAAGATCAAAACACACAGCGGAGCTAAAAAGCGTTTTAAGTTTACAGCTAACGGTAAGGTTAAGTACCAGCGTACAAACCGTCGCCACAGACTTACTCAGAAAGCTACAAAGCGTAAGAGAATCAATCGTGCAGCAGGCTACTGCGACAGCACAAACGTGGCTGAAATCAAGGCACTCATGCCCTACGCTTAAGTAATTAACGGAACAAGAAGGTAAACAGGAGGAATTAAATAATGGCACGTATTAAAGGCGCATTAGCTACTCGTAAGAGAAGAAATAAGATTTTAAAGCTTGCAAAGGGCTACTGGGGCGGTAAGAGCAGACTTTTCAAGACTGCTAAGGAAGCTGTATGGAAGTCCGGTAAGTACGCATATATCAGCAGACGTTTAAAGAAGAGAGACTTCAGAAGACTCTGGATCACAAGAATCTCCGCAGCTTGCAAGCTCAACGGAATGAACTATTCTACATTCATCAATGGCTTAAAGAAGGCTAACATCTCCCTTAACCGTAAGATGTTATCTGAAATCGCCATCAACGACGCAGCAGGCTTCACAGCATTATGCGACAAGGCTAAGGCTGCTCTTTAAGAGTAAAAATTATCACGCCCGAATGTATACGGGCGTGATATTTTCGCATATAAGGTATTTTATTTTTTCGCTTTTTTCTCTTCATCGAGGATTATTTTTTCGGAATTTTCCGTTTCCTCGGGATGACGGTTAAAGTAGAAAATATATATAAGAATTGAAGCTAAAACCGAAAGAATTATCCCGCCCATGGTATATCCGCCGAAGAAATTCGCCAGTATACCGTTATCGGACAGATAATCGGGAAATCCGCTTATAGCGTCATTCATACTTATACCAAGTGTGTTCATTATACCCTTTACGGTTATTCCGAAGCCTGAAGCTATCACGGTAAGTATCGTAAGTACAGGACACGCTATTACACCGAAGGCGTCCAGCTTTCGGGCGAGAAAACGGTAATCCGAGAATATGATAAGAGCGGCTGCTGCTGCGGCAATATAGGGAGCGAAGGTTACCGAAAATGAAACGGACATAAGGGTTTCTTCCGTTTCGGGAGTTATTACGAAGATTGCGAGAGCTGTTACCGCTATGGCTCCGATAACGGCACCGATAAGCCCGAAAAGGCTTTCCTTGCTGAAGCCGAGCTTTAATCGCCTTGCGTTTTTCGGTAGACTTTTTTCGGTAACAACAGCCTTTTTCGGAAGGACGGGCTTCGTGCCACTAAGCTTTTTTTCGCTTATTTCTAAGGTAAGCTTATCTAAAAATTCCTTGAGATATACAATATTTTCCTGGAGAAGTCGGAATTTATCAAGCTTCACGCTTAAATATCCGACCTCACACGACTGATTCAGCATTGTATTTTTAGGCAAGCTTTCGCTTAAACGGCATACTGCCGAAAAAAGCTCCTTTTCCGATTTAAATATATTTTCGGCAAAAATTCTTATTTCATATATTCCGTCGGTATCGGTAACTGTGACCCCGAGGCCTTCACGCTCTCCTATAAGGGCAGGAAAGCTTCCGTCAAAATCCAGTCCCGTATCCTCGGAAATAAGCTTTAATTCAGAAAAATGCATCTTTCGTTCCTTTCGTATGAAAATGATAGAATTAGTTTAACATAATACAGGTGTAGTTGTCAAATGAATATTTCATCAAGAAAAAACAGCGCTGTTCAGCATTACCGTAATCTTAACCGTGAGAGAAGGGTAAGGGAGGAAACGGGCGAATTCAATGTTGAGGGTGCTAAGCTGTGTTCTGAGGCAGTAAGCTGTGGACTTACGGTTACTGCCGCCTTTATAACGGAAAACGCAATTAAGAAATATTCCGGGGTTTATGAAAAACTTAAGGAAAAAACAGAGGTTTTTATCATAACCGAGGATATAAGCGAATATATTTCCGATACAAAGTCGCCTCAGGGTGTTTTTATTACGGTAAAAATGCTTGACAAAAACAGGGAAACGGGTAAAATAGAAAACGGAAAATATGTTATTCTCGACGGGCTTCAGGATTCGGGAAATATCGGTACGATAATCCGTACCTGCGACGCTCTCGGAATGGACGGGGTTATCCTGTCACCCGACTGTGCCGACGTTTATTCGCCGAAGCTTGTGAGAAGTGCTATGGGCTCGCTTTTCAGGCTCCCTTTTTTCCGTGCAGTACTGCCCGAAACGATAGAAAAGCTTAAGAAAAAGGGATTCAGGGTTTATGCGGCGATGCTGGACGAGGGGGCGGAGAGCCTTTCTGAGGCAGAATTCCCCGAAAAAACAGCAGTTATAATCGGCAACGAGGGAAACGGCGTTTCCGATGAGGTTTCTTCTGCCGCAGAAAACAGGATATACATCCCTATACAGAATGCGGAGTCTCTTAATGCGGCGGTGGCGGCGTCCATCCTGTGCTGGGAGATAAAGCGACAGTCAATGGAAAGGATAGGTTAGGAATTTGTCTGATTTAGTTATACTTGAGTCGCCAGCCAAGGCGAAAACAGTAAAAAAATATCTCGGAAAAAACTACGATGTAGTTGCTTCCTTCGGTCATATAAGAGATTTACCCAAGTCAAAGCTGGGCGTAGATATAGAGAATAATTTCGAGCCCCATTATGAAAACAAGAGGGATAAGGCGTCCCTCATAAAGGAGCTTAAGGCACAGGCGGCGGAAGCTGATACCGTGTATCTCGCAACTGACCCTGATAGAGAGGGCGAGGCTATTTCCTGGCATCTTGCTCATGTTTTAAAGCTTGATGAGAAGAAGGCGGTAAGAGTAACCTTCAGCGAAATTACAAAGACTGGCGTTAAAAACGGAATGGAAAATCCGAGAGGAATAGACATGGACCTGGTAAACGCTCAGCAGGCAAGACGTATTCTCGACAGAATCGTTGGCTATCAGCTCAGCCCCTTCCTCTGGAAAAAGGTAAGAAGAGGTCTTTCGGCAGGCCGTGTACAGTCGGTAGCCGTTCGTCTTATCGTTGACCGTGAAAAGGAAATAAATGCCTTCGAAAGCCAGGAATACTGGACTATCGACGCAAAGCTTCACGGCTCCTCCTCAAGAAAGCAGTTTCCTGCAAAGCTTCAGGAGGTTGACGGAAAGAAGACCGAGCTTAAGACCAAGGAACAGGTTGATGAAATTCTGAAATATCTCGAGGGTCAGGATTTTGTTGTTTCCGGAATAAAGAAGAGCGTCCGTAAGAAACAGCCTGCACCACCCTTTACAACATCTACAATGCAGCAGGAAGCTTCAAGAAAGCTTTCCTTTAATGCGAGAAGAACCATGAAGGCGGCTCAGGAGCTGTACGAAGGCGTGGAAATTGACGGACAGGGCGCAGTAGGTCTTATCACATACATGAGAACCGACAGCCTCAGAGTTTCCGAGGAAGCGCAGGCTGCAGCGGCAAAGCTCATAAGAGAACGCTACGGCGATAATTACGCTCCCGCCAAGCCTAAGGTTTATAAATCAAGAAGCAATTCTCAGGACGCTCATGAAGCTATCCGTCCTTCTATGGTTGAAATAACCCCTGAACAGGCAAAGAGCAGTCTTACCTCCGACCAGTATAAGCTCTATAAGCTTATCTGGGAAAGATTTATGGCGAGTCAGATGGAGAATGCTCTTCTTGACGCGGTAGCTATCGATATAAAGGCAGGAAACTGCCTCTTCAAGTCCACGGGTTTTACTGTGAAATTCGACGGCTTTACACGTTTATATGAAGAAAGCACAGACAACGGAAGCGATGAAGGCGGTGCGCTTCCCAGGCTTACTGAAAACGAGAAGCTTACTGTTATGTCAGTTCTCGGAAATCAGCACTTCACACAGCCTCCGCCCCGTTACACGGAAGCAAGCCTTATCAAGGCTCTCGAAGAAAACGGAATCGGACGTCCTTCCACATTTGCTCCCACAATTACCACGATTCTCGAAAGACACTACGTTGAAAGAGAACAGAAGCAGCTTAAGCCCACTCCTCTCGGCGATGTAATAACCGAGCTTTTAAGCGAGCATTTTGAAAAGATTGTAGATACCAAGTTTACTGCAAAAATGGAAAGCGACCTGGATAAGGTTGAAGAGGGTAAGGCTGAATGGTATAACGTTCTTAAGAGCTTCTATGTGGATTTTGAAAAGACTCTCGAAAAGGCCACCAATGATATGGAGGGCAAGAGAGTGAAGATACCCAACGAGCCTACCGATATCGTCTGTGAGCTCTGCGGAAAGCACATGGTTATTAAAATAGGAAAATTCGGTAAGTTCCTCGGATGTGAGGGCTTCCCTGAGTGCAGGAATACAAAGAAGATAGTCAATGAGACAGGCGGAAGCTGTCCGAAATGCGGAAAGAAGATGCTTGCGAGAAAGAGCAAGAAGGGTAAGCCCTTCTTCGGCTGTGAGGACTATCAGGAATGCGGCTTTATGACATGGGATACCCCTGTAAGCAATCCCTGCCCCAACTGTGGCTCAACTCTTTTCAAGAAGGCGGGCAAGAAGGGTAAGCTTTACTGTGCGAAGGAAGGCTGTGGCTATGAAGGAGACGCTCCCGAAAAGGATGGTACAGATGAAGGTTAAGGTTATCGGCGCAGGACTTGCAGGTTGTGAAGCGGCATGGCATCTGGCGTCAGAGGGCTTTAAGGTTGAGCTTTATGAAATGAAGCCGAAGAAGTATTCGCCTGCACACCATTACGAGGGCTTTGCGGAGCTTGTATGCAGTAATTCCCTCAAGGCGGCAAGAGTTGAAAGTGCGGCAGGAATGCTTAAGGAGGAAATGAGAATCCTCGGTTCGATAACTATGGAGGCCGCCGCCGCTACCGCAGTAGACGCAGGCGGTGCACTGGCGGTAAACAGAACGGACTTTTCCGATTATATAACGGAAAAAATCAGATCTAATCCCAATATAACGGTTATTGAGGAAGAGGTTACCGAATTTCCCGAAGGTAATACGATAATCGCTACAGGCCCTCTCACAAGCGACAGCTTCGCAGAGGTAATATATTCAAAATTAGGTAAGGCTCTCAGCTTCTATGACGCCGCCGCTCCCATAATTACGGCGGAAAGTATAGATATGTCAAAGGCGTTTTTCGCTACCCGTTACGGAAAGGGCGAGGCGGATTATATTAACTGCCCCTTTACAAGGGAAGAGTATGAGGCCTTCTATAATGAGCTTATAAACGCAGAAACCGCTCCCTTAAAGGAATTTGAGGACCTTACGGTTTATGAAGGCTGTATGCCTGTTGAGGTTCTGGCGAAAAGAGGAATAGAAAGCGTACGTTATGGCTGTATGAAGCCTGTAGGGCTCACCGACCCGAGAACGGACAAGCGTCCTTATGCTGTAGTTCAGCTCCGCAAGGAAAATAACGAGGGTACGCTCTATAATATCGTAGGCTTCCAGACCAATCTTAAATTCGGAGAACAGAAGAGAGTTTTCAGAATGATTACGGGTCTCGAAAATGCGGAATTCATGCGTTACGGCGTAATGCACAGGAATACATTTCTGGACAGTCCCCGTCTTCTCGAAAGAAGCTTTAAGCTGAGAGACAGCGACAATGTATATTTTGCGGGGCAGATTACAGGTGTTGAGGGCTATACAGAAAGTGCCGCAAGCGGAATCATAGCGGCAATAAATCTTTCAAGAGCATTAAGAGGAAAGGCTCCTCTTATGCTTCCCGAAACAACAATGACAGGTGCGCTTTCCGGACATATCTGCACAGAAACAAAGAATTTCCAGCCTATGGGTGCAAACATGGGAATACTGCCCGAAATAGGACAGCGTATAAAGGATAAACAGGCCAAGTATGCAGTAATTGCGGAAAGAGGTCTTACGGATTTAAGGAATGCTCTTAAGGAGCAGGATTTTCAGTACATAGGTACTTGATGAAAGGATAGAATATGAGGATTGCAGTAGACGCATTCGGCGGCGATAACGCTCCCGACGAGGTAATAAAGGGTGCCGCTGAGGCAGTTAAGGAATACGGCGTCGAGGTTATTTTAACCGGTGATGAAAAGGTAATAAATGAAAGAATAGACGCTCTCGGAGTAAGCCGTAACGGCATTTCCGTTGAGAATGCAGAGGGTATTATAAGAATCGAGGATAACCCCCTCGATATAAGAAAATCCAAGGCGAATACCTCTATGGGTGTAGCCTTCAGGCTTGTGAACGAGGGTAAGGCTGACGCCTTTGTAAGTGCGGGAAGTACAGCCGCTATTGTTGTAGGCGGTACAATGGTGGTAGGAAGAGTAAAGGGCATCAAGCGTCCCTCTCTTACTCCTATAATGCCAAGTGCAGAAGGGCTTTATCTTCTTTCCGACGGCGGCGCAAATTCCGAATGCCGACCCGAAATGCTTTTACAGTTCGCTGTTATGGGAAGTATCTACATGGAAAAAATAATGGGTATAAAGAATCCCCGTGTAGGTCTTTTAAATATCGGAGCCGAGGAAGAAAAGGGCAGGGAGCTTGAGCTTGAAGCCTACGCTCTTTTAAAGGAATCGGGACTTAACTTCATCGGTAACGTAGAGGGAAGAGATGTGCCTCTCGGTGCTACCGATGTTATAGTTACCGACGGCTTTACAGGAAATATTTATCTTAAAACCGTAGAAGGTATGGGAAAATTCATGAAGAAGGCTATTAAAGAGACTATCTTCGGCAGTACTGTTTCAAAAATCGGCGCTTTATTCGCTTCTAAGGGAATAAAGTCTATTTCCAAGCAGATGGACTATCGCGAGGTAGGCGGCTCGCCTCTTCTCGGTACCTCAAGGCCTGTTATAAAGGCTCACGGAAGCAGTGACGCTCTCGCCTTCAAGAACGCAATCCGTCAGGCTAAAGAATTCGTCGAAAAGGATGTAATAAGCGAGATAACAACAGCTATTTCCGCCCTTAATAAGAAGGAGACTGTAAGTGAATAATTTTGAACAGATTATAGGCTATAGCTTTAAGAATACCGCCTTACTTGAGGAGGCTCTTACACATTCCTCATTTGTGAACGGAAAACAGAACAGCAACGAGAGACTTGAATTTCTCGGAGACAGCGTTCTTTCGGTAGTAGTTTCAAAATATCTTTTTACCTCTCTTGATTTTCCCGAGGGAAAGCTTACTAAGATCCGTTCTAAGCTTGTATGTGAGGAAAGTCTCTACAGCTTCGCAAAGAAGATAGATTTAGGAAGCTTTATAAGACTCGGAAA
Organism: Ruminiclostridium sp.; assembly: GCA_045602405.1. Lineage (GTDB taxonomy): Bacteria > Bacillota > Clostridia > Oscillospirales > Ruminococcaceae > Ruminiclostridium_E. The sequence goes on from JAZSBN010000007.1 coordinate 58,408, forward strand.
GGGCGAGGAGAATACAGGCGGACGTGACCGCCGTTCAATACTTGCCGACGCTTTTGAGGCGGTTATAGCGGCAATATATCTCGACGGCGGACTTGACGCCGCAAGGGATTTTATTACTGGCTTCCTGCCCTCTCCCGAAACAATAAAGAGCGGAAAGCTCATGTTCGGGGATTATAAAACTATTCTTCAGGAGATTATCCAGCAGAATCCCGAGGAAAGAATAACCTATGAAATTCCCGAGGAGCATGGTGCCGCACATAACAAGACCTTTACCGCAAACGTACTCCTCAATGGTCAGGTTATAGGAACAGGTACAGGAAACAGCAAGAAGGAAGCGGAGCAGGCTGCCGCTAAGGAGGCAATAAGCCTCATGGGCTATGAAACAAACTAATATATCAATCTTTATTCCTCATTACGGCTGTCCCAACAGGTGCTCCTTCTGTGACCAGAGATTCATAAGCGGAGCGGAGAAGCCGCCCTCCCCCGAGGAGGTAAGAACTCTTCTTTCCGAACAGCAGCCTGTCCTCAGAGACAGGAGCATGAAGGCGGAAATCGCCTTTTTCGGAGGAAGCTTTACTGCTATAGACAGAGCCTATATGACGGAGCTTCTGAAAGTAGCTTCTGAGTTTACCGAAGCCTTCCCCGAACAGTACTGCGGAATAAGATGTTCTACCCGTCCCGACTGTATCAACGAAGAAATTCTTGAAATACTGAAAAAATACGGAATGACATCTGTTGAACTGGGTGCACAGAGCATGAATGACCAGGTGCTGAGGCTGAACGACAGAGGACATACCGCCGCTCACGTTGAAAAGGCGGCAAGGCTTATAAAGGCTTACGGCTTTTCCCTGGGACTTCAGATGATGACGGGGCTTTATGGCGATAAAAAGGAATACTGTATAGAAACGGCAGAGCGGTTTATTGAGCTTGACGCCGATACCGTAAGAATTTATCCTACCGTAATTCTTAAAGGCACAAGGCTTGGCGAGCTTTATGAAAAGGGTGAATACAAAAGCTTTTCCTTTGATGAAACCGTTGATTTGTGTGCAGTACTGCTAAGAAGCTTCAACGCTTCGGAAATTCCCGTAATAAGGCTGGGCCTACACGCAAGCCGTGAGGTTGAGGAGAAGATGCTGGGCGGAGTTTATCATCCTGCCTTAAGAGAAATTGTCGAAAGCAGGATTTTCTGCGAGGACGCTCTTGCTGAATTCAGACGCCTCGGCGGAAACAGTTTCATAATTCATACCGACGGAAGAAATATCAGTAAGCTTTACGGCCAGAAAAAAGAAAATAAAATAAGGCTTTCCACTCTCGGCTACTCCTTCAGGGTTTCCGAGGAAAAGGGAGCGTATTTAAGAATAGAAAAAATGTAACGGAGAAATTATGCATTTCAAATCACTTGAAATCCAGGGCTTCAAGTCCTTTGCCGACAAGACAGTTCTTGATTTCGATACGAAAATGACCGCTATCGTGGGAAGTAACGGTAACGGAAAAAGTAACATAAGCGACGCCTTACGATGGGTAATGGGCGAACAGGGGGCCAAGACTCTCCGAGGAGATAAGATGGAGGACGTAATCTTCCACGGAACCGTAGCCCGTAAGCAGATGGGCTTCGCCAAGGTAGCCCTTTCCATAGATAACAAGGACAGAGCTTTAGCTGTGGACAACGATGAGGTTGTTATAACAAGAAAGCTTTACCGTACAGGCGACAGCGAATATCTCATAAACGGCGAAAAGTCCAGGCTTAAGGATATCCATGAGCTTCTCATGGGTACAGGTCTCGGAAGAGACGGCTACTCAATTATCGGACAGGGAAGAGTTGCGGAAATAGTTAACGCAAAGGGAAGCCAGCGCCGTGAAATTTTTGAAGAAGCGGCAGGCGTATCCAAGTTCCTCCATAAAAAGGCAGAGGCTGAAAGAGAGCTTGCCCGTGCGGAGGAAAACTTCCTTCGTTTAAAGGATATAGAGCTGAGCCTTTCCGAGCGTTTGCCTGTTCTCGAAAGACAGTCTGAAAAGGCTATAAAGGCGAGAGCTCTTATGGAGCAGGAAAAGAGCATTGAAATTTCAGTTGCGGCGGCAGAGCTTGACCAGCTGAGAAAAACTCTTGATGATGTTGAAAATGCTATACTTGTTAACAGCGGCGAGTGCGACCACTTCGACAGAGAAATCAGAGAGCTTGAAGAAGAAAATGAAGCAATCGTACTTAAAAAGAGCCTTTTTTCCGCTGAGCTTGATAATCTCCGCAGAAACAGTGATACTGCAAGGGATGAAATAGCCCAGAAGGATAAGGAGATAGCCGTCCTTGAAAATGAAATCAAGCATAACGAGGAACGCATAAAGGAAATCCGCAGGCAGATAGACGAAAGCAAGCAGAGCAGAAATGAATTCGACCAGCAGATTTCTTCACTTATAAAAGAAGCGGAAGACAAGAAGAAGGAATGTCTTTCCATAAATGAAAAGATTGAGGCTTTAAAGCTTGGTCTTGAGAAATCAGCCGAAGAGGATAAGGAGCTTGACGGGGACTACAAGAAGCTTGACGCTGAGACGGGTATTCTCTATGCTAAGGTTACAGAAAACAAGCTTTCCGCACAGCAGGCGGAAAAAACTCTCGCTGAGCTTAAGGAGCGTATCGAATCCGATAAGGAACGCATAGAAAATCAGGAAAAGGCGGCGGAAGAATACCGCGCGAGAAGAAAAGCGCTCAGTATAAGCCTTTCTGAACTTACCGAGGAAAAATCAGATATTGAAAACCGTCTGGGCGGTTATACAAAGCTTTATGAGGGTAAGAACAGAAAGCTTACCGAACAGAAGAACGAGTATGAACAGCTTAAGAGAAGCTATGACCAGAAAAAACAGCGTTTAGAGCTTCTTTCCGACGTTGAAAAGAACATGGTAGGCTATCAGTCCAGCGTTAAGTCTGTCATGTCCGCAAACAAGGCAGGTAAGCTGGGCGGTATCCACGGTACTGTGGCGGATATTATTTCCGTAGAAAGCAAGTACAGTATTGCTGTTGAAACCGCTCTCGGAGCGGCTCTTCAGAATATTATCGTAGATAACGAGGAAACTGCCAAGCGCTGTATCAAGTTCCTGAAGGACAATAACGGCGGTCGTGCTACATTTTATCCGATAACCTCCGTTAAGGGGAACGTTCTCCAGCAGAACGGACTTGATAACGAGGAAGGCTTTGAGGGTCTCGGAAGCGAGCTTGTTAAGTACGACCCTAAATATGACGGAATAATTAAATCCGTTCTGGGAAGAACCGCGGTTGTGGACGATATCAACAGCGCTACCTATATAGCCAAGAAATACGGCTATAAGTTCAGGATTATTACCCTTGACGGTCAGATCGTTAACGCAGGCGGTTCTTTTACGGGTGGTTCCGTTAAGGAAAACAGCGGTATCATTTCCCGTAAAAATGAAATAGACAAGCTTAATTCTGAAATTACAGAGCTTTCGGAAAAAATAGAGGGCTTTAAAAACGGCTTTTCCGATTTACAGGCGGAAGTAAATAAGATGTCCCTTGAAATAGAGGGCTTCAACGAACGCCTTAACGGTCTCGTACAGGAGGAAATACGTCTTACCGCCGAAATAGGCGGCGTAAAGGACCTTATCCGCCAGTGTGAGGAACAGCAGGATAATGCCGAAACCGTAATTGACCGCGGAAGAAAGCAGATTGCCGAACAGGAAGCGGTTATCGAGGCGGCGAAAAAGGCTATCGGAGAATATGAAAAGAAAATCTCCGAAAACGAAGAAAAGCTTGCTCTTGCAGGAGAAAAGCTTGAACAGGCCAACGCTGAAAGAGCGAAAATTTCCGAAGAGATATCGGGACTCAATATTGAAAGGCTTACTGCCGAAAAGGATATAGAGAACATCATGTCCCGAAAGGAGGCTGTTGAACGTTCGAGAGATATGGCGGAGGGCGACGGAGAACGTATGCTTTCCGAAATCGAAAGTCTTGAAAAGGCGAGCGGTGCTCTCAACGATGAAATTACTCTTAAGAGAACTGAAATTGACGAAGCGAACAAGCGTTTCGGCGATAATACAAACCGTATTTCCGAGATTATCTCCAAGGAAAACGAATGTGAACGCCGTATCAGCGAGCTTTCAAAGGAAATAAGAGAAAAGAGCGAGGATAAGGTGAAGTTCTCCAACGCTCTTGCGGTAGCTATAGAAAAGAAGGCTTCCGTAGAAAAGGATAACGACCGCCTTAAGACTACCCTCTGGGACAAATATGAGCTTACAGTTACCGAGGCGAGAGAAATGGCTCAGCCTATCGAAAATCTCCGTGAGGCACAGCAGGAGCTTCAGTCACTGAGAAAGAAGATAGCCGCTCTCGGAAGCGTAAACTTCTCGGCTATTGACGAATATGAAGAGGTCAAGACACGTTTTGAGGAGCTTTCGGGACAGCTTAAGGATGTGGAAAAATCGAAGTCTGACCTGAATAAGCTTATTTCTAATCTTACTGCCGATATAAAGGCGAAATTCCTTTCAAGCTTCAACGAAATCAACGAAAAATTCGGAAGTATTTTCAAGGAAATCTTCGGCGGCGGTGAAGCCCGTCTTGAGCTTATGGATCCTGAAAATGTTCTTGAAAGCGGAATAGAAATTTTCGCCGCACCTCCCGGAAAGCTTATAAAGAATCTTATTTCTCTTTCAGGCGGCGAGCAGACAATGGTAGCTATCACTATCTACCTTGCGATCTTACAGCATCGTCCCACGCCCTTCTGTATGCTTGATGAGGTGGACGCGGCGCTTGACGAAATAAACGTAGTGAAATATGTTACATATCTGAAGAAGTTCTGTACAAAAACCCAGCTTATGATAATTACCCACAGAAGAGGTACTATCGAGGGCTGTGACGTGCTTTACGGCGTATTTATGCAGGAGAAGGGCATTTCACGCCTTATCCACCAGGAGCTTATTGACGATATGGAGCTTGAGCTTGATTAAAGGAAACCACGCACAATTAACGGCTGACGCCTTTGTCGCCGCTTGCTTGTGCGGTGTAGCCTGAGCTTTAACTATAACTTATAATCTGAGGTATATATGGGATTTTTTGAAAAACTTAAAGAGGGTCTTAAAAAGACCAAGGATAGCTTTGTTTCAAAGGTAGAGGTGCTTGTTAATTCCTTTACAAAAATTGACGAGGATTTTTTCGAGGAGCTTGAGGAAACCCTTATCATGTCCGATATCGGAGCGGTAACCTCCTCCAATATCTGCGACAGATTAAGAGCGGAGGTAAAGCGTACGGGTACTACTGACCCTACTGAGGTAAAGACGCTTCTGAAGGGAATAATCGCCGATATCTTAAGCGGAGACAATGAGCTCAATTTATCCACGAAGCCTTCGGTAGTGCTGGTTATCGGCGTAAACGGAGCAGGTAAAACAACCACAATCGGTAAGCTTTCCGCAAATCTCAAAAAGGAAGGCAAGAGGGTTATAGTTGCGGCGGCGGATACCTTCCGTGCGGCGGCAATCGACCAGCTTAACGTATGGACTGACAGAGCGGATGTTGAAATAGTAAAGCACGCTGAAGGTTCAGACCCTGCGGCGGTGGTTTTTGATAGCTGTTCTGCCGCTAAGGCAAGAAACGCCGACGTACTTATTATTGATACGGCAGGCAGACTTCACAATAAGAAAAATCTTATGGACGAGCTTAAGAAGATTTCCCGTATTATAGGACAGCAGCTTCCCGATTCATCGGTAGAGACCCTTCTCGTTCTTGACGCTACTACAGGTCAGAATGCTGTAAATCAGGCCCGTTTATTCAAGGAAGTATGTGAAATAACGGGAATTGTTCTTACAAAGCTTGACGGAACTGCAAAAGGTGGTATAATAATACCTATAAAGGATGAGCTCGGTATTCCCGTAAAGCTTGTGGGAGTAGGCGAGAAAATAGACGATTTACAGAATTTCATACCTTCGGATTATGCTGAAATTCTGTTTTCGGAATAAGCTTTAGGCTTATTTAAGGCAACACCGCACAAAGACCATTTTAAGATTTTGCACGCATCTTGCTTGCATCTTTTCCGTTATTTCGCACTGATTTTCCTTGACAGGCGACAGCCTGCGTCAAATTTGTACAAAATAACGAAAAATCTGACTTCGCAATCTGCATACAATCTTTATGCGGTATTGCCTTAAGAAAGGAAATGTTATTTTATAATGAAAGTTGTTATTGCCACTAATAATCAGGGTAAGGTAAAGGAATTCAAGGCTATGCTTTCCCCCCTCGGCTATGAGCCTGTGTCGCTCCGTGACGAGGGTATAGAAATAAATGTTGTTGAGGACGGCGAGACCTTCGAGGAAAACGCTCATTTAAAGGCGAAGGCTGTTTATGAAATATGCGGCTGTCCCGTTATAGCGGACGACAGCGGTCTTGAGGTGGATTTTCTCGACGGAGCCCCCGGAATTTATTCCGCCCGTTATGCAGGAGAGGATGCTACCGACAAGGAGCTTTGTGAAAAGATACTTTCCGAGCTTGACGGCGTTGACGAAAGCATGAGAACAGCAAGATTCGTATGTGCGTTATACTGCATTATAGACGGCGAGACGGAATATTCCGTTCTCGGAACTCTTGAGGGCTCTATCGGTACAGAGCCGAAGGGCGAAAACGGCTTCGGCTACGACCCTATTTTCATGGTTGACGACAGAAGCGTAGCGGAGCTTTCCGACGAGGAAAAGAATAATATCAGCCATCGCAGTAATGCACTCAGTAAATTAACGGAAATTTTATCGGAAGAAAAGGAATAATTCTATGACCAGTAAGGAAAGAGCTGCGCTGAGAGCGCTTGCCAATACATACGAAACCATATTATATGTGGGTAAGAACGGAATCGGCGACGAGGTAATAAAGCAGGCTGACGACGCTCTTAACAAGAGAGAAATGATTAAGGGAAAGGTTCATGAAACCTGCGAAATGAACGCAAGAGAGGTGTGTACAGAGCTTTGCGAGAAGCTTGGTGCTGAGCCTGTACAGGTTATCGGAACACGCTTCGTAATCTACAGACAGAATAAGGATGAAAAGAAAAGGGTAGTATTTATAAATGAGTAAAATCGGAATTTTCGGCGGAGCCTTCAGCCCTGTTCATCAGGGGCATATCGCTCTCGCAAAGGCGGCCTTCAAGGAGCTTAAGCTTAATGAAATGCTTATTATTCCTACCTCGGAATCGCCTCATAAATCAGGCACTATCGACTTTTCCCACAGAATGGAAATGTGTAATATTGCTTTCGGAGGAATAAAGGGCTTTTCCGTTTCGGATATCGAGAAGAAGCTGGGCGGAAAAAGCTATACCATAAATACAGTCCGTGCTCTTAAGGAGATTTATCCTAAGAATACCGAATTTTACCTGATTATCGGCGGAGATATGCTCTTTTATTTCGAGCATTGGTACCGCCATGAGGCTCTTCTCAAGGAATGTCACGTTGTGGCGGCGGCGAGGGAGAACGACAGCTATGCCGATCTTTACGAATATGCCAATGAGCTCGGAAGGGTAAAGGTTTTAAATCTCCCTGTAATCGAGGTTTCCTCCTCGGACATAAGGGACAGAATTAAAAACGGCAGAGATACCGAGGGACTTGTAACTCCCGAGGTTCTTGAATATATAAATTCAAGGGGGCTTTACCGTGACTGATTATAAGGCACTCATAAAGGAAATGATGGGTAAGAAGCGTTATAATCATAGCTGTAACGTTGCCGATATGTGCGTAAGGCTTGCGGAAATCCACGGAGAAGACAAGGAAAAGGCCTTTCTTGCGGGAATACTACACGATATACGGAAGGAAGCAGACTTCGATGAAATGAAGAAGGAGATGCTTTCCTCGGGTTATTATGTAGACCCTGTTGAGCTGGACACAAAGGGCACATGGCACGGGATTGCGGCGGCTTATTATCTTAAGAATAATCTCGGTATTACGGATAACGATATTCTTAATGCAGTCCGCTTTCATACAGTAGGCAGAGCGAGAATGTCGAAGCTTGAAAAGATAGTTTATCTCGGCGATCTTGTCTCGGAGGAAAGAGATTATCCCGAGGTTGAAAAATACAGAGGTTTCGCTTTGAAAGACCTTGATAACGCTATGTTTCAGGCAGTAAAATGGTCAATAGGAAGCCTTATCGGAAAGGGAAGCAAGGTTCCTCTTTCAACCATGGAGGCCTATAATTATTATATCGAATTTGCTAAGAAGAAATAGAAAGGATAAGTAAAATGACAGAAATGACTGATATCGAAATCGTAAAAAAGATAGTTACAACCCTTGATAATAAGAAGGCAGGAAATATCCGTATTCTTAAAATAGGCGATTTAACCATTCTCGCCAATTACTTCATTATCGCCGAGGGTACAAGTACAACACAGGTAAAGGCTCTCGCTGACGAGGTGGATTTCCAGATGGGACAGCTTGGAATTGAGCCTAAATGTGCTATAAGCCAGCAGGGGCAGAACTGGATAACCCTCGACTATATTGATGTTGTGGCTCATATTTTCTATAAGGAAACAAGAGAGTTCTATGACCTTGAAAGACTCTGGGCAGACGGTGAAGAATTAAACGTTGAAGATTTTTTAAAATAAGTATTGACAATTTATGCTATTTATAGTATAATACTGATTGAACATTTATCTTTGTTCGGCTACTAAGTAGTTTAACTTGTAGATAACCTGTGCCGTAAGGCAAAGGGAGGGATATACATGGCAGAAATTCGTCTCGGTAAAAACGAGTCCTTAGACACAGCATTAAAGCGTTTCAAGCGTTCTTGCGCAAGAGATGGCGTATTAGCTGAGGTTCGTAAGAGAGAACATTACGAAAAGCCTTCGGTAAAGCGTAAGAAGAAGTCCGAAGCTGCACGTAAGCGCAAGTTCAAGTAATAGCGTAGATTACACAAGTTTTTAAGCGGATTCGGTATGAGTCCGCTTAATTTGTTTATTTCTAAGGTGGATTATGATTTTTAAACCTACATTCTGGCTGAAAAATGTACTTAGTATAGATAAAAAATTCCTGTCGGATAATAATATAGAGGCGCTTATACTTGACCTTGACAACACACTCTCCATGCACGGTAACCCTGCCGCAGAGGCGGGAATTCCCGACTGGCTGCTTGAAATGAAGGCTCTCGGGGTTAAAATGATGGTTGTGTCCAATAACACAAATAAGAGAGTTTCGCCCCTTGCGGAAAAGCTTGGGCTTCAGTTTATCGCCAACGGAGCGAAGCCCCTTACCCTTGGGATAAATAAGGCGGTTAAAAGGCTTGGTATAGATAAGAAAAAAATCGTTGTGGTAGGCGACCAGATTTTTACCGACGTTATGGGCGGTAATTTTGCAGGCATCCGCACTATCCTCGTTGAGCCCTTCCACATGGAGAAGAACGTACTCTTTAAGATTAAGCGTAAGGCGGAAAGCATCGTATTCAAGCGTGATTTCAGTAAGCTTAAATAATATTTAAAGCTGATTGGCTGAAAGTCGGAGGATGTAAAATGGACGGTTTAATCTGGCTTGGGGTATTTACGCTTGCACTTTTATTGCTGGATATATACTGTGTTTATAAGGTGACAGATTATTTCAGAATGAAAAGGAACGGAATATGCTGTTACGCAAAAATAATAAGGCTTGAAAAAGAGAATTACAGGGGCAGTACATTTTATCGTGTATGGCTTGAATATACAACGGATGATGATGTTACCATAACAACAAGCCTTGAAAATGCTATGAGAATCAAAAGCAAGAAATTTTCTGCAGGAAAAAGCGTCAGGATTTATTATGACAGGAATAAACCGAACAGATTTGTTGTGGATAAAAATTCTCTTTATGTACAGCTTACCCTGTTCTTTCTCGTAACCTTATTTTTAGCGGGTATAGGTATGCTGTTCGTAAAGCTGCTTATTGATACTTTAAATTAAATGAAAATTACATGAAAGGAGAAATACAGAATGATAACCTTCGGCCCGGGCGGAAATTCCGAAAGCTTCGGAAAAAGAAAATTTCCCGAAGACCTTCCCGAATACCTGGCTTCTATGGGACTGAACGGGTATGAGATAGAATGTGGAAGGGGAGTAAGAATTTCCGAGAAAACCTATCGGCTCCTTCCCGAAATCGCAGAGAAAAACGGGATATATGTTACCCTTCATACCCCTTATTTTATTTCCCTTTCAAGCGAAAAAGAGGAAACACGCCTTAAAAGCGTAGATTATATTCTTGAAAGTGCAGAAGCGGCTCATAAGCTCGGAATAAGAAAGCTTGTGGTGCATTCAGGCTCCTGTGCGAAAATGACAAGGGAAGCGGCTCTCGGTTTAGCGAGAGATACTCTTACGAGAGCACAGAAGGCTCTTGATGAAAGAGGTCTTTCTGAAATAATCCTTTGTCCCGAGACAATGGGAAAAATAAATCAGCTTGGAACTCTTTCCGAGGTTATTGAGCTCTGCGGAGTTGATGAGAGGTTTCTCCCCTGCGTGGATTTCGGACATCTTAATGCGAGGACCCTCGGCGGTATAAAGACCGAGGAGGATTATAAGGCTATTCTTGACGAGATAGAAAATAAGCTGGGCTATGACAGGCTCAAAGCCTTCCATATCCATTTCAGCAAGATAATGTATACCTCGGGCGGCGAAAAATGCCACCTTACCTTTGAGGATGAGGAATACGGCCCCTTATACGAGCCTCTCATGAATCAGATAGCGAAAAGAGGACTTGAGCCTTCAATAATCTGCGAAAGCGCTGGAACTCAGGCTGAGGATGCCGCTGCCATGAAGAAGTATTACTGCGGCATAAAATAAAGAAAGGATAAACCCTATGAAGCTTTTTATTATAAACGGTCCAAATCTCAATATGCTGGGAAAAAGAGAGCCGGGAATCTACGGAAGCGATACTCTTGAAAGTATAAATGCGGAGCTTTCGGAATACTGCAGGAGCATAGACGTTGAGCCTGTATTCTTCCAGTCCAACAGCGAGGGTGCTCTTATAGACTTTATCCACAGTGCGAGAGAAAACGCTGACGGTATCGTTATCAACGCAGGCGCATATACTCATTACAGTATAGCTATCCGTGACGCTATTGCGGCGGTTGAGCTTCCCTGTGTCGAGGTACATCTCTCCAATGTTCATAAGCGCGAGGAATTCCGCCATAAATCCGTTATTTCGGCGGTATGCACAGGCGTAATATGCGGCTTCGGCAAGAAGGTGTATAAGCTTGCCATAGACGCTCTCGCAGGAAAGGATTTCTGATATGACCCGAATTGACAGAATTGCCGCCGAGCTTAAGGATATTACCCATGCGGCACTTATTACGGGAGATGTAGCCCGTCAGTATGCCACAGGCTTCAAATCCTCGGCAGGTATCGTATTCATCACAAGAGAAAAAAGCTATCTCATAATCGACGGACGTTATTACGAGAAGGCAGAGCAGCAGGCTCAGGGCTGTGAGGTGCTTCTTCTTACGGATATAAGAAAACAGCTCTACAGCATTATCGAGGAGCACGGCATAAAGGTTATTTCCATCGAAAGCAAGACCATGACTGTCAGCGAGCTTGAAGAGTATAAGCGACTTTTCAATACCCTTAAGGTGGATTCCTCGGGCTGGCTTTCCGCAGTCATAGATAAAATGAGAATTATAAAGAGTGCGGACGAAATTCAGAAGATCGAGGCGGCTCAGAGAATAGCTGAAGCGGCTTTTTCAAAGCTTATTACCGCTATCCGTCCCGGTATGACCGAAAAGCAGGTAGCTTCTATCCTCAATTTCTATATGATGGATCTGGGCGCAGACGGTATCTCCTTTGATACCATTGCCGCATCGGGAATAAATTCAGCTTGTCCTCATGCTGTTCCTACCGATAAGCCTCTTCAGAACGGCGAATTCCTTACTCTTGATTTCGGCGCTGTTGTGGACGGATACCATTCCGATATGACCCGAACGGTAGTTATCGGTAAGCCTGATGAAGAAATGCAGAAGGTCTACAATGCAGTCTGGGGTGCCAATACCGACGCATTAAAGGCGGTAAGAGCCGATATAACGGGTAAGCTTCTCGATAACGTAGCAAGAAGCACCCTTGACGCCTGGGGCTATGCGGAATATTTTACCCACGGTCTCGGCCACGGAGTAGGTCTCGAAATTCACGAGCCTCCTGCAGTATCCTCGAAAAGCCCCTTTACGCTTCATGAGGGAATGGTTATTACCATTGAGCCGGGCGTTTATATCCCCCATAAGTACGGAGTAAGGATAGAGGACATGGTCGTAGTTACTACAGACGGATGTTTAAACCTTACAAAATCACCGAAAACCCTCGTTTATATATGATTTTTAGTATATTACGATAAAATTTTCAAAAAATACTTGAAATTTACTTTAGAATAATATATAATGTAAGAGATATCTATGTTCAGGGGAGGATTATTACCCTGAAATTTAAGGAGGACATTAAATATGATTACAGCAGGCGATTTCAGAAACGGTATGACATTCGAAGAAGACGGCAACGTAATGCAGGTTGTTGAATTCCAGCATGTTAAGCCCGGTAAAGGTGCCGCTTTCGTAAGAACAAAGACAAAGAACGTTATCACAGGTGCAGTTGTAGAAAAGTCCTACAACCCCACAGCTAAGTTCCCTACAGCTTTCGTTGAAAGAAAGGATATGGAATACACATATTCTGACGGTGAATTATACCACTTCATGGACAGCGAAACTTATGAGGACGTTCCGATCAGTGCAAGCGAGCTTGGCGACAACTTCAAGTTGGTTAAGAAAAACATGATCTGTAAGGTACTTTCCTACAAGGGTAAGGTATTCGGCGTTGAACCCCCCAACTTCGTTGAACTCGAAGTAACAGAAACCGACCCCGGCTTCAAGGGTGATACAGCTACCAACGCAACAAAGCCCGCTACACTTGAAACAGGTGCGGAAATCCGTGTTCCTTTATTCATTGATATCGGCGAAATCATCAGAATTGATACAAGAACAGGCGAATACATGGAGCGTGCAAACAAGAAGTAATCCTTATTAAGGAGGAAAAATATCATGGAAATGACTATTGCTGAAAAGGTATCCTACATCAAGGGTCTTGCTGAAGGCATGAAGCTTGATACAGAATCCAATGAAGGTAAGATTTTAGCTGCTATTATCGACGTTTTAGGCGATATCGCTATCAATATCGAAGAAATCGACGAGGATTTAGCAGAAGTTTCCGACGTTGTTACCGACGTTGAAGAAGCAATCATCGATCTCGAGGATGAAATTTACGGTGATGAAGAATGTGATTGCTGCGATTGTGACGATGAGCTTTACGAGATTACATGTCCCGCATGCCAGAACACAATTACAGCCGATTTCGACGTAATTTCTTCCGGCGCTATTGATTGTCCCAACTGCGGAGAAAAGCTTGAGTTCGACTTAAGCGCTCTCGAGGACTGCGATTGCTGCGAATAATTAAATATTCAATAATATCATGTTTCAGGGCGGAGTGAAATTCTCCACCGGTGGTAAAGTCCACGAGCCTTTATAGGCCGATTCGGTGAAATTCCGAAACCGACGGTATAGTCCGGATGAAAGAAACAATACAAGACATAAGTGTCTTTACGCCCCGACGGTATTACTGTCGGGGTTTTTGTTTCCCCTGGGGAAAGGAACACATTATGACTACAACAGAAACAAATTCAAAGAAAAAGCTTACGGTTAAATTTATAGCGATAACGGGTATACTGTCTGCTCTTGCGGCAGTTATCCAGATGTTTGAAATACCGCTTCCGATGATTATTCCAGCCTTTGTAAAGCTGGACTTCTCGGAAATTCCCGCTATTTTAGCTACCTTCCTTGTTTCTCCCATTTCGGGAATAATCGTATGTCTTATAAAGAACGTAATACATATTCTTACGTCAAATTCGGCAGGTATCGGTGAGCTTGCAAACTTCCTGCTTGGCTGCTTTATGGTGCTTCCTGCGGGAATAATATATAAGCTTAAGCCTACAAAGTCAGTTGCGGCTGTAGCTATGGTTACGGGCGCAGTAATCTCGGGAATAGTAAGTATTTTTGTAAATTACTATATTTCCTACCCCTTCTACACACAGCTTATGCCTATGGATAAGATTATCGAGGCATACAGCGCACTTAACGGCGGCGTGGGAAATCTCTGGGACTGCCTTATCTGGTTCAATATGCCCTTTACGATAGCTAAATTCCTTATTGATTCCATAGTTGTTTTCTTTATCTATAAGCCGATTTCCAAGGCAGTAAAGAATATTTAAGCAGTAAGTCAGATTTCCATGTATTTTGCTCTATAGGTTTTTCCTGCACCCTGATTTTTTTCGGGGTGCATTTTATTTTGTAAAATTATGTCACCTTTTCTGGATTTTGGCAGTTATATATTATAGGGAGACTGTTTGCGGTCGGAAATCCTGATTTTATTTGATTAAAGTATTGCTTTTAATACGGGAAAATGTTATAATTAAGTATATATTTGATTTTGGAGATTTAAAAATGGTTCATAACAGAAAAATTCAGCAGATAGCCGATGAGGTTGAAAAGGTTATAGTAGGTAAGCGTGATGTAGTTACTATGATTCTTATTGCGCTTCTTTCCGAGGGTCATATTCTTGTAGAGGACGTGCCCGGAGTAGGAAAAACTACCCTTGCTACGGCTGTGGCAAAGGCGGCAGGACTTGTAAGCCGCCGTGCTCAGTTCACCCCTGACGTTATGGCTTCAGATATAACAGGCTTCACCATGTTCAATAAGGAGACGAACCGCTTTGAATACAGAAACGGTCTCGTTATGACAAATATACTTCTTGCGGATGAAATTAACCGTGCTACACCAAAGACTCAGTCTGCGCTTCTTGAAGCTATGGAAGAGCAGACCGTTACTGTTGACGGCGTTACTCATAAGCTTCCGGATCCTTTCATGGTTATCGCTACACAGAACGAGCTTGGCTATGTGGGAACTTTTCCGCTTCCCGAGGCACAGCTTGACCGTTTTATGATGAAGATTTCCATGGGCTATCCTACTATTGAGCAGGAAATCGCCGTTATTGCAAGCCGACAGCTTTCCGACCCCCTCGATTCGGTTATACCGATTTGTACAAAGGGAGAAATTGCGGCGGCTATAGAAAATGTCAAGGAAGTAAATATCGAGCCTTCGGTATACAGATACATTGTAGAGCTTGTGGCGGCTACAAGATCCCATCAGGCTGTTCAGCTTGGTGCAAGCCCCCGTGCTTCTCTTGCTCTTATGCGTGCGGCTCAGAGCTACGCCTTCCTGAATAACAGAGACTATGTTGTTCCCGAGGATGTTATGAGAATGAGCCCTTATGTTCTTCCCCACAGAATCCGCCTGTCTCAGGAGGCGAAAATAAAGCATTACGACGTTATGAACGTCCTGAGGGAAATTGTAAAGACGGTAAAGCCGCCCTTTACAAGAAACGGAAAATAATATGGCTAAATACAGGTTTATATACGCACTGCTGCTTATAGGCTCAATAGCTCTCGCTATAGGTTATTACAGCAAGCTTACGCTTATTATAATGCTTTCTGTTATAATTCTTCCTGCAGTATCCTTTATCTTGCTTTTTCTGTCAAGAGTGTTCCTGAAAATTGAGGCGGAGCCTGAAAAGATATTCGCTCATAAGCTTCAGCAGTTCAATATCACGGTAAGAGTGAAAAACCGTTTTATACTTCCCGTATCTCCCATAAGGGTCACGGGCATATTTCACGACGAGGACGGACGGGTAAGAGAGGACAGACAGCTTATTCTGAGCGTTATGCCCTTCAGTACGGCAGAATTCAACTTCGGCGGAAATATCCGCTTCAGAGGCGAATATATCCTTGGTCTGAGAGAAGCCTATATCTATGATATTTTCAGAATCTTCAGGTTCAGAATAAAGCTACATTCCGACTGTGAGGCAGTAATCTCGCCGAGAAGGCTTACTCTTGATATGAACAACGCTCTCTGTGACGACGATTTTGACAGTACAAGGACAACCCTGTCCTTTTTTGAGAACACAACCTTCGCTTCGGTAAGAAAATATGCCGACGGAGATTCTCTCCGTCATGTCCACTGGAAGCTGTCCGCCAAGCAGGATGAGCTTGTAGTAAAGCAGATGGAGCAGAATTTAGGCAGTAATGCCGCTATACTTCTCGAAACAACGGGTCCCTTTATGGACGACGAGGACAATATGAGCGCGGTTGACGCTGTAATTGAAACGGCTCTCGCCATAACCAAGAAAATCATTTCCGACGGTAGAAGAGCGGTAAATCTTTACCGTAATGTGAACGGTGAAGCGGAAATATGCGCCGCCGAGACCCGTGCGGATTACGAGAAGCTTTTTTCTGTTTATTCCGTGATACCGATTTTCAGCCCCGAGCTTGGAGCGGCCTCTCTTGTAAGAGAAATGAAGGACTTCTTTTCCGACCAGGAGACGCTTTTCATAATAACTCCTAAGCTTTCGGGAGTAGATCTTAGAAAAATCCTCGAAAGCGGCGCTCACAGAGTAAAAAATATCAGAATTTATCTTACCGCAGGAAAAATAACAGATGCGCTTGCTGCGATAGCGTCATCCTACAGCGGTATAAGAATATTTGAGATAGACCCCGAGGATATAGGGGTATCCCTCAGAAATTCTATGGAGTAATATCAGTAAATGAACGAAATTAAAGAGCAGAGTATTCTGCATGATGCATATTTCAATAAGAAGCCTGTCTTTACCGTGCTTTTTTCGGTAAGGCTGGCTTTGCTGTGCGTTCTTTCGGCGGCTACTCTTCTTTCTCTTAATTCCGTTTATCTTTTCGGGTTGGATGCGGTGACGCTTGCGGTTACCGCCGTTTCCTCTACGGCAGTATTCTTCCTTCTCGCGACCCTTCTCCCCTCACGCTTCGTTTACGGAGGGCTGGTCCTTATCGGCGGTATATCCGCCTTTATTTTCAGGGAAACGATATGGGAGTGGTGTGAATTATTCTGGGATAAGCTTATGCTTTTCATGGACAGCAGGCTTTTATCCACCGACAGCCTCGTGATAAACAACATAAACATGCTTAAAAGCGGTGTGCTTGACGATAAGCTTGCTGAGGGAAGTATGGCGGTATTCATACTGCTGGGAGTAATAATTTCCTTTGTGTATGTTTCTTCCTGCCGTACCCGTATACATGCGGCAGTTCCTGCCGTAACCCTTTCGCTTCTGCTTATTCCCTCGTTTATCGCTGAAAGAGCACGCTTTACTCCCGAATTTATATTCTTTGCGGTAGCAGCGATAGCGCTCCAGGCGGTTTCGTCGGGCTACAAGCTGGACAGAAATCTTGTTTTCGACAATAAGCTTGACGCTATACGCTCATTTCACAGAAGTGAAAACGCCTACGCAAAAAGGACACGCTTTTTCATCGGATTAAAGAAGCTCAGAAACGATGGACAGCGTTATTATAAGTATACAGCCAATGCGATAGCTTCCGTTATTATCTCTGGGGCACTGATTACCGCTATAGCCTTTTCTCTTCCCGATGGAAAGGGTTTTGACTATGATGAAATAGTAGATACCGCTATCGGGATAGGAAACAGTATCTCCGAATCGGTAGGAGAATTTTTCGGCTTCGGCGGTAATTCTGTTGATAACGAGAATTATTTCAGCTATTCAAGCTATGGGGACGATTCGGGCGATATAAGTATTGATGCACCTTCTACAGGGAATAAGCCTGTCATGGAGGTAGTTCTCACAAGAAACGACATTCCCGTATACTTAAGGGGCGATATCGGCGTTGATTTTACAGGAAACGGCTGGACAGGCGTAAGCGATATATATGAAAAGGCAGTAGCCGCAGATGGTGTAAAGTATTCCGAAAAGCTGAAGAACTTCTATCCCGAGGTAGAGTACCAGAATTTCAGAAAGCTTATAAACATAAGCTATAATCCCGATGACTTTATGCCTCTTCAGACGGTAAGGATGAATTATCTGGTAAACACAAAGGTGATTTTCCAGCCCTTGGCACCCTTTGAGCTTAACTATAAGGAAAGCAGTTATGTCAATACCACGGGAGATACGGTTTATCGTACAAGTCCCTCAGGCGGCTTCGTAAAAACCTATGAGAGCCTTGCTCTTACGCCGAATATCGGGCTTAATTCCGATGTGGTGAATTATGCGAAGGAAAAGGGTATTCCCGATTCCGCTTCGGCGGCGGATATCAATAATTACAGAAGCTATATAAGCGACGTTTATATGGAGGGCAACAGTGCCGTAAGAAAATTCGCACTGGAACTGAAAGATACAATTTTACCCTGGTATTACAGCGACTATGAATACCGTTATGATACGGCGGTAGCTATCTGTGACTATTTCAGGGATAATTTCAGCTATTCCCTTACCGTGGATAACGGCGAGGACGCCTTAAGAGGCTTCCTTTATGAGACCCATGAGGGTCACTGTGCTCTTTTTGCTACGGCTATGACCCTTTCCCTCCGTGAGCTTGGTATTCCTGCACGATATGTAACGGGCTATGTGGTTTCCGGCGAGGGAACGCCCGTAGAAGGCGGATATCAGTATACTGTAAGAGAAAACAACCTCCACGCGTGGGTTGAGGTATATTTCAGAAATATAGGCTGGCTTCCCTTTGACCCCACGGCGGCGGTAGCAGGCTTTGAGGGCGGAATGATATCTGAGGAAAATTCCTCGGAGGAGAATAATCCCGAAGAAACTGAGCCTGCTGTAACAGACACAACCGACGCTTCTCCCGAGGAATCAGATGTGCCTGAAAGCGGCGATGAGGCTGAAGCTTCCGATAGTGAGGAAGCTGACGAGCTGGCGGAAGAGGAGGAAAGCGAGGCGGATACTCTTATGCCTCCCGACGAAACAGAAACAGTAGCACCCTCCGATGAGAGAAATCTGTTCCTTGAGATACTTCCCGTTCTGATAATAGTTCTGGCTTCTGCAGTAGTAATCGCTGTCATACTTCTCTTTATAAGAGCGGTCAATACTGCGGAAAAGAAGGCCTTCAGGCTTTTCGGCAGAAAGCCGCCTTATGAAGCTGTTTCCATGATGTACAGGCTTCTTCTTAAGCTTCTTGAAATGGCTGATCTGGCTCCCGGAAACGAGTTCTTTACCGATTATGCGGAAAGGGTAGACCGTACTATCATTCTTAAGGGTAAAAATGTTTTCATGGCGGATGTTATGCCTGTTTTCCAGAAATGTGAGTTCGGAAATAAGGATACTGCCGAAATAACCGAGGAAGAAAGACGGGCTGTATACAGGCTTTTAAAGGTCGTATATTCAGAAACTGTAGGCAGATTTAATCCTTTTAAACGATTTTTTATTAAAATATCATTGTTTTTTTAAGAAAAGTGTTGCAAAATCAAGTGACATTTGGTATAATTAGGATATATTATTAGACATAAAAGCAGCTTTGCGCTTTGAAAGGAATGGTTAGCTATGGCTATGAATTTAATTACACGTTCTGACTTTGACGGACTTGCTTGCGGTGCGCTTCTTCTTGAAGCTGGCATAATTGATTCCTATACCTTCAAACATCCCAAGGATATTCAGGACGGACTTGTTCCCGTTACCGAGAATGACGTTCTCGCCAATGTGCCTTTTGTAGAGGGCTGTGGCTTATGGTTTGACCATCATTCAAGCGAATACGAAAGAGTACAGCTTCAGGGTAAGTACAAGGGTGAAAGCCGCATTACTCCCAGCTGTGCGAGAATTATATACGAATACTACGGCGGTAAGGAACGCTTCCCCCAGTTCGATGACCTTATGGAAGCGGTAGACAAGGTTGACAGCGGTAACCTTACCATAGATGAGATTCTTAATCCTAAGGGCTGGATTCTTGTAGGCTTCCTCATGGACCCCAGAACAGGTCTCGGACGCTTCAGAAACTTCACTATAAGCAACTATCAGCTTATGGAAAAGCTTCTTGTGTGCTGCAGAACTATGACTACTCAGGAAATTCTTGACCTTCCCGATATCAAGGAACGTATTGCTGTTTATAACGAACAGACCGAGCAGTTCAAGAAAATGGTTCATGAACATACCGAGGTAAAGGGCAGCGTAATCATCACCGACCTTCGCGGCGTTGATGTAATCTATACAGGCAACAGATTCATGATCTACAGCCTTTATCCCGAACAGAATATTTCCGCATGGATAGTTTCGGGCAAGGGCGGTATGGGTTGTTCTGCTGCGGTAGGTTATTCTATCCTGAATAAGACAAGTAATGTTGACGTAGGTAAGCTTATGCTTAAGTACGGCGGCGGCGGTCACAGAAAGGTTGGTACCTGCCAGTTCAGCGATGATGAGGTCGCAGAAAAGCTGCCTAAGATGCTTGATGAGCTCGTAAATTACGATAAGTACTATAACGTGTGATTTTGAGGCTGCTGTGAATTTTTCATGGCAGCCTTATTCTGCATAGAAGGGGATTTTAAAATGACTGCAAAGGAATTTTCTGAAAAGCTTAATGAAAATATTTCTAAGGTTATAAAGGGAAAGGCTGAGGAAATCAGGATTATTATCGCCGCCTTTCTTTCGGGCGGAAACGTTCTTCTTGAGGATGTTCCCGGAACAGGTAAAACCATGCTGTCCCGTGCGCTGGCTAAGTCCATGGACTGTGATTTCAGGCGTATACAGTTTACTCCCGATTTACTTCCCTCGGATATAACGGGAATAAATTTCTTTAATATGAAGACGCAGGAGTTCGTATTCAGGAAGGGCTCTGTATTTACAAATATACTTCTTGCGGACGAGATAAACCGTGCTACGCCCCGTACACAGTCTGCGCTTCTTGAATGTATGGAGGAAAAACAGGCTACTATTGACGGCGAAACCTACGGAATGGCGTATCCCTTCTTCGTTATCGCTACCCAGAATCCCGTAGAAACGGCAGGAACATATCCTCTCCCCGAGGCACAGCTTGACCGTTTTATCGTTAAGCTTTCCCTGGGCTACAGCGACAGAGAAAGCGAGCTTTCAATGCTTTCCGATATAGGAGAAACCCATCCCATAGACAGCATTTCGCCTGTTCTAAGCATAAGCGATTACGAGGAAGCTTCTAAAGAGGCTCTTAATATCGGGCTTAACGAAGCTTCGGCAGGATATATCTGCGACCTGGGCGACGCTACGAGAAATAACGAGAATATAAAGCTCGGACTCAGCCCGAGAGGGCTTATCGCCTTAAAGAAGATGTCCCAGGCCTACGCCGCAATAAAGGGCGACAGCTTCGTAACTCCCGACCATATAAAGGCAGTGGCTCCCTACGTTATTCCTCACAGACTTATTTGCCGTGAATATGCGGCGGTAAGAACGGGAAAGACAGCCGAGGAAGCAGTAAGACTTATTCTTGAAAATACAGAAGTGCCTACCGAGGAATTATAATGGAGCTTATAGCTATTTTAATTATAGTGGGAGTATTGCTCCTTATTGAACAGCTTATCTTCAGAAAATATGTCCTGAGGGGAGTCTCCTACTCTGTCCGCTTCAGCGTTCATGAGGCTATGGAGGGGGAAACCCTTGAAATAGTTGAAGAGATAATCAACGATAAGAAGCTTCCTGTACCATGGGTGAAAACCGAGCTTTGTACAAGCAGATGGCTTCAGTTTTCAGGCTCCTCGGCGGCGAGGGCTTCCGACGAGCGTTTCGTTCCCAGTATATTTTCTCTTCGCCCCGGGCAGAAGTGTACCCGAAGAAGGAAGATTACTGCCTTAAAAAGAGGAACCTTCAGGCTTGAAAACGTTTCTCTCGTAGGAACAGACCTTTTCGGACTTATTTCTGTATCAAAAACTGTTCCCGTAAATGAAAGTATACGGATTCTTCCCGCACCCTATGAGCTTTCCGAGGGTGATTTATCCGACAAGGAATTGTATGGCGAAATTGCGGTAAGACGTTTTATCTGCGACGACCCTTTCCTTATTTCGGGAGCGAGGGAGTATACGGGAAGAGAGCCTATGAGCCGTATTCACTGGCAGTCCACAGCCCGTACCGGAACGCTCATGGCATACAATAATGACTATTCCACCGGCAACAGGTGTCTTATCATTCTTAATCTGCAGAAGTCTTCCACGGGAGACCCCCGGCCTCTTCTGACAGGTGATACAGAGACCTATATAAAGGCGGCGGCCTTCGTTATAGATATGATGGCGAAAAGAGGAACAAGAGTATCTCTCGCCGTTAACGGCTCAGCTACGGGCGGCGTTTTTGCCGAGGGCGGAAGAGACAGCGAGGCCTATGTCAGCCTTTTAAGGACTCTTTCCGATGTGGAAAATTACTGTGATACGGATTTTCACGCTTTTTCCGAAAAGCTGAATTACAATGGCTTTACCGATATTTTTCTGCTTACGGCCTATATCGACGAAAAAATGCTTCAGCTTGCCGAATATCATAAGCGTAAGGACAGGAATATTGTGTTTTATTGTAACGATAAGGTTTCCGACGACTTCCCGATTATAAGAATGGGAAGGGTAAATCGTTACTATTTCATGAACAGCGAGGAGTAAATGAAAAGAAATATACTTCTTAAAATTTTATCGGCAGTATCCCTCGGCTTAGTGGGCTTTCCGCTACTTTTCAGTGTTGATGTGAACAGCTTCGGAGAGATAAGCGCCGTCAGGATGCTTTTTTACTACGGAATACTTGTTCTGATGGGCTTTTTCGGCTACTGTCTCGGAAAGGCTTCAAAAAAGAATAAGCTGATTCGTATTTTTTCTAAAATAATCGGTATACTTACTTTTGCGGCAGGCTTTATCGCTCTGCCCTTAGGCGGAGATGTGATGATTTCTGCCGTTATGGGAATAAACTGTATATTCTGGTTTTTCATAGGAATCCGCTGCTTCGGAAAATGCTTTGCCGATATATTTCCTTTTTATTTTTTCGGAATATATATCTGTCTTGCGATAGCCTGCTATTTCTTTGTATCTATAGGTGCGTCATACGAAGTCAAGGATATGGTACTTCGTGTTCTTACAGTATCATTTCTTATCGAACTTACCTCGGCGGCACTTCTGATAAATCAAAGCGGCATATTTGAAAGAGCCAACCGCCGAAAAGAAACGAAGGCTTCGCTTCCTAAAGGGCTCAGCGGTTATAACGCCGCAATGGCAGGGGGATTGGCGTTAATTCTTTCTTTGCTGTGTATTTTTGCAGGAAATATCGCCGATTTCATAAACAGCGTTTTATTACTTATAGCGGAAGGCTTTTTCAAGCTTATCAGCCTGTTCAACGCTGAAAAAATGGGAATTGAGGAGGCTGAAGGTGGGCTAAAACCCAGTCTGGGCTATTCGTCCGAAAGCGTGGATTTCTGGCAGGTTATTGCAATACTCGGCTTTATAGCCATAATAATAGTTTTCAGGAAAAAAATCATCACGGCGGTAAAGTCTCTGCTTTCAAGGATAGGCCGTTTCTTCGCAAAGGAAACAGAGGAAAGCACCGAAACAGAATTTACCGATTACTTTGAGGATTACGCAAATAAAAAAACAAAAAAGGAACGTCCTCTTTCTCTGAATAAGCTGTACAGGCTCTACAGAAATGAAAAGGATGTCAATAAAAAATACCGCTACGGCTACAGAATACTTATCAAGAAAATAAAACAGCATAATTCCGCACTTTCTCCCTCTGATACCACCTGGGAGCAGGCAGAGAAGGGAAGGACGCTTTTCGCTTACGAGGAGTTGAAAAATGCGGTAAAATACTATGACAAGCTTCGCTATAACGGCGGAGAAATAACTGAAAATGAGCTGTCGGCTCTCGATACGCTCATAGGAAAGGAAGCTTAATTTGAAGGACGGATTTGTAAAAATAGGTGCGGCTTCACCCGAAATAAGGGTTGCCGATTGTAAATTCAACAGCGAAAGTATAATATCCTGCATAAAGGAAGCCTACAGCAAGGGCGTAAGGCTTCTTGTGTTACCTGAATTATGCGTGACGGGAAGTACCTGCGGCGACCTTTTCGGCCACAGCGTTCTTCTTAACGGCGCATGGGAGGCTGTGGAGAGAATCGCCTGTGAAACGGCGGCGCTTGATATGGTTTCGGTAATCGGTGCGCCTGTCAGAAAGAACGGAAAGGTTTATAACTGTGGGGTTGTTCTTTCTAAGGGGGAAATTCTCGAGATTATCCCGAAGAGAAGCCCTCTCCCTAATGACGATATTACGGGGGCGCGCTTTTTTGAGGGCGAGGAATATCCCGTTGTGTTCGTGTGCAGTCAGCTTCCCGACCTTGCCTTTGCGGTTGAAATCGGAAGCGATTTATATTCTCCCGTACCGCCCTCTGCGGAGCTTGCGCTTTCAGGAGCTTCCATAATCCTGAATCCTTCCGCTATGTACGAGATAGCCGGAAGAGCGGAATACCGCCGTGATACCCTGAAACAGCAGTCAAAGCGTCTTTTATGTGCGTACGCCTGTGCTGAGGCAGGAGAAGGAGAGAGTACCACTGATTTCGTTTTCGGCGGACACAGGCTTATTGCTGAAAACGGGAAGCTTCTTTCCGAGGGTAAGCCCTTTGAAAGCGGCCTTGTTACTGCTGATATTGACCTGGGAAGACTTTCCTTTGAACGCAGGAGAAATTCTTCCTTCAAGCCTTCCGATAAGGTGAAGATATGTAATTTTGACCTTGATATATCTGATACTGCTATTGAAAGAGATTTTTCCAGGTCTCCCTTTATTCCCGAAGATAAAAAGCTCAGGGATGAACGCTGTGGAAATGTGCTTAGAATGCAGGCGTCAGGTCTTAAAAAGAGAATAAGCCATACTCGTGCGGAAACAGCCGTAATAGGTATTTCGGGCGGTCTTGACAGCTGTCTTGCTCTTATTGTTGCGGCGGAGGCTATGGATATGCTTGGACGTCCGAGAAAGGATATACTTGCGGTTACCATGCCCTGCTTCGGTACGACCGTCCGCACAAGAAGCAACGCCGAGATACTTTGTGAACGTCTCGGTGTATCCTTCAGAGAGATTGATATTGCCGAATCGGTCAAGTGTCATTTCAGGGATATCGGTCACGACAGCGAAAATTATAACGTAGTATATGAAAATTCACAGGCAAGAGAGCGTACCCAGATACTTATGGATGTGGCTAACTGCTGTAACGGTATCGTGGTAGGTACAGGCGACTTGTCGGAGCTTGCTCTCGGCTGGGCTACCTATAACGGCGACCACATGTCCATGTACGGTGTGAACGGCTGTGTTCCTAAAACTTTTGTACGTCATATTGTCGGTTATTACAGCGAAATATGCGGCGATGAACAGCTTTCCGCGGTACTTAAGGATATTCTTGATACACCTGTAAGCCCTGAACTTCTGCCTTCCGAAGGCGGTAAGATAGCCCAGAAGACGGAGGATTTAGTTGGCCCCTATGAGCTTCACGATTTCTTCCTTTATTATATCGTTCGTTTCGGATATTCTCCCCGTAAGCTTTTCAGAATTGCCTTAAAGACCTTCAGCGAAGACTACGACAGGGAAACTATTCTTAAGTGGCTAAAAACCTTCTACCGCCGCTTCTTTAATCAGCAGTTCAAGCGCTCCTGTCTTCCCGATGGAGTAAAGGTAGGTTCGGTAGGTTTATCTCCCCGCGGCGACTGGAAAATGCCCAGCGACGCTGTATACACCCTCTGGGCAGAGGAGCTTGAAGCTCTGTAATTGTAGATACTGCACAAATAGAAGGTGTATTTTTACAGTTGGTTGTAGAATTTTGTAAAACCTGTTGAAATAAAATCTGTATAGGTGTATAATATTTGTATAACTATTTTACAGGGAAGGTTGTGCGAGATGTTAGAAGAGTTAAAGGTACGAGTATGCGAAGCTAATAAGATGCTTAAATCAGAAGGTCTTGTAAAGCTTACATGGGGAAATGTTTCCGCTATAGACAGAGAACAGATGCTTGTTGTTATAAAGCCCTCGGGTGTTTCTTATGACGAGCTTACTCCCGAAAAAATGGTAGTTGTGGATATGGAGGGAAATGTTGTTGAAGGCGAACTTAACCCCTCGTCGGATACGCCTACCCATATTGCGCTTTATGAATCCTTTGATGAAATAGGCGCAATCGTACATACACATTCAAGATATGCTACCGTATGGGCTCAGGCAGGACTTGACATTATCGCTTACGGTACTACTCACGCCGACTATTTCTACGGCGATATCCCCTGTACAGTTCCCATGACCAAGGAACAGATCGAGGTCGAATACGAGAAGAATACAGGTTATATTATAGCTGATACTCTTGTAAGAAGAGCCATTCCATGTATGTCGGTGCCTGCCTGCCTTGTGGCACAGCACGGTCCCTTCTGCTGGGCTGATACTCCCGAAAAGGCTGTTGAAAATGCAGTAGTTCTCGAAGAAGTAGCTACAATGGCTATTTACAACACCAATTTCCAGTTCGGACTTACCCGTATAAGCGAGGCACTTCTCGATAAGCATTACTATCGTAAGCATGGCGACGAAGCATATTACGGACAGGGTATAGACCTTAAGGAAAAGGAAAAGAACAATCCTGAGAGTGATACTCTTGAAATTATGCCCAGTAAGCATACAATAGAGCTTGAAAATATCTCCAAGATTTCCGAGGTTTCGAGACCTGTTATCAACAGACCGCCTCAGAAGGAGGAGGAAGTCTTCAATTTCGGAAGCGCTCCCGAGACAGAAGCTCCTTCGTCAGGAGCAGATGAAATGAGCGGAAGCGGCCCTCTCGATTTTACATTCTGATAAAAACAAATTCACCGTGTCTTTCTGACACGGTGATTCTTTTCGTATATTTAAGCCCCGAAACGCATGACTACTGCATTTCGGGGCTTTAGCTGTTCAGTTTAATCAGTGAAGCTTACGCTTGTCGATTACTCTTACTGCCTTACCTTCAACTCTGGGGAGGCTCTTAGGCTCAACGAGAGTGATTTTGGGAGAAATTCCGAGGGTGGATTCGATAGCGGCCTTTATCTTGCCCTCTGTCTGGCTGATATTCTTCATTGTATCGGAGAACATAGCTTCTGTAAGCTCGATCTTAACCTCGAAGGTATCAACATTGTTCACACGGTCAACGATGATCTGGTAGAAGGGAGCTGTATTACCGAGAGAAAGGAGAACGCTTTCAATCTGGGAGGGGAATACGTTTACGCCACGGATAATAAGCATATCGTCGGAACGTCCGCGGGGCTTGAGCATCTTAACGAGTGTTCTTCCGCAGGAGCATTTTTCTCTTGAAAGAATACCGATATCTCTTGTTCTGTAACGGATAAGGGGGAAGGCTTCCTTAGTGATACAGGTGAATACGAGCTCACCCTGTTCGCCTTCGGGGAGAACTTCGCCTGTATCGGGGTCGATAGTTTCTACGATGAAGTTATCCTCGTTAATATGCATGCCTGTCTGTTCTTCACATTCAAAGGCAACACCGGGGCCTACGATTTCGGTAAGACCGTAGATATCGAAAGCCTTAAGACCGAGACGGTCTTCAATATCCTTTCTCATTTCCTCTGTCCAGGGCTCAGCTCCGAAAAGTCCTGCCTTAAGCTTTATGTCTTCCTTCTTTATACCTTCCTCTTCCATAGTTTCTGCGAGATAAAGGGCATAGGAGGGAGTACAGCAGATAACGGTAGAGCCGAAATCCTTGATGATATTTATCTGGCGCTTTGTGTTACCTGTGGATACGGGAATAACTGTCATTCCCATATTTTCAGCACCGCCGTGAAGTCCGAGACCGCCTGTGAATAAGCCGTAGCCGTAGGAAACGTGCATGAAGTCCTTATTGGAAGCACCTGCTGCCGCAAGAGCTCTCGAACAGCATTCAGCCCACATATCAAGGTCGTTCTGTGTGTAGCCTACTACAATCTGCTTGCCCGTAGTACCTGAGGAAGCGTGGAGACGTACAACCTCGTCCATGGGAACTGCAAACATGCCGTAGGGGTATGTGTCTCTTAAATCCTGCTTGTATGTAAAGGGGAGCTTTGATAAATCCTCAACGCTTCTGATATCATCGGGAGATACACCTGCGGCGTCCATACGTTCACGGTAAATCGGCACATTTTCGTACACTCTTTTTACTGTCTTAGAGAGACGGAAGCTCTGAAGAGCCTGCATTTCATAGCGCTCAGCGCATTCCATCTCCTTGTTCCAATAATTGCTCATAGTTTTAATTCCTTTCTTATATAAACGGGTTTTCCGCTTAAAATTTCGCTGTTAAAGCTCCTTAAGTACGTTTTCGGTTACAGAACGGAGAGAAAAATTATTTCTCGATATATCTATCCTGCAACAAGGCTCATATTCAGGTTTATTCTCAGAAAATCCGCCTGTTTCAAGGAGTATATAGGGAATTTCTCCGAAGCTTTTCTTTATATCCGATAAAATTCCGTTGCTGAATATCTCATTCTCGGAAATAAGAAACAGGTCAGGAGCTGTAGACGTTCCAACGGTAAAAGAGCCGATATCGTCCGAACAGATAAATCGTATTCCGCTTTCAGATGAGGAAAAAGCGTCCTCACAAATAGCGGCAATGTGAAGATCCGAAGTAACGGCGGCTACTCTGTATGATTTTCTGTATTTTTCTTTCTTTTCCGAATCGGTGATATTATTTCTTAAATCAAGAATACTCCGTCGGAGTTCCTTTTCCTTTACATGGTAGATGGTGTCTTTACCGAACATTTCCCGGACAGATCTGAACTGTGGGAAGCTTCCTGTAACGGAAAGCCTGACTCCCAGACCTCGGGCATAGCTGAAAACATCGGAAAGCTTCTTGGTTCCCGCACGTTCGCCCTTCTCAAAAACTATGTATATTCCCGATGGCTTACGGCTGTAGAGAGCCTCACGGATTTCATCTGTAGTAAAACCTGAGAAAACCGCCTTTACGCCTACGGGAAGGATATTGGGGACAGATTCACGGAAATCTTCGCTGTCGGAAATGAAAAGTATTGTTATATCCTTAGCCACTACTGTTTGATCTCAAGCTCGCCGGGTACGGGGCTGTGATGTACGACGGTAAAATTGCCTACCTTTCGTACGCCCTGAATAAACCAGTTGATTTCCATAATATTGTCATAGGTCATAATCTGACCCTTTTCAACCATGACTTTATTTTCCTTGTTCTTTATCTCGCCTTCGAAAACAGGAGCCTTTCCTGCCTTTATGTAATCATAGAGTCTTGTGCTGATAGTGTCTGTACCTTCCTTGCAGTTTTCACTGAAATCCACAAGTCTTGCACAGCCTGAAGCGATATCGCCTCTGTAGATTTCGGAGATAAAGGCTTCGTTTGTGATAGAACGTATTTCGTCAACAAGGTATGTACCGAAGTTGAAGAAGTAGCCCGAAAGATATGTGTCGGGGGCAAGCTCGGGAATGTCGCAGGAATTACCTATTACCTTGATTCCCTTTTCATTGCAGTACTCTACCGCATGGTCATTCTCCACATAGGTCATTATTACGTCACAGCCCTGTTCAGCCAGGTCGTCGATAGCTTCTTCTATCTTGTCCTCGTCCTTTGACCATACGAGATTTACTCTCACGTCAGTATATACGCCCCATATTTCAGCCGCACCGAGAGTAAAGCCGTTTACTACACCGTACATGTTGAATTCGCCGGGGTCGGCGAGAACGCCGATAACGTTGGATGTGGTATTATGAGCAGCGGCAATACCGCATACGCTTGCAGACTGATAAAGTGCGCCGCCGAAGCTGGACATGTTCTGTGCGGAATCGTCTCCGCCGAAGTTTAGGAAATATGTATCCTTATCCACGTCGGCTTCCTTGGTTATGGAATTTGCGAACATAGGGCTGCAGGAAACGATTATATTACAGCCGAATTCCTTGAGGTTATATACTGCCGCAGGGATATCCGCAACAAGGGATTCCTCAATATAGCAGGTCTCAAGTCCCAAGGTACGCTCTATTTCGTCTCTTGCGCTTTCAAAAATCTTGTTTGTAGCGCCGTCTTCAAGCTTGTTGTTATAGATAAAGCCGACTTT
The DNA here is from genome assembly GCA_045602405.1 of Ruminiclostridium sp. GTDB lineage: Bacteria > Bacillota > Clostridia > Oscillospirales > Ruminococcaceae > Ruminiclostridium_E. Next base: position 88,286 of record JAZSBN010000007.1, read on the forward strand.
ATAAACAGTAGCTTCTTCGGGTACCTCGTATACGGGGTTTCCGTTTTCATCGGTAACCTGTGCGCCGCTTTCATCGGTAACAGGTACCTGATATACGGGATTTCCGCTTACGTCGGTGACCTGTGCGCCGTTTTCATCAGTAACAGGTACGCCTGTTGTCACGGCAGTTGTATCCGTTGTTTCGGCAGTCCCGTCTCCGCCACAGCCTGAAACAAGCATAAGCGCAAGAGCCATGAACAATGCCGTCGCTTTCTTCATTTTATTTTTGAATCCGTTCATATTTACAACCTTCCTGAATAATTTATAGGCCATATAAGTCTTTTATGGTGGTGAAAATGACATTTCTTACTGTCATTTATAATATACAGCACTATTATAACATACTTTTTCAGAAAAATCATCACTTTTTTTAAAAAAACACATAATTTTTTTAAAATTATTTTGCTTTTTTCAGAAATATGTGTTATACTTATCGGGTCAGGGCAGTACGCTTCTTGAAAATTCCATTTTTCGGATAATGAAGCCTGAAATTTAAACATAACTGTCCTATCAAGATATATAAAGCATGGTTCAGAGAAAGGATAAATAAAATGAAGAAGAAAATTGCGGTTATTCTCGCTTTTATAGCGTTAGTCAGTGCTGTTTCGGGCTGTAATTCCGATAAGACAGAAGGTGATACAACTACTTCTGTAACAGAACAGGCGGCTACAGGAATGGCGACCGACCCTACCAAGGTAAGCGCCGATAACTTTGAAACCTGGAAAGGAATAGACGGAAGTACCGTTATTGCCGAGGTGAAGGGTGAAAATGCCTCTGAAAAGTTCAAGGTTACCTTTGACGATTTTTACGGCGAGTATCTTTATTACCTTGTAAGCTACGGAATTGCCGATGATATGGCGGCTGATACAAAGGCAGACTGTGAAGGCTACCGCCGTGAAATTATAGATTATCTTACCTTTGAAAAGCAGTTCATGCATGCGGCTGAAACAAAGTACAACTGCGGCATAAGCCAGCTTACTGAGGAAGAAAAGGCTGAAATAAAGAAAAATGCCGACGAGGTTGTTGCTAACTGGAAGGCCAACTACTATGACGCGGCTGCTCAGATTTTAGGAACAGGCGCTACTGATGAACAGATAGATGCAAAGTGTGCGGAAATGCTCGATTCCGACCTTGCACGCTGTAAGCTTACTACCGATGTTTTCTATAAGTGGGAACAGAGCAGCTTCATTCTTGAAAAGCTTACACAGGCGGTAGTTTCTGAAGTTACACTTGACAGGTCTGAAGCCGAAGAAATGTACAATGACTACTATAATGCGGCAGTAGAGGCATATAATAATGACAGGGCTTCTTATGAACAGAATCCCTCCTATACCTCCGTATATGTTCCCGAGGGTACAAGAGCCTCAACACATCTTTTCGTTCCCTTCGATGAGGAAACAACAGCCGCTATTGCTGAAAAGAGAAAGGCAGGACTTGATGCTGAGGCTGATGAGCTTCGTAAAACTGCCGCAGACGGAGAAATCACTGAAAAGCTTATGGAGGGTCTCGATAAGCTTATAAATCTTGACCCCAACAATACAGAATATACCTATGCGGATGTACTCAGCGAGTATAATCCCGAAGGACTTGTTGAATATTTCACAGTAGTTCCCGATACAAAGCTTTATTATCCCGAATATCATGAGGCGCTTTTCGGACTCGAAAAGCCCGGCGAGATAAGTACACCCGTTCTCTGTGATAACGGTGCTTATGTAATTCTTTATACTGAGGATGTCGTTCTTACGGAAGAGGATATTGCCGATACAAAGGACAGCATGTATGAATTCCTTCTCAGCAATAAGCAGCAGGCAAGACAGACCGAGCTTATTGAGGAATGGGATGAGGAATTACCCTTCTATGTGAACTATGAGCTTTTAAAGCTTACTCCTCCCGAAGAAGCTGACGCTGAGACCGAGACAACTACCGTAGCTGAATAATACTGACTTAATAAGACATAATACACTGAAAGGAAATAATTTCTGATGAAAGTTCTTGCTGTAAACGGAAGTCCCCATAAGGACGGAAATACTTATCTTGCTCTTGAAGCGGCTTGTAAAAAGCTTAATGAGCAGGGGATTGATACTGAAATCGTAAATGTAGGCGCACTAAATATAACAGGCTGTAAGGCCTGCGGAGCCTGCTCGAAAATCGGAAAATGCGTGATTGAGGACGGCTTTAACGAGGTTAGCGAAAAGTTCGCCGCCGCTGACGGTATCATAGTCGGCTCTCCCGTTTATTATGCAGGAATCAACGGTACTCTTAAGTGTTTTTTAGACAGAGCCTTCTATGTTAATTCTGCGAAAATGAGGTTCAAGCCTGCCGCAGGAATAGTAGCTCTCAGAAGAAGCGGCGTAACCGACTCATACCAGACTATCTACAACTATTTTACCTTCGCTGAAATGCTTATCACTCCTACACCCTACTGGCCGGGAATTCATGGTGCGGCTAAGGGTGAATGTCTCCAGGATACCGAGGGTATTCAGATTGCCGAGGCTATCGGTAAGAATATGGCGTACCTGCTTAAAATGAAGGAAGAGAGTAAGGTTACTCCTCCCGAAAAGGAGCCTAAAATCAAGTTCAACTATGTAAGATAAGGACGGTAAGAAAATGGCTGAAAAAAGAATACCTGAAAGAAGCGAGATTGCTTCCGAAAATAAGTGGAAATTAGAGGACATTTATCCCAGTGACGAGGCCTTTGAAAAGGCTCTTTCTGAGGCAGGCGGCTATCCCGATAAGATAAAGTGCTTTGAAGGAAAGCTTTCCGAGGACGGGGCTGAGCTTTTAAGCTACATGAAGCTTGACGACGAAATGACCTATAAGCTTACCGACCTTATAAATTACTCCAACAGAAAGAGCGACGAGGACACCCGTGTGAGCCTTTATTCAGGCTATACCGACAGGGTGGAAATGCTTCTTACTCTTATCAACAGGGCGGCTTCCTTCGCTGTTCCTGAGATTCTTACCATATCCGATGAAAAGCTTGAGGAGTTCTATAAGGCTAATCCCGATTTAGAGCATTACCGTCTCTCAATGGACAGAATCAGAAGCAAGAGAGAGCATATTCTTTCGCCTCAGGAGGAAAATATCATAGCTATGGCGGGAACAATGACAGGCTCACCCTCTACGATTTTCTCCATGCTGGATAATGCGGATATGAAATTCCCCGATGCTAAGGATAAGAACGGCGAAGCTCATCAGGTTACTCACGGAAGCTATATTCCTCTTATGCAGAGCGAGGACAGAGAGCTCCGTAAATCTGCCTTTGAGGCACTTTACGGAACCTATAAGGGCTTTGAAAATACCTATGCGGCTATACTTTCGGGTCATCTTAAGTCCCTTCTTTTCAATGCCAATGCAAGAAAATACGAAAATACCCTTGAAGCGGCCCTCGACAGCACCGAGGTTCCCTCCGAGGTATACTATAAGCTTATTGACGCAGTGCATGAAAACATGGACAAAATGTACCGCTATGTAAAGCTTAGAAAAAAGCTTCTTAAGGCTGATGAGCTTCATTATTACGATCTTTACGCTCCCATGGTGAGCGAGGCGGAAATGAAGATAAGCTATGAAGAGGCGGTAAAGCTTGTTCTTGAGGCGGTAAAGCCTCTCGGCGAGGAATACTGCAGTATCATGAAGAGCGGCTTTGAAAGCGGCTGGGTTGACGTTTACGAAAATGAAGGAAAGTGCAGCGGTGCGTACTCCGCTGGTGCATGGTGTCACCCCTTCGTGCTTCTCAATCATACCGACGATTTACAGTCTGCCTTCACTGTAGCTCATGAAATGGGTCATGCACTTCACTCCTATCTCTCCAACAAGCACCAGTCGGTAACCTATGCCGACTACAGGATTTTCGTTGCCGAGGTAGCCTCTACCTTCAACGAATCCCTTTTAATGCAGTATCTTTTAAAGACAACCACCGATAAGCGACAGAAGGCTTATCTTATAAACTATTTCCTCGAACAGTTCCGTACAACTCTCTACCGACAGACTATGTTTGCGGAATTTGAGCTTAAGGTAAACGAAATGCTGGCAAGAGACGAGCCAATTACCTCGGACGCCTTATGCGAGCTTTACGGCGGTCTCAACAAGCTTTATTTCGGCGATGAAATCGTTCATGACGAGGAAATCAATCACGAATGGCAGAGAATACCCCATTTCTACTATAACTATTACGTTTATCAGTATGCTACGGGCTTCTCCGCCGCAATCGCCCTTTCCGACCGTGTTCTTAACGGCGGCGAAAAAGAGGTACAGGACTATTTAGGCTTCCTTAAGGGCGGCTGTTCAAAGACTCCCGTTGAGCTTCTTAAGGGTGCAGGCGTAGACATGACCGACACAAAGGTTGTGGCCGACGCATTAAAGCTTTTCGGCGAGCTTCTTGATGAAATGGAAAGGCTGGCTGACGAATTATAATAAAAAAATTGCCTATATTTATGCACCGCCCCTTTTGTATTATGCGTATAAAAGGGGCGGTGCATTTTTTCATTATATTGTTTTTTCTATTGTTCGGTTTCAGGCTTTTTTAAGCGTGATAGTAATGCTTGTTTCTGTCCATTCCCAGCTACCAAAGGTGAATCCGCTTGCGCCGTGGTTTCTGAGAATGTTGTAGAAATCACTCATTTTCTCGTATATCGGACTACGTAATCCTTTTTCAAATCTAAGAGTAGTTGTGTAAACTCCTTTATTGAAATTATCCGCAACTATCTTCATGCCTTTTTTAACAAATTCATTTGTTGTTTTGTATCCGGACATCTTTATTTTTACATAAGTATCTGTAAATTCCATACTTTCGAGGGTCGCGTATACTCCCTTTTTCTTCATAAGCTTGTTGAAATCAGCTTCAAGAGCTTTTTTAACAGACTTTTTCAGACCCTTCTTATAATGTATCGTTACAGTTTCCAAGCCGTTGTTGAATCCGCCTGCTATTGTCTTTACGCCCTGATTCAATACCTGATCAAGAGTCTCATAGGGCTTCAGGGTAATCGTAACTCCCGTCTCGCTCCAGTCCCAGCTGTCGAATAAAACGTATGCCCCGTGATTTTCTAAAATCTTATAAAAATCACTCATAGCTTCATATACAGATTTCCTTAAACCCTTTTTAAAAGGGATAGTTGTGGTAAATATACCCTTAGCGTAATTTTCCGCAACGGTTTTCATACCCTTTTCAACTACATCGTCAACGGTCTCATAGCTTTTGAAACTTATATCCAGACGATTATCGGAAAAGGCCCAGCAAGCAATAGGTGCGTATATGCTATACTGTTCCAGAATTTCGTGAAGCTTAGATAATAAATGCTTATTGACTTTATCTCTGAGGCCTTCTTTATAGCATAACGAAAGCGATAATTTTCCTTCTGCCAAGCCTTCGTTTATTACTATCATTCCTTTTTCGATAAATTCATCCACACTATCATATCGGATAAGTCCTGCTGCGTTTTCGTATGTATACAGATCCGAATCAGCAACCGCTTCATAAACACGCTCATCCCCGGGCGTATGACTCTTTCCGAACTCTTCTTCATTCATTGAGAAGCAATTATAATAATACCCATTCTCCAGATCATCCCATGTAGTATCAAAATAATACCAGCTGTCACCAATCTTCGCTTTACTCCATGCATGTGAGCCAATGTCGACGTCACCTCCTATAGTAAAACACTGATACCCTGCCGCCTGACACAGATAGCTGAAGGCCTGAGAATAACCTCCGCACACTCCTGCACCGTCAATAAGCATTTTGTCAACCTGTGATAATTCGTGAGTCTTTCCGTCATTATCATGTTCATAGGCAGTATTTTCCATAAGAAAATCGTGCAGGGACTTGATACAGAGATAATCTGTAGGTTCCTTCTGAGCCTTTTTCACCGCTTCTTCTACCATTTTTTCCAACTTGGGAGTTCTTTTCTTTACATCCTCTTCAGTATTCACAAACCACAGTTCTATTGATTCAGTATACCATTTTTTATCATCATTATTATATTTTGGGTTGGATTTTTTAGGATTTGCCCATACCCAGAAAAGCTGAGGGTTGTCATAAATCACATGATTAACCAGATTGATTGCGTCTCCATACTTTATTTTAAGATCGCTTACATCCACCATTTTTTCATAGTTCTGAGCCGCTTTATAAACTCTCTCGTATGCGGTTTTATAATCTCCTTCATAAAGACTATAATAGAACTTCTTGGTGTAGTCGTTTAAGATGCTGGGCTGATAATCCGCCTTTTTCGCATGAACCTTTACCGTATAGTATTTCCATGACCATCCCGCTTTTACCGCAAGCACACGAAGGGTACAGCTCTTTTTGAAGGTAAGCTTACTGTCTGTTAATTTCTTGGATTTCTTTGTAGGCTTACTTCCGTCGGTAGTATAATAGCATGTTACCCCATCAAGAAGCGTCGAAAAAGTTACTTCCACAGGATAATCTCCTGTCGGAGCGCTTATATCAACATCAGGAGCAAGCTTATAGGTTCGTGATACAACCTTGCTTTTTTTATTTCCGACCTTCGCATAAAATTTAAGGGTGGAATTCTTTGTTATCTCTACAGGCTTTGTGTAGCTCTTATAACTTCCATCGTCAAGACTGTAATATATTTTGGCGTTTTTGGTTTCACATTTCAGCGTCACCTGTTTTGCCTTATAAGTAGTGTATGTACCGGACTTCAGTGAAGCCGTAGGCGTTTTTGGCGTCGATGTTGAAGCCGCCGAGGCAACTACAGACGATCCCGCATAACCGAGAACTTCTGCTATTTCCGGTGTTCCGAGCGTCATTGATGCCATAAGTGCAACGGCCACGATAGATTTTAATACTTTTTTCATATATTTACCTCTGTTTTTATGATAGTTAAATTATATCAGTATATATAATTAAAGTCAATATAACTTTTCCAACAAATCGTCAGAAAATACTTCAGGATTGCCTGAATCACAAGCGGCTTCTTATATAAAAAGCGGATCCTGAAATTCATCAGAATCCGCTTTATAATTTAATAAATCTTTTCCAGGTAATTTACAGGATTAAGCTTTGTGTTACCCTGTCTTACCTCAAAGTGAATGTGAGGACCTGTAACCATGCCCGTTGAGCCGAGGGCGGCGATAAATTCGCCCTGAGTTACTTCCTGTCCGACCGTTACATAAAGTGCGCTGCAGTGTGCGTACAGAGTCTGGAAGCCGTTTCCGTGGTCGATAATAACATATTTACCGTAGCCCCAGTAGTCTTCTGCCGCCTTTACTACCGTACCGCTTGCTCCTGCATAAATAGGTGCGCCGTAATAAGCAACGATATCTATACCGAGATGTCCTGCATAACCGCCGTCCCAGTGGGTATATTCGCTTACATAACCGCCGTCGGTAGGCCAGATGTATTTACCGTAGCCTGCCTCTTCGGGAGAATACATTTCCGGAGTAGGCTTTGTACCCTGAGCGATTCTTTCGGTAACAGGCGAGGAGACCTTACGGGAAGAAATAATATCCCTGTCTGTTTCGATACTATTAACGTAGGTTACCTTTGCAGTAAGATTGTTTATACCGTTTACGCCTTCAGTAGTTACTCTTGATACACCGTAATATAAAGAGCCTTCATCGTAGTATTCCGTTTCATAGGGAACCTCTACGTCATATTTCTCGGTAACCGTTACATTAACCGAGAGAAATGGGATTTCATCTCTTGTCTTGATTTTATCGCCTGTATGAAGCTCCATGGCTTCAAAGCCGGGGTTAAGAAGCTCAAGCTGTGCCATAGTGAGACCTAATTTATCACAGAGAAGAGAATGAGAATCGTCATCCTCGACTATATAGTAGCCTGCCTTGGATTTAACGCTTGTGAGCTGTGAAATAAGCCAGTTGGAATCTATTATACTACCTGTGAGATAAAGACCGCCTGTGGAATATTCAAGGTTATCCTTGAAGCTTATCTCTGCGTCGGGGTGCTGTGTCTGATATTTGTTGAGAATACCTTCGAGCGTATTTTTAACCTCGGTATTATCGCTTACCGCACCCATAAAGGTACCGTTAAGATAGAAGCCGTAGGCATATTCAACCGTTACGTCGGAATATCTGAGGATTTCGTCCGCAACCTGATATTTTGTGAGAAGGTGGTTGTTGGATTCCAGAAGCTCTATTGAAAATTCAGGGGTAATCTTTATGTTTTCATCGCTTCCCAGATAGTTGATACGGTCTTTAAGGATTTTATCCGCGTCGTAGAAGACCTGTTCGTTTTCAATATAGCCTACAAGCTTTCCGTTTACGGTAAGCTTAACGCCGTAGTCAAGGCCTACTGCAAAGGAAACAACGTTAAAGCAGAAAATTACGCATACGATAGGAGCTACTACATTGAAAATCGTTACCGCTACGCCGCTTTTACCGAACATGAACCTTCCGAAGTGACTTACTGACTTAAGAACGGCGGAGCCGAAGCCGTATTTTCTCATATCCTCGGAAATATCCTTGCCTGCTCTCTGGAGTGCATGGATTATTTTAAGGAAGGGTGAAACAAGAATAATAAGGAGGTATTTAAGCTTTATGAAAAGCTTTTTTCTCAGGCTGTTGGTTTTATCCCATATATATCTGAAAAGCTGAGCAAGCTTATGACCTGTAATGGCGAAAAGCTGAATGAAAATTGTACAGATATACCTTCCGAAATAAGAAAGATATAAAAGTAAATCATCAAGCTTCGTATTCCGTGCTTTTTTCTTCAAGCGTAAACCTCCTTCCGAATATACTTGCATTACATTATACCATTTTTGAAGCTTTAATTCAAGTAAAGTTACTTATTTTCGCCAGATTTCCGAAAAAATGCACAGACTTTTCTGAAAGCCTGTGCATTTTGCAGTATGTTTAATCTAAAGAAGGCTCTGTTGCCTTGAATCTGATTCTGATATCAGGGAGCTTGTTGATTACAGTATAGCTGTTTTCGAGCCAGTCCTCGCCGTCCTCAGGAGTATTCTCTCCGCTTGCGGGAGGAGCGAAAATCTTGAGCGTAAGGTCTGCTGCACCTTCGAGAGGCTTTTCGAAGAAAGCACTCATAAGGTCGATAGTTTTTGCCTTAGGAGACTTATAGAACCACTTTCCGTTGATTTCCATCATAAGGTTAAGTTCTTCCTCAAAGGTAACCTCACAGAAGGTAGGATTGGAGTCGAAGTGAAGGGGGATAGAGATACCCTCTGCGTCCTCTGAGCCGCCCCAGCGAAGCTTTACGGGAAGGCTTATTTCTTCCCCCTCAGTCATAGAGGGGTAGAAGAATTCATCATGGATAAGCTCCTTATAGGTCTTCATTTCAGGCTGTTCAATACCTACGTCGGGATTGTTGGGGTCTTCGATTTCGAGACCTAAACGGCCTCTGTCACGGAACTGATAGAAGGTGAAGCCTGTAAACCATTCGTCAGGGTCATTCTTAAGCATTTCAGCGAAAAGCTTAACCATTTCAGCCTGCTCGTAGGGGCCTGTAACGTCGCCGTCTGCATTGAATTCGCTCATAACCATGGGCTTGGAAACGCCGCCGTTGATTTCCTTATAGCGGAGATAGCTTCTCTTTGTTTTTTCGTATATATCCTTAACGGCATATCTTCCGTGGGAGGTGCCGCCTGTTTCGGCTACGTCGTAGGGCCAGCCCCAGTGAAGCGCCATGTACTTATCTACAGACCAGATATCGGTTACACGGACTGCCTCGGAGAATTCCTTTTCCTTCTCGATTTCAGTCTTGCTTAAATCCTCGATACCGCCGATACAAAGAACAGTCTTGACGTTGGGAGCATATTCCTTGATAATCTTATGGAAGCGAACGTAGAAATCCGCTACCTCCTGATATGTACAGCGCTTATTGAAGGAGAACCAGTTGCCTGTTGCTTCATGATTTATACGAAGCTGCATTCTTCCGAAGGTGCGTAAATCCTTTGCTATTGCAATAAGCTGTTCATCGGAAACATGAGGGTCGACGGTAAGGGTAAGAATAACATCCTGACCGTGGGCACGGACCTCACGCATATAGTTAAAGGGCTCTCCTTCGGTATTGCCTTCAAGGCCGCCCTTATATGTAAAATAATCGTCGTAGGGGTAATCCCATGCGAAGGATACCTTAGCGTCCTTCATTGCTTCGGAAATTCTTGCGGGCCATTCCTTATCGAGAGGGTAGTAGCAGTACATAAGGCTTATAGCTCTGTGGGGACGGCCGAGACGGTGGAGGATATAATCCTGATTTACATATTCGCCTCTTTCGCTTCCGTCGCCGAGGTCAACTGCACATTTTGCGGGCCCCATAAGGAGCTTATAGATTTTTTCGCTCATATTTATAGTCCTTTCATTTCATTCATTACGACAAGTATATCACATTATGAAAACGATATCAAGTCTTTTATGAAAAAATATTTCGATATTTTTAAAAAGATTCCGTTAGGATAATTTGCACAAATTTTCTGGTATGCTTGACAAATAATAAGCAATAATGTATACTGAAATAAAGCTATTTGTTAATAAGGAGCATTTTTATGGAAAGAAATGATTACGTTATAGTTACCGACTCCACTACCGACATGGGAGCGGATTATTATAAGGAAAATGATGTGGCTCTTATCGGCATGCATTATGTTATAGATGATAAGGAATATGTTCAGTATACAGATAATGCGCTTGATACAAAGGAATTTTACGATATGGTCCGTAAGGGCAGTATGCCCAAGACCTCCCAGGCCTCCTATGAAAGGCTTTATGAAACCTTTGAGGAGATTGCCAAGGAGGGAAAGGACGTTGTATATCTGTGCTTTTCCTCAGCCTTAAGCGGAACATACCAGACAGGTACTCTTGTGGCAAGGGATATCGAAGAGAAATACCGCGGCATAAAGGTGAAGGTGATAGACTCGATTTCTGCCTGCGGCGGAGAGGGTCATATTCTGAATAACTGCGTTAAGAAGCGTAACGAGGGCCTCAGCATAGATGAGCTTGTGAAGTACGCCGACGAGATAAAGAGCCGTACTGTTCATCTTTTTACAGTTGATGACCTTAACCATCTCCACAGAGGCGGAAGATTATCGAAGATGTCTGCGATTTTAGGCGGGATGCTTGGAATAAAGCCGATACTGTTCTTTAACGAATTGGGTCAGCTTCTTCCTTACTCAAAGGTAAGGGGAAGAAAGAACGCTCTTGAAGCCATGGCAAAACAGATGGAGAAAACATATATTCCTGAGGAAAATGAAGAAATTTTCATTAACGACGCCGATTCAAGAGCCGACGCCGAATATCTCGGTGAGCTTATAAAGAAGAAAATGCCTTCAGTGAAGAAAATCCGCTACGGCGATATCGGTGCAGTAATCGGAGCCCACGCAGGCCCCGGTACAGTTGCGCTTTTCTATCTCGCCAAGGACAGGACTATTGTTGAGGTGTAAAATAATAAGGAAGCGTGGGCTGTAAAAGTCCACGCTTTTTATGAAAAACCAGATATTTATGATTGTGCGGATGTTGGTAAGAGAAAGGAACTGATATGAAAAAAACAGACTATGTTTCAAAAATAATAGATTGTTGCCAAAAGCGAGAGGAAATATTAATAAATAATGAGCCTATGTGGAAATATAACAGGTATTTCGACCGAATGAGAGCATATGCTCGTAAGCTGATTGATGAAAACCGACAGGAAGAATTGTTACCTTATCTGGAAAGTGACAGTATTTCTGTTCGAAAGGATGTTGCAGGTCTTTTGTATCATTGCTACCCTGAGAAGTGTACAGATGTGTTAAATACTATTGCTAATCAGCAAGATGTACCATGGTGTTTTGCAATGGTTAAATTGAATGCTATAGATGCATTAAAATATGGCATACCAAAAGATTATCCGTGATTTTTGAGAATATGCGGCGATAATGCTCAATACAGCGACGGGTGTTCGCTGTCCGAATCCACACTCGATTCCATAACAAAAAATAAGGCAACCACGAATATCGTGCGGTTTTCCTTTTTAAATTGAAGCTATACCTAAACATATACGCAAAGCGTATATCATCCGAAGGTATATCGCCCATTCCGCAAGGAATGGATATCATTGAAAAAGCAGAATGCTTTTTCAAGCGGGTGGGTGATGTTTTTTAGTTGTCTAAATTGAGCAAAAATGATTTTTCAAAATCTATTTATGATTTTCTTGTTTTTTCTTCGCTGTATTCAGCGAAGATATAAGAATTCTTTTAATCTCTAAGCAATCTGAAAGGATAGAGTCACCATGTTCTTTTTCAAGATATTCGGTTAATATCAATAATCTAAGCCAATATTCTGTCTCAGCAGTTTCCTTTAGAGAAATCTGAAGCTTTGCTATAAAATCGGCAGTACTGACGCCATATGCCGCTTCGTTAGCATTTGCACCAATAGAAGTACCGCTACGAATTATTTGTTTTGAAATGATTGTTTCGTGTTTTTCCTTTTGGAGATAATTGTATAACTTTACAATGCGAGCTGCAAATAAAAGCGATTTTTCGAGCAACGGGTTTTCGTTCATAAAACAATCCTTTCTTTATTGAATAATGAAAAAAGAATAATGAATATTGGAAAGTTGTATAGTAAAAGTGGACACAACGAAGAGTGAATGGTAAAATAGAATCAGAGAGGTGTTCACAATGAAACGAACTTTCAGCAAAGAATTTAAAGTGAAGGCGTGTGAATTAGTCTTAAAAGACGGAATCAAACACGCCGTAGTGGCAGAAAAGATGGGGATTAACAAGATAATGCTGTACCGATGGATAGAGGAATACGAAACCCACGGAGAAGAAGCATTTGTAGGAAAAGGACATCAGCGTTCGGAGGATGCGGAACTGAGAAAACTTCGCAAAGAAAACGAGCGCTTGAAAATGGAGATGGAAATACTAAAAAAAGCAGCGGCATACTTTGCGAAACACCCGGCAGACGAGTAAAATTCGCAAAAGCGGAGTTGAGAAATTACAGAACGAGTGAAGTATGCAAGCTGTTGGGTGTGTCCAGAAGTGAGTATTACCGTATTGCAAAAGAGCGGGATAATGAAGAAAAAGGACTGGAAAAAGCAGTAATTAACTGTTTTAAGAAGCACAAAGGTAATTACGGAAGGATACGAATTCGTAGAGAACTGCTTGGAAAGGGCATAAACATCAGCGAATACCGTATTGCAAGGATGCTTAAGAAAAACGGATTGACCGCTAAAACAGGCAGAACCGGTAAACCAAGACCACCTAAACCAACAGAACAACAGTACGTTGAAGAAAATCTAATAAAGGATAAATTTGGGGTAACAGTTGCGAACTATCTATGGTGTTCGGATATAACCGAACTTAAATATTACAGATCAAAACTGTATCTATGTGGAATTATCGATGTAGCGACAAGACGGATAGTTGGCTGGAGCATAGCAAAGAACCAAACTCAACGTTTGGTACAAGATGCTTTAAAAATGGCGATGGGAAGAAATCCAAACAGACCTGATGGTGCAGTGTACCACAGCGACAGAGGTTGTCAATATACTGCTAAGAAAACCAAACAACTCGTCGAGCAAAACGGTTTTCGCAAAAGCATGTCCCGACCTGGTACACCGAGTGACAATCAGCCGATAGAGAGTTTTTGGAAAACCCTCGAATGTGAGATGGCTGATATCAGCCATCTCACATTCGAAGAAGCTTCAAGAACAATAGTTGACTACATTGAACTTTATTATAATTCCGAAAGACTGCATTCAGGTATCGGATATTATATTCCAAATCATTTTTTCACTCTTTTATCTGTCCACTAATCTTGACAAGTTTCTGTGCCTTCGGCACACATTTTTCTTCTTTATTATTTAAAAAGCTTAATAGGTCGAAAATTAAACCTTAAAAACAGAAAGGAGGAAATCAAATGGCAGAATATGAGCTTAGGTTTAAAAGTATAGCTTTTAGATGGTTTGTAAATGTGTTTTTGATAGTTGCCGCGGCGGTAACTATT
>JAZSBN010000008.1:0-1943 GCA_045602405.1 Ruminiclostridium sp.
AAAACATCCTATAAAAGTAAGAGGAGGAGTTCAATAATGAACAAGACAGAATTAATCGCAGCTATGGCTGATCAGGCAGGATTATCTAAGAAAGATGCAGAAAAGGCTTTAAAGGCTTTCACAGACATCGTAGCAGATGAATTAAAGAAAGGTGAAAAGATCCAGTTAGTTGGTTTCGGTACTTTCGAAGTTGCTGAAAGAGCAGCTAGAGATGGTAGAAATCCTTTAACAGGTAAGGCTATGAAGATTCCCGCTTCTAAGGCTCCTAAGTTCAAAGCTGGTAAGGCTTTAAAGGATATGATCAACGCTTAATTACAGGCTGATTATGAATTCAAAAGACCGACTTTATGTCGGTCTTTTTTATACCGAAATTTTGTATAAAATAAAAGTGTTACTTTACAAATTTTATTTAAAAATAAATGAAATTTGAAGGAGAGAAGAATGAGACTCGATAAATATTTATAAGTTTCCAGATTAATTAAAAGAAGAACCGTTGCCAACGAAGCCTGCGATGCGGGCCGCGTTACGGTGAACGGTAAGGTGGCAAAAGCTTCCCAGGACGTGAAGGTGGGCGATAAGATTTCCATTAAATTCGGTGATAAAACCGTAGATGCGGAAATTCTGTCCGTGCAGGAAACCGTCCGCAAGGAAGAAGCCAAGGATATGTTTAAGTACTTGTAAAAAGTTACGAAGGGATATTATGATTCATCAGACTTTTCAAATTGCCGTTGAAGGTTCAGAGCCGAATACTAAGCTTGTGACCTATTTGCTGGAAGCGTCGCCTGAGATTATTGCACCGCCGAAACCTTTGGTGCTTATTTGTCCCGGCGGCGGTTATTCCTTTACCAGTGACAGGGAGGCGGAAGCGGTTGCATTGAAATTCAATGCGGCAGGTTTCCATGCCGCGGTCCTGCGCTACAGCTGTGCACCGGCAGTATATCCTACTGCTCTTTGTGAGGTGGCTTACAGTGTGGCTTTGATTCGAAAGAATGCAGATAAGTGGAATGTAAATCCCGATAAAATCATTGTGCAGGGGGCTTCCGCAGGCGGACATCTTGCGGCTTCTTATGCCTGCTTTTATCAGGAAGATTTCCTTGCAAAGCTTACGGGGTTATCTGCACAGGAACTGCGTCCTGCGGGCCTGATGCTAAGCTATCCGGTGATTACATCCGGCGAATATGCCCATCAGGGTTCCTTTGAGTGCCTTTTGGGAAAACCTTACGAGGCGTTGCAAGACGAGCCCCTGTTAGACAAGCTTTCTTTGGAGAAAGCGGTTCATAACGATATGCCGCCTGTATTTTTGTGGCATACCTTCTGTGATACCACTGTCCCTGTAGAGAATTCGCTTTACTTTGTAAGCGCGTTAAAAGAGAAGAACATTCCCACGGAATTCCATATGTTTTCCAAGGGTGTTCATGGTTTGGGACTGGCCAACCATCTTACGATGGGAATTAATAACTACGGTTTGCAGCCGGAGTGTGAAGTATGGATTGACCTTGCCATTACCTGGCTGTCGAATTTATAAAAGAAACGCCGACTATCGTATAGCCGGCGTGTAAAGTCTTGTATCCAAGTCGTCAATATTACATTCAAAAATATAAATCGGCTGATAAAAGCCTTTGGAATCCACTTCGTAGGCAAGGAAAATATCATTTACTACAATGTGTTCCGGCTCAAAAGCAGGTTCATAAAGGAAGATGCCGTCAGCAATGCGTGTATAGGCTTCTTCTTCCGTAATGATGGGGAAGTCCTTGTAGGCCGTGCATTTTATAATGTTATAGTCAAGGCTTTCAATTTTACCAAGGCTGTTATAGGTGACGTTGACCTGGCCGTCGTAGACGAAGTCTTCATATAAAATGCAATTTGCCCGGAAACGGTAGGTGCCGTTTTCCAAGTTGGTAAACTCAGCCCCTTCGGGAATGAAAAAGCCGATGTCTTTTACC
>JAZSBN010000009.1:0-92097 GCA_045602405.1 Ruminiclostridium sp.
TTATTGAATTTTTCTTTTGGGAATAGAGTAAAAAAACGCCCGATTGTCATTCGTTCTGACAGTCGGGCGACATATCTTTATATAAATTATGACAATGCTGAAAACAACTACTGTGCGCCGTTGTGTTACGCACCTATTTTGAGAAACAGAAATGAAAACAACATAGAAGTGAATTAAGGAGTCCGAATAGCCTTGTTAGACTGCAAGGCTTTTTAACTTAAAACAGAAAAACAGGCACACGAAGTTGATTTCCGTGTGCCTGTTTACATAATCCGCTGTATTAAGTTTTAAACAATATTTCCAAAACCTCTATATCGTACCCACACTAAGGCGAGCCGCCTTGGGCAGTTCCGCAGTGAGTTTACGGCGGTTTCTGCATCCTCCCCCGCGCAGGAAGCTTTTGTTCAATCGGGACGCAGAAAAGGCGAGCCGCCTCGGGCAGTTTCCGTCGCACAGCAACTAAGTGCTGTTTTGCATTTCGCTTGTGGGACGGGGGGAGAAACTGCTGTATCGCACTGCCTTAATCACAGGAAGAGCTTATTGAAAAAGATTTTTTGTGTAAATTGACAGAAAATTTTAAAAAAACAGGTGACAAATATCAAATATTGTGATATAATAATACCAATCTGCGGTAATTTACAGTCCTGCATAAAGCAAGAATTACCGATACTACATTTCGAAAGGGTGAGCTGATGAATTACGAGAAGTCATGCGGTGCTATCGTGTACAGAAAATTCCACGGTAATACCGAAATCCTTCTTATCCGTCATATAAAGTCGGGCTACTGGTCCTTCCCTAAGGGTCATGTTGAAGCCGGCGAGACGGAAGTTGAAACCGCCGCCAGGGAGATCAAGGAGGAGACAAATGTTGACGTTCTTATCGACCCGGGCTTCAGGGAGACGGTAGCCTTTTCTCCCAGAAGGGATACTACAAAAACCGTCGTTTATTTCGTAGGAAAGGCACTTAATACCGATACAAAGCCTCAGGCCGAGGAAATCTCGGAGATAAAGTGGGTAGAGATCGGACAGGCTATTTCCCATCTTACATACGATAACGACAAGCTTATCGTAAATAAGGCCAAGGCGTTTATAGCACTTATGAAATGAGAATACTGACAGGAACAGCATATACTTCGGTATATGCTGTTTGTTTTATCTGTAATGAATATTGAATAATGAATAGCGAATAATTGTGGTGTCCGCCTGCGGCGGACGGATTTTACAATGACGTAAACAGACAAGGCAGTCAGCAGGTCGGAAGTCCTGTCCTTCCGTTTTTTGTTTGTAATTTCACTCGATTAACGTAAAAAAATCGAAAAAATCTATCGACAAACGGCTTTAAATATGATATAATCAGAATAATAGTATTAAACTGGCTTATATTATACCTATAAATATATATAAAGAAAAGAGGCAGGCTTTATGAATATTGAAACAAAATGCTTACATTCGGGATATACTCCCAAGAACGGCGAACCCCGTGTAGTTCCGATCTACCAGAGTACAACCTACGTTTATGACTCTACCGACGCGGTAGCCCACGTTTTCGACGACCCTACCGCAGGGCTTATATATTCCAGATTTGCAAACCCCACCACCGACGCAGTGGAAAAGAAGATTGCCGACATGGAGGGCGGTGCTGCCGCAATGTGTACCTCCAGCGGACAGGCAGCCTCCCTTCTCTCTATCCTCAATATCTGTGAGGCAGGAGACAGCTTCGTAGCCTCCGCTTCTATCTACGGCGGAACAATAAATCTTTTTGCAGTAACCTTAAAGAGAATGGGTATCGAATGTATTTTCGTTGACTGCGACGCTGACTATGATACTCTTATGGCAGCCTGCAAGCCCAATACAAAATGCTATTTCGGCGAAACTATCGCTAACCCTGCCCTTACCGTTCTCGATATCGAGACATGGGCTAAGGCGGCTCATGATAACGGTCTCCCCCTTATCGTAGACAATACCTTCGCTACACCTGTACTCTGCCGTCCTATCGAATGGGGTGCAGATATCGTAATCCACTCCACAAGTAAGTACATGGACGGTCATGCCGTTCAGGTAGGCGGCGTTATCGTGGACAGCGGTAAGTTCGACTGGACAAACGGAAAGTTCCCTGCTCTTACCGAGCCTGACGAAAGCTACCACGGTACCGTTTATACAAGAGACTATCCCTTCGCTCCCTATCTTTTAAAGGCAAGAATGCAGCTTATGAGAGATTTCGGCTGTTATCCTGCGGCGAACAGCTCCTTCCTTTTAAACCTCGGTCTCGAGACCCTCGCCGTAAGAATGAAGCAGTACTGCGAAAACGCTATCCGTGTTGCCAAGGTATTCAAGGCTTCCGATAAGATCGCTTCTGTATCCTACGCAGGCTTAGAGGGCGACAAGTACTATGAAAGAGCGAAGAAGTATCTTCCCGAGGGCTGCTGCGGCGTAATTTCCGTATCCGTAAAGGGCGGAAGAGATAATGCAGTAAAATTCATGGACAGCTTAAAGCTTGCCTCCAACGAGGTTCATGTAGCCGATATAAGAACCTGTGTTCTTCATCCCGCTTCCGCAACCCACAGACAGCTTACCGACGAACAGCTTGTTGCGGCAGGAATTGACGGCGGACTTATCCGTTTCTCGGTAGGTCTTGAAAATGTTGATGATATTATAGCGGATATCGAAAACGCCTTATCCGCAATATGAGGCGAGCCGCCTCTCCCAATTCCGACCTTTTGTTATTCTCTTCTTATGCGAATGAGGTTTAACGGTCGGTGAGGGAAATTCCGATAAAATCGGAAGCAACAAGGCGAGCCGCCTTTCCCAATTCCGACCTTTTGCTGACTTCTTCTTTTGCGAACAAGGTTTAACGGTCGGTGAGGGACAACCCCAAAAATTATAAAAACAAGAATACTGCCTCTCAAAGGCAGATAACATATTCAAGTGTGTTATTTTAAAGGCAACGCCCTGTATATGGAAGGGAGTCTGTTATGGCAGAAGAAAAAAGAAACTCAGCAATAAAGGTCAAGGTAGAAGAGCTTGAATCGGGCATGATAACCGCCGACGTGGTTAAGGAGCCCAATTCGGACCGTGTACTTCTCTTTAAGAATACCGTCCTTGACAGTGTTATGATATTTAACCTGAAGGAAAGATACCGTGTTGAAGAGGTATGGATAAAAAGCATCGTAAAGAGTGATGACGCGAGGGCGGAGATAGACGTTCACGAATCCCTCAGCACTCTTAAGGATGTATTCGGAAGCGACGAAAACGAGCCTATCTCCGAGCTTACACAGGAAGCCTCTCATCAGATTGACGCGGTAGCTGACCAGCTTGTTGCCAGCCTTTATTCCGACGATAATATCCTTCTTAAGATGCATCAGCTTCAGGCCTACGACGATTATACATACAAGCACTGTCTCCGTGTAGCCATGATGGCGGTTACTATCGGAAACAAGCTTAATCTCGATAAGAAGATGATGCGTGAATTATGCGAGGCGGCACTTTTACACGATATAGGAAAGCGTACTATCGACGTAAATATCATAAGAAAGCCCGATAAGCTTACAAATAATGAATTTGACGAAATAAAGAAGCATCCTGCAAACGGATATTACCTTTTAAGAAAGAACGGAAACTATTCTCTTGAGGTAATGAACGCTGTACTGATGCATCAGGAAAAATATGACGGCTCAGGCTACCCCTTAAAGCTCAAGGGCGACGATATTTCTTATCTTGCCCGTATTATTACGGTAGCTGACGTTTACGACGCCCTTACCTCGAAGCGTCCCTACAGACAGCCCTGGAGCGTTGCCGAGGCGGAGGAATTCATGATGGGCGGAAGCGGAACCCATTTCGACTATGATATCGTTGTGGCATTCCTTGCGGCCTTCGCACCGTATCCTGTAGGCGACAAGGTAGTTTTAAGCGACGGAAGAAACGCTACTATCGTAAGCAATAACACAAACGTTCTCCGTCCTGTTATAAAAATTGACGCTACGGGCGAAATAATCGACCTCTATAACGATTTCAAGTCTCTTACCCTTACCATAAAGAAGAGATAAGGACAGGAAATCACACATAAAATATTATACGGCTTAATTTATGAACAAGAAAGGAAATAAACATCATGGCTAAAGTAGTAAAATTCGGAGGAAGCTCCCTCGCCGACGCAAATCAGTTCCGTAAGGTAGGAGACATTATCAAGAGCGACAAGGAAAGAAGATACGTTGTTCCTTCCGCTCCCGGAAAGCGTTTTTCCGACGATATAAAGGTTACGGATATGCTTTATAAGTGTTATGACGATGTTTGTAACGGTGCTGACCCCATAGCGGCATTCCTTCCCATAGCTGAACGCTTCAACGGAATCATCTCCGACCTCGGACTTACAATTTCTCTCGACAGAGAATATGAAACAATAATGACAAACTTCAAGATGAAGGCAGGAAGAGACTATGCCGCAAGCCGCGGCGAATACCTCAACGGTATTATTCTTGCCAACTATCTCGGCTTTAACTTCGTTGACGCGGCTCAGGGTATTTTCTTCGGTGCTGACGGCGAATTTGACGCCGACCTTACCGACGCTACCTTAGCTTCTATCCTCGAAGGCTATGACTGTGCAGTAATCCCCGGCTTCTACGGCGCTAACCCCGACGGTACTATCCGTACCTTCTCGAGAGGCGGCTCCGACTTCACAGGCTCCGTTGTAGCGAGAGCTATAAAGGCTTCTCTCTATGAAAACTGGACAGACGTTCCCGGCTTCGCTGTGGCTGACCCGAGAATTGTTGAAAACCCCAAGTTTATCGACGTAATTACCTATCGTGAGCTCCGTGAGCTTTCCTACATGGGTGCTACCGTTCTTCATCAGGACGCAATTTTCCCTGTAAGAAACGCTTCTATCCCGATTAACATAAAGAATACAAACGATCCCTCCGCTAAGGGTACAATGATCGTTCCCGAGGCTCCCGAGGGTAAGAACGAGCATATCATCACAGGTATCGCAGGCAAGAAGAATTTCAGTGCAGTATGCATTGAAAAGGATGAAATGAACAGCGAAATCGGCTTCCTTCGCCGTGTACTTACACTTATGGAGAGCGAGGGAATCTGCTTCGAGCATATTCCTACAGGTATCGACACTATGAATATCGTTGTAAACTCCGACGATATAAACGCTCACCCCAACTTTGTTGACAGAGTAAAGGAAGTAACAAACCCCAACCATATCGAAATCGAGCATAACCTTGCTCTTATCGCAGTAGTTGGTAGAGGAATGAAGGCTACAAAGGGTACAGCTACAAGAATTTTCGCCGCACTTTCCCACGCTGACATCAATATCAAGATGATTGACCAGGGCTCCTCCGAGCTTAATATTATCATCGGTATCGAAGAAGCTGAATTTGAAAATGCTATCAGAGTGATCTACAATATGTTCATGTTACAGGAATAAGCCGCAGACCGCGGCAGTTCCGCCTTTTATGGCTTTCTTTTATATAAAAGTAAGTGCAACGGCGGGTTATAGCCTGTTTTAGATTGATTTATATGGGTACATAAACGTACCACTGCAATATCCGACTGAAAGGTGTGCTTAAAATGAGCAGGGCTGACGAATTATTTATACAGAATTGCCGTGACATAATTGAAAACGGCGTATGGGATACCGACAGAGAGGTAAGACCGCGCTGGGAGGACGGTACTCCTGCCCACACGGTAAAGAAGTTCTGTATAGTAAACCGTTACGACCTTCGCGAGGAGTTCCCGATAATGACTCTCCGCCGTGTATATTACCGCTCGGCTATCGAGGAGCTTCTCTGGATATACCAGCAGAAATCTAACGATGTCAGAAAGCTTTCAACCCGTATCTGGGACGCCTGGGCTGATGAAAATCATACTATCGGTAAGGCCTATGGCTACCAGATGTCGGTTAAGCATAAATATCCCGAAGGGGAATTCGACCAGATTGACCGTGTACTCTACGACCTAAAGAACAATCCCGCAAGCCGCAGGATAATGACCAATATGTATAACCACCACGACCTGAACGAAATGGGACTTGCTCCCTGTGCCTATTCCGTTACCTACAACGTTTCGGGCAACACCCTTAACGCCGTTCTTAACCAGAGGTCACAGGATATGCTGGTTGCCAACAACTGGAACGTGTGCCAGTATGCGGCACTTCTTATGATGCTTGCGAAATGCTCGGGCCTTGAGGCAGGAGAGCTTGTCCATGTTATCGCTGACGCTCATATCTACGACCGTCATGTTGATATAGTAAAGGAGATTATCTCCGAAAAACCCTATGAGGCTCCGAAAATGGTTATGGAGGATATAACCGACTTCTATAAATTCACGAAGAACAGCTTTACTCTCGAAAACTATAAGTATCACGAGTTCAAGGGCAATATTCCCGTAGCTATATAAAGGATGAAAACTATGACCGTAATTGTGGCAGCAGATAAAAATTTCGCAATAGGCAAGGATAACGGACTTCTGGCGAGACTTCCCGAGGACATGAAGTTCTTCAAGGAAAAAACTATCGGTAACGCCGTAGTTATGGGAAGTAAGACCTATATGAGCTTCCCGAAGCGTCCTCTTCCCGAAAGAGAGAACCTCGTTATTACCTCACAGCCCGAAAAATATCCCGAGGTAAAGACCTTTACCTCTATTGAGGATTTCCTTTCTTATGCGGAAAGCTCCGAAAAGGAAATTTACGTCTGCGGCGGCGGAATGATATATAAGGAGCTTCTTCCCTACTGTGAAAAGGCTCTTATAACTAAGATTGACTATATTTTTGAGGGAGATACCTTCTTCCCTGATATAGATAAGCTTCCCGAATGGAAGCTTACCGAGGAAAGTGAGCCTGTTGAAACCAACGGCTATACTATCCGTTTTACTACCTATGAAAACACATCGGTAAAGAAGCTTTAAACCTGTTGAGGGGCAGTACTGCCCCGAAAAAAGAAAGGACTGCGTTCAAATGAGAAAACGATTACTTACCGCTTTTTGTGCGGCGGCGCTTATTCTGACAGCGGCAGGCTGCGGCGGAGATACAGCTCCTGCGGCTACTGAAAACGGCGGCGAAACAACTCCTGCTTCGGGAGAGGAGGCGCCTGTGACAAATACTGCCAACGATATCTCCTCCGAATACGAATGGGGAAATGTTGAAATCGTGGGCGGCGGATATACCTCAGGTATCTACTACAATAAGGCTGAACAGGGTCTTATTTATGCCCGTACCGATATCGGCGGCTTATACCGCATGGACAAGGAAACAGGCCGCTGGAAGCCTCTTACCGACCAGTTCAACGAGGACGATTACACCTATTACGGTATAGACGGCTTGGCTGTAGACGAGAAGGAGCCTAACCGTGTTTATGCTCTTGCAGGTATGTACAACAGCTGGAAGGCGGCTGTTCTCTGCTCCGAGGATTACGGCGATACATGGGAAATCACTCCCCTTGAATTTGCGGCAGGCGGAAACGAGCCTAACCGTTTCGCAGACAGACTTATGCTCGACCCTAACGATAACAGCACTCTTTATTTAGGCTCAAGAGGCCACGGACTCTGGGTAAGCCACGATTACGGAAAGAGCTTTACCAAGGTAGAAAGCTTCCCTACCCTCGGTCTCGATTATAAGGAGGACGGCTATAACTTCGGTATTACCGCTATAGCCTTCGACCCCTCTTCTTCCGCTGACGGCGAGCCCTGTAAGACTATCTATGTGGGTACAGGCGACAGAATGTCCTATGTTACCTATGACGGCGGCGAAACCTGGGAGGAGGTAGCCGACCATCCCAAGGCGTTCCTTCCCTGCCATATCTATCTTGAAAACGACCTTGTATATTTCGTGTTCAATGCGGCGGCAGGCCCCTATCAGGTAAGACAGGGTTCTGTAAGAAGCTTCAATCCCGAAACTAAGGAATGGAAGGAAATTTCTCCCGACGATCCCGGACACGGCTGGGGCGACCTTGAATTTGACCCCAATGATACAAATACCCTTTATATAAGCACAATGGGTAAGTGGGGCGGCGAGGAAAACGACTGTATGTGGCGTTCCACAGACGGCGGCGAAAGCTGGACTCCCTTATTTACCGGTGACGGTTTAGATAAGATTTTCGAGGTTGACTACAGCGGCGCTCCCTGGCTTGACTGGGGCGCAGGTCATGCGAAGCTTGGCTGGATGATGGGCGACCTTGAAATTGACCCCTTCAACAGCGATGAAATCATGTACGGTACAGGCGCAACAATTTTCCGCTCCACAAACCTCACAAAATGGGGCGAGGAAACCGTTAAGTTCGAGGTACGCTGTGCAGGTCTCGAAGAAACCGCAGTACAGGATCTTGAAGCGGCTAATTCCGATGAAATCCGACTTTATTCCGCTATGGGCGATATAGACGGCTTTACTCATACAGACGTTGACAAGGTTATGCCTAAGCTTAACGGAAACGGCTCTATGACCTCAACCTTCTCTATCTCCTGCGGATATAATAACCCCGAGGTTGCGGTACGCTGCGGCAGCGGTAACAACCCTATCGCTATCACAACCGACGGCGGAAACACATGGAAGAATGTCAACAAGCCTGAGGGCGTTAAGGGTGACTATGGCTCAGCAGAGGTAAACTGTGACGGCACTATAATCTACTGGACAAATTCTACTGCCGCCGCTATTTATAAGACCTGCGACTACGGACAGACATGGGAAAAGCTCGAAAAGGCCTTCGCTAAGGCGAAAATGGCGGCTGACGCTATAAATCCCGATGGTCTCCATGTTTATACAGGCGGTATGCTTTACGCTTCTCAGGACGCAGGTAAAACCTTCAAGTCCAGCGCGAACTTTATCCCCGACGGCTGTACTATTGAGCCCAACCCCGAAAAGGAAGGCGAGCTTTATATGGCTACCGCTTTCGGCGGAATATACCTTGCTACCGAATATGCACAGGGTGAAATGAAGAGACTGGGTATCCAGAGTGCCGAATGCGTTGCAGTAGGCGCACCCAAGGATGAAAACAGTCCCATGACCCTTTACGCTATCGGTACCAACGATGAAATCTACGGCGTATGGCGCTCTACCGACGCTGGCGAAACCTGGCAGAGAATAAACGACGATAAGCACCAGTTCGGCGCTATAGGAAACTGTATCGCCGCCGACCTCCGTGTATTCGGACAGGTTTACTTCGGTACAAACGGCCGTGGTATTATAATGGGACGGCTTAAGTAATAACAGAAGCCTGTAACGGCAGACAGCCACAAAAAGTATTATATAAGTCTATCGGGGAAAACCTTTCTGAAGAAAGGTTATTCCCCGTACCCCTTTCCAAAGACTTCAAGTAAAAATTCCCATACAGGGCTTAAGCCCTGTATGGGAATTTCATTTAAAGTTTTAGGGAGGGAGTTTGAGGGATGACCCTTTTTCAAAAGGGTCTCTCTCAATAAATTTTACAATACTTTTTATAGCTGTTTGTCACTACAGGCTCTGTTAATTTCTCATGCCCCTGTATCAAACTGACTGTTATAAAGGTTACAGTAGAAGCCGCCCTTTTCGAGGAGCTCACTGTGATTACCCTGTTCGATAACGTTTCCGTCCTTCATAACGAGAATAACGTCTGCGTCACGGATAGTAGAAAGGCGGTGGGCTACGATAAAGCTTGTTCTTCCCTTCATAAGCTTGGCGAAGGCATCCTGTATCTTAAGCTCGGTACGGGTATCTATCGAGGAGGTAGCCTCGTCAAGAATAAGCATAGGCGGCAGACAGAGCATTACTCTCGTTATACAGAGAAGCTGCTTCTGACCCTGTGAAAGAGAGCCGCCGTCCTCTCCTATAACGGTGTCGTAGCCATTTTTAAGCCTTTTTATAAAGCTGTGTGCGTGGGAGGCCTTCGCCGCCGCTATTATTTCTTCCTCGGTAGCGTCGGGTCTTCCCATGGTTATATTATCACGGATAGTTCCGTTCTTGAGCCATGTCTCCTGTAACACCATGCCGTAGGAGGAGCGAAGGCTCTTTCTTGTAATATTACGGATATCGCTTCCTTCTACGGAAATACTGCCGCCCTTAACGTCGTAAAATCTCATAAGAAGGTTTATAAGAGTAGTCTTACCGCAGCCCGTAGGCCCTACTATTGCAATTCTCTGACCGCCCTTTACATCAAGGGAAAGGTTTTCGATAAGCTTCTTTTCGGGAATATAGGAGAAGTCAACATTTCTAAGGCTAACCTCTCCCTTTACGTCGGTGAGGACTACTGCATTTTCAGCGTCGGGAGTATATGAAGGCTCGTCGATAAGCTCAAATACCCTCGAAGCACAGGCGAGTGCATTCTGAAGCTCGGTAATAACCTCGGAGATTTCGTTGAAGGGCTTCGTGTACTGGTTAGCATAGCTTAAGAAGCAGGTCAGCGTACCTACGGTTATAGCCCCGTCGATGGCACATATCGCTCCCACAAGCCCCACTCCCGCATAAACCATGCTGTTGATAAATCTTGTACAGGGATTGGTGAGGGAGGAGAAGAAGATTGCCCTTAAGGAGCATTTTCTCAGCCGCTCGGTAATTTCGTCGAACTTATCCGCCGATTCGTCCTCTCGAGAGAAGGCCTTTACCACCTTCTGGTTTGAGATAGTTTCGTCTATGAAGGCAGTCTGTTCCCCCAGCGTTTCGGAGCGGAGCTTAAACATATTGTAGGTTCGCTTCGAAATAAACTTCGCCATAAGAAGGGAAAGAGGAGTAAGTAAAACCACCACAATCGTTATTTTCCATTCAAGCATAAGCATAAAGCCGAGAGTGCCGAATATAGTAACGATACCTGTGAAAAGCTGTGTAAAGCCGAGAAGAAGTCCGTCAGCGAACTGGTCGGCGTCGCTTATTACGCGGCTCACGATATCTCCCGTTTTATGGGTATCTATGTAGTTAAGAGGGAGTCTTTCGATTTTTTCGATAGCGTCGTTACGGATATCCCGCACGACCTGATAGGTGACCTTATTGTTTATAACGCTCATTATCCACTGTAAAAGTGCAGTACCCAGAGCGATTGCTCCTGCCGTAAGGAGAAGGGGAATAATAGCCTCAAAATCCACATTTCCCTTTGAAATGATACTGTCGATAGCCCTACCAATTATAATCGGGATAGAGAGAGTTCCCGCAACGGTAGCGGCGGCAAGGAGAATGGAAATAATTATAGGGAATATGTATTTTTTAACGTAACGGATGACTTTTTTAAGAACGCCTTTATTTCTGGAAGCCATTACTTTTCGTCCTCCTTTCTGAACTGTGAATTATAGATTTCACGGTAAGCCTCACAGTTTTCAAGAAGCTCCTGATGAGTTCCCACGCCTGCCGCCATGCCGTCGTCAAGAACAATTATCTTATCGGCGTGAGCAATAGAGGAGGTACGCTGTGACACTATGAAAACGGTAGCTTCGCCGCTGTCGGATATTTTTCTGAGAGCCTTTCTGAGCCTTGCGTCGGTGGCATAGTCGAGAGCGGAGGAGCTGTCGTCGAGAATAAGTATCTCGGGCTTTCTTACAAGCGCTCTCGCTATGGTAAGTCGCTGACGCTGACCCCCTGAAAGGTTTTTACCGCCCTGTTCAATCATGAAGTCGAGGGCTCCTTCCTTCTGCTCGATTATTTCCTTCGCCTGAGCCGCTTCAAGAGCCTCCCAGATTTCCTCGTCTGTGGCTGTATTCTTTCCCCACTGCATATTTTCACGGACTGTTCCCTTAAAGAGAACTGCCTTCTGGGGCACGACGCCGATTTTTTCACGGAGAGCCTCGGTATCGTAATCCTTTATATTTATACCGTCGATATAGATATCTCCATTCTCGGCGTCGTAGAAACGGGGAATAAGATTTACGAGAGAGGTCTTTCCCGAGCCTGTACCGCCGATAATACCTACCGTTGAGCCTTTTTCGGCGGCGAAGCTTATATTATCAAGGGAATTTTCTCCCGAGCCTTTATATTTAAAGGAAATATTCCTGAACTCTACGGAATATTTATAGCCCTCGAAGCCCTTCTTCTCGGTACCTGTTTCTTCGGTACCGCCTGTCTCGAAGGCGTCCTGTATACGGTTACCGCAGGTTATCGCCTTAGTGATGCTTATGATTAAGTTAGCCAGCTTTATAAGCTCCACAAGAATCTGGGACATATAGTTATAGAGTGCGACTACCGCACCCTGCGTCAGTATTCCCTCGTCAACCTTCAGCGCTCCGCACCAGATAAGGAGAATAATTCCTATATTTATTACGGCGAAGGTAAGAGGATTCATAAGGGAAGCGATTTTTCCCGTAAGCTTCTGTTCATGGGTAAGCTCCTCGTTATATGTACGGAATTCGGAGATTTCCTGTTCTTCCTTACAGAAGGCCCTTATTACACGGACGCCTGTAAGATTTTCACGGGTCTTTCCGAGAATCCTGTCAAGCTTTACCCTCACCTTTTTATACAAGGGTATGGTAACAAGCATTACTGCAAAAACGATAACGGCAAGAACAGGTATAGAAGCCGCAAAAATCATGGCGGCTCCCGAGTCTATGGTGAATGCCATTATCATAGCACCGAAAACTATAAAGGGTGAACGGAGAAGAAGCCTGAGAGTAAGATTTATACCCGTCTGAACCTGTGAAAGGTCGCCCGTAAGCCTTGTTATAAGGGTAGAGCTTCCCGTCTCGTCAAGTTCCGTATAGGAGAGGGACTGAATGTGGCGGAAAAGCGCACTGCTGACCCTTCGGGAAAAGCCTGTTGCCGCCTTTGCGGCGAAGAACTGGGCAGTTATCGAGAATAACAGCCCCGTGAGCCCTATTCCTGCCAGAAGGAGACACATTTTTATAACGTAATCTTTATCGCCGTTTCCGATACCCTTATCTATAATATCCGCTACCACAAGGGGCACAAAAAGCTCCAGCATTGCCTCAATACACTTAAAAAGCGGCGAAAGCACGGATTCTTTTATATAACCCTTTTTCATGAAACGAAGAAGCCTGAACATATAAACCATATCCTTCCGTTAAAAATCATACAGCAAATATTATAGCATAAATTTCTACAAAAGGAAAGTACAGCTTGTCGAAAATTTTTTCGACAAGCTGCCAGACTTCGTGTTATCTGAAAATTCCTTTAAGCCATTCATATATTGCAAAGCGGATTTCGATTTTCTGATTTTTACTGTCGGCGGTCATTTCTGCGGAAAGCTTGTTTTTCCTGTAGAGGCTTCTTTCAGCGAAGACCTGATTTTTTTCGCTTACTGCCGAGAGACAGACCTCGGGATAAAGAACACACCACCAGTTCTTCCCACCGCCCTCTCCGAGAATTATCCTGAGTGAATCGTATTCTCCTGCAGGAAGCGTATAATCCCCGTATTTTCTTGTATTGAAATCGCTTTTTCCTACCGTGCAGTATGCCGTATAATTACAGCCCTTTTCCTCCAGGAAGAGATTGGCTCTTTCGGTAATAAGCTTTAAATTCCGTGTGGCGAGAAGCTTCGCCCTGTCCTTGCTGTCCGCTTCATTAAAAATATAGCCGAGCTCGTCTATTATGTAGTCCCTCAGCTCGTACTTTATCCTCTGGTCAAAGGCAGAGTCGGAATTGGCGAGAATATGAAGCCGGAAGGCAGTATCCTGAAGCTCCTCACACTGTGCCGTGAAGTCCATGAATACTGCAAAAAGAATAGCCGCCGCCGCTCCTAAAAGCATAGCGATATCAAGAGTTTTTATACGTTTTTCCATAATTTTAACCGTCCTTTCATGGATATAATTGGAAGATTATGAAGTTTTAATCAATTTTCAAAAAAAGTATTTTCAAAAGCCATGCTTTGTGATATAATGATTGTCGAAGAAAAAAACGAAAGGACTGTTTTATTATGGCAAAAATGAATGCAAGCTTTTTAGAGCTTAAGAAAAGCTATCTTTTTATTGAAATAGGAAAGAGAATCCGTGAATATATTGCGGCTCACCCCGATAATAAAATCATCAGAATGGGTATCGGCGACGTTACTCAGCCCTTAGTTCCCGCAGTTGTCGAGGCTATGAAGAAGGCTGCCGACGAAATGGGCGTTAAGGAAACCTTCCGCGGCTATGAGGACAGCGGTATGGGCTACGACTTCCTCCGCGAAGCGGTAGCAGGCTATTATAAGGATTTCGGCGTGGAAATCTCCCCCGACGAGGTTCTTATAAGCGACGGTGCAAAGTCTGACTGCGGTAATATCGGCGATATTTTCGACAGCAGTACAGTTGTACTTGTAACCGACCCTGCTTATCCCGTATACGTTGACTCAAGCGTTATGGGCGGAAAGAAGGTTATCTACGCTAATTCCGACGAAACCAACGGCTTTGCGGCAATGCCCGACAAGAACGTTCATGCAGATATGATCTGGCTCTGTTCCCCCAACAACCCCACAGGCTCCGCTTACACAAAGGCACAGCTCAAGGAATGGGTTGACTACGCTATTGAAAACGACGCAATCATCATCTACGACTCCGCTTATGAAGCCTTCATAAGCGATCCCGATATTCCCCGTTCGATTTTCGCTGTTCCCGAGGCAAGAAAGTGCGCTGTAGAAATCTGCTCCCTTTCCAAGACAGCAGGCTTCACAGGAACACGCTGCGGTTATACAGTCGTACCCAAGGAGCTTATGTTAAAGACTCCCGACGGCGAAGATATAAGCTTTATGCAGTTATGGTGCCGCAGACAGGGAAGCAAGTTCAACGGCGTTTCCTACCCCGTACAGAGAGCCGCTGAGGCAGTATTCTCCCCCGAGGGCAGAAAGCAGACCAAGGCAGTTATCGAAAGCTATATGGCTAATGCCAAGGTAATGGCTGAAACCTTCGATAGCCTCGGAGTAAAGTATACAGGCGGAAAGAACTCCCCCTATATCTGGTTCAAGTGTCCCTTCGGAATGGGAAGCTGGGAATTTTTCGACAAGCTTCTTAACGAAGCCGAGGTAGTAGGTACTCCCGGCGAGGGCTTCGGAAAGAACGGAGACGGCTGGTTCAGACTTACCGCCTTCAACACCCTCGAAAATACAATCGAAGCTATGGAACGCTTCAAGAAGCTTTTCAATAAGTAAAATCCAACCACATAACCGCCGTGCAGAATATTTATGCTTCTGTGCGGCGGTTTTTCGGAAGGTATATGAAAGGAGGCAGGCTTGAAGCTGCTTAAAAAATTTACTCCTCTTGATTATATCGTGACGGGAATCTGTCTGATACTGCTTTTCACATTCCTGATAACGATAGCCTCGGGAATAGTAAACCACGGTAACGTTATAGGCTCTGTTATATGCGGAATTGTAATATTGAATACGATATTATACAGAATGTATAACGAATATAAGCCTGTAAAGATTATCGGAAGAGTAATAAAGGGCTTTACTTATGCCGCCGCCGCGTATACCATAGTAATTTCAGCATTTATCATCGGCGGAATGTTCAATTCTCCTCCAAAGACGGAAAATGTTCCTGTTATGAGCGATGGTGAACAAAATTACACAGAAACCGTAATTGTTCTTGGCTGTAAGGCGAATAACGGCCATCCGTCCCTTATGCTTAAGGCGAGGCTGGATAAGGCGGCGGAATATTTAGCCGAAAATCCACAGGCGGTCTGTCTCCTGACAGGAGGACAGGGAGCCGACGAAATTGAGCCTGAATCGGTTTCTATGGAGAGATATTTATTAACCAAAGGTATAGATAAAGAAAGAATATACAGAGAGGAAAACTCTCGTAACACAGAAGAGAACCTTTTGTTTTCGAAAAGTATAATTGATGAACAGAATTTACCCCGAAAAGTTATTATCGTAAGCGAAATATATCATGTCTACCGAGGAACAAGGCATGCGGAAAAGCTGGGGCTTGAGGCCTATAGTCTCCCTGCCCTCTCGGAAAATACAGTCTGGGCGTTACCGAGCTACTGGATAAGAGAGGTTTTCGCCGTATCAAGGGATTTCGTCTACGAGATAATATAGCTTCGGGAAAAGGAAAGGAAAAATATGAAGGACCTTACAACAGGCAAGCCCATGAAGGTTATTGTGAGCTTCGCCCTTCCCCTTTTCGTGGGTCATCTTTTCCAGCTTTTCTACGGCCTTGCGGACAGCCGTATCGTAGGAAGCCTTCTGGGAGATGACGCTCTGGCTGCCGTAAGCGCAACCACCACCCTTAACGATCTTATTGTAGGCTTTCTTGTGGGGCTTACCAACGGCTTTGCGGTGATTACTGCCCGAAGCTTCGGCGCAGGCGACATGGCGAAGGTAAAAAAGAGCTTTGCCGCTACTATAAAGCTGGGTCTTTTGGTTTCGGCGGTACTCACACTTTTCAGCCTCTTATTTTTGGAGGGAATACTTAACCTTCTGAATACTCCCCCCGAGCATCTCGAGGGCGGAAAGGCGTACATAGGCGTAATTCTCGGAGGAATGACCCTCTCCATGCTCTATAATGCCTACGCAAGCACACTCCGTTCCGTAGGGGACACGATAGCCCCCCTTATATTCCTTATTATTTCCGCTTTCGTAAATATAGGTCTCGACATTTTATTGGTTCCCCTTATGGGAGTAGGCGGAGCGGCGGCGGCTACCGTTATTTCACAGGGCATCTCCTTTATCGCCTGCATAATATACGTCAATAGCCGCTATCCCCAGTTAAAGCTCGGTCTTTCCGACTTTAAGAACGATAACGCTCTTAATAAACAGCTCATGTCCACAGGTATATCAATGGGACTTATGAGCAGTCTCGTCTGTCTCGGAACAGTAGTTCTCCAGGGTGCGATCAACGTTTTCGGTACAAATACTATCGTGGCTCACGGAGCGGCAAGAAAAATTACCAACATATTCATGCTTCCCTTCGGAATCTTCGGTATGACTATGGCTACCTATTCGGGACAGAACTACGGTGCAAACCGTTACGGCAGAATAAAGGAAGGGCTTAAATGTGCCATGCTTATAAGCGTAGGCTGGTCGGTACTTGTACTTATTGCGGCATGGACGATTTCGCCATGGCTTGTTGTAGCCATAACCGATACGGAGACTACCGAAATTATTGAGACTGCCGCATTATATTTAAAGATAGATACCATGCTTTATGTGGTATGCGCTTCAATTTCCGCCTTCCGTAATCTTCTTCAGGGCATCGGCGACCATAAGACGCCTCTTGTATCAAGCTCAATCGAGCTTATAGGAAAGGCTCTCGCCGCTTATCTTCTTGCCCCCGCAATAGGCTATATGGGAATTATTCTTACCGAGCCTATAGTCTGGGTAGTTATGGCGATTCCCCTTTATGTTCAGGTCTACCGCTTTTTCAAAAGAATTCCCCCCGAGGAAGAATCTCTATAAAAACAACAGTCAGCTGTAACTTACAGCTGACTGTTTTGGCTGTCAATAAACATCGACAGTCAGTGAATAGTGAATAATTTAGGTGTCGGTCTGTGACCGACGGGTTTAAAACAGTTTAAATCTATCGGCGAAGCCGATACCATCATTATTCATTATTAAATTTTCACTATTCACTATTCGTTATTTTCTATCCCCCACTTATACCCGTAGCCCCATACTGTAAGTATGTATTTCGGCTCGGAGGGGTCGTCCTCTATCTTCATTCTGAGACGTCTTATATTAACGTCCACAATCTTTACGTCCCCATAATAGGACACGCCCCAGATTTTATCAAGAATAGCCTGTCTGGATATAGAGGTATCGCTGTGGCGGATGATATAGTCGAGGATATTGTATTCCACCTGTGTAAGGTCGAGAATCTCGCCGTTTTTGGTAATTCTGCGGCTTTTTACGTTTATGGTGAAGGGGCCTGAAACAATGTTTTCTTCTTCCTCGTCAGCCGAACGGGTAAGGCTCACTCTTCTGTAGATAGCGTCTACCCTCGCCACAAGCTCAGAGGGCGAAAAGGGCTTAGTCACATAATCGTCCGCACCCATCATCAGGCAGTTCACCTTATCCATTTCCTGACTTTTTGCGGAAAGCATGATGATTCCGATACCCGAGCTCTTGCTCCTTAAAAACTTACATACCTCGGTACCCTCTGTCCCGGGCATCATGATATCGAGAACGGCTATGTCGAAGCGTTCCCCGTTGTTCCAGGCGGCTATCGCCTTATCGCCGCTGTCCACGTCGAAAACCTCGTAGCCCGAGCGTTTAAGGTGGATAACTATAAACTCACGGATTGCCTCCTCGTCCTCACATACCAGTATTCTTCTGGATTTCATCATATCAGTCCTTTCTGTCGCCGTTTAAAGTATTCTGAAAAGCTCCCGAAGCTCTTTTTCCGAAAGAGAAAGGGTGCTCGTTGTGTTTAATCCTGCATAAAAGCTATAGCCCGTAGCTTGGCTTTTTCCGAGGGAGATATATTTCTCTCCGTCCGTTGGGGGCGTCCCCTCGCTGAGGGCGGTAATTCTCAGAAGCTCCTCGCCGTTGGCTTCCTGTGCAGGAGTTCTGTAATAGAAGATAACCGTATTATCGGGCAGATTTATCGCCGCCGTTACCTTATCATGCCATTTTTCGGGGATTACTGCCATATAATCGCCCCTTATACTTATATAGGAGCGGAATTTTTCTGTGAGGCTCCTGCCGCCTGCGTCTATAGTATACCAAACCGCCATGTTTACCTGTTCGGGTCTTGTAAGCTCCTCGTAGCCGATAAAGGGGACGGTTACGGGAATTTCAACTATACCGTCGCCGTCGATATCCGAAGCGGAAACGTCGGGAGTAAAGCTGTTGGTACGGCGGATAACGGTTTCGGGAGTTACCGCAGGAGCGTTAAGAAGCTGTTTCCCCTCAGGGATAAGGACCTCAGTTCCCTGACCGCCATCGGAAAGAGCATAGTCGATGAAAATTGCCTTTTGTCCGTTCTTGTCCCTGTTTCCCGAAAAAGCGTTCCTGTAGGTTACGGCTCCTGCCGAAAGGGCGGCGGCTCCGAAGGCTGTGAAGCGGTTATTCTCATAGCCGTAGGAAAGGGCGGTGGATACACCCGAGGTTCTGTCGGTGGATATAAGGAAAAGCTCATTTGTACCGTCGGAATTTGTATCAAAGATGTTCATATAGGAATAGCGTCCGCTGTAAACCTCCGTAGGAGACGCGTTTTTATAGGACATGACGCTGGCCGCCATGTCGGAGGAGTTCTGTATGGAATATGTAATGATTATGCTTGTTTCATCGTTTCCGAGGTCCTCAAAAAGAATTTTTTCAACCTCGTTTCCCACAGCGGCGAAATCATAGACAGAAACCCATTCCCCGTCCTTCATGTCAAGGAAGTTTATTCGTAGGGATGAGCCCTCGGAAACGTTCGGGGATTCATAGAAGGCGATAGCCTCGTCGGTAGGCTCCCCGTCAATATCCGAAACTACTATGGCGCTTCTGTATTTTCCGCTTTTCGGGTATTTAAGCTTTATTCCGTCGCTGGTGCAGGAGCGTAAAGCCTCGTATATTTCCGCCTGTTCTCCGTCGAGACGGGGCGGACTTAAAAGCTCCTCTACCGAAGCTCCCGAACAGCCCGAAACAGCGATAGCTGTCCCCATAGCCACAAGAGCGGATATAAGCCTTCTTTTCTTCATTCCTTCACTTCCTTCGGGAATAGATTATTCAGCTACATTATATCACAGATTTTTCTCTTTTTCAATCGTATATGCTTTAAAAAAGCCTTTCGGATAAAATTAAGCTCCGCCGCAGGAAACTCCATAGCGGCGGAACTTAGTATATTTAGGAAGGATAACTCTCACGAAGCTTTCTTTAAAGACTGATTGCGGTAACAAAGCGGCTTTTCCAGTATTCTCCCCTTATATCGGTTTTCATAACCGATTTTCCGGGGCTGGGGCAGTATATCATTACTCCGCCTCCCGCATAAATTCCGCCGAATTCGGCGATTCCTCCCGGCTCAGAGGAAAAATAGAGCACGTCGCCTGAGCGGATTTCCGAATAGCCTACCTCCTGTGCCCATTCCGTCTGTTCGGAAATAAGCCTCGGACAGCTTATATAGCCGTTTTCCCTCAGTACATAATATATGAAGCCCGAATTATCGAAGCCCTCGGGGCTTTCGCCGCCGAAAAGGTAGGGAATACCGATAAGCCTTTCCGCCGTGGCGGTTATTGGATTTTCATAGGCTTCCTCGTCGTCGCTTTCCTCGGCTTCAGGGGCTGTGGCTTGCCCCTCGGTGCGGCTTACGGGAGGAGTGTCGGAAGCTATGGCTGAATAGGAGGTAATCGTTGATGAAAGGGAAGTTTCGGACGCTGTTGTATCGGCAGAATTATTGTCCGCTTCCTTACTCCTGCAGCCGCAGCCGCACAGGGATAATATAATAAATGATAAAAAAATCAGAAATATCTTTTTCATGGCTTTATTTATGCTGTATCGCTTTGTCTATCTGTATTATACTCCGTCAGGGGGAGCAATTCAACCGCAAAAGGGTTACAAATTGATTACAATACGGTTACAAAAGCAGTAAAATAGTTACAGATTGTAATAATTCCCCTTTACAGCAGTATTAAACGGTAAGGACGCCGCCTGCGCCGATATCGAGGAGAAGGATTTCTTCCTCCTTACCTGTTTCCGCATTTATATAGACAAGGATATTTCTGCCCTCCTCGCCTATACAGCTTACCTCGTAGCAGAATATCTCGTTCATTCCCTCGGAGGGTATGAGGCAAAGCTCAGAATCGTTCACCACGAGACTGCCCGAAACAAGGGCTTCCGCCTCATCCTCGGAAATTTTAGGCTCAGGAATATCTCTTATATAATGATTGTTGATATAGCCTCTCATATCGAAGGACAGCACCTCGCCGTTATCGAGAGCCACGCCTACCTTGATTAAGTCTGTATAAAGGATAACGTCGTTCTGTTCTGCGGCAAAATTGATGATACAAAGACCGTTGCTTACCTCGTAGTAGGAGTCCTCAACAGAGTTGATTCCGTAGTTCTCCAGATAGCTTTCAGCGATTTCGATAGCCTTTGAAACGGGAATTTCCTGTGTGCCGATATATCTGTTCGAAAGCATATAGGCGCACATTCCGCCTGCCTTGGTGATAGCTACCGAAACATTATCCCCCTGAAAAACATAACAGGGCATCTTTCCCGTTTCCTCTCCCCCGTCGGTAAGATTCTGGATACCTGCAATTCTTCTTGCGGTACCGAGAGCGGCCTCCTTTGTAACCTCGTTAAGCCCCTCCAGCATTACAGGGTCCTTATTCATGATATGGTCGGAATAGGGACCGTCATAGATAAGGGTAGGAAAGCTGTTTTCGGCGGTAGCAATACTGCTGAAGCCGTCGGTTACGGCTTCGGGCTCTTCAGCGTGGATATTTTCCGCCGCTACCGAGCTTTCGCCAAGGGCGATATCGCCGTTTTCGATTTTCTGTTCAACCTGCCACATATTTCCGCTTAAATCGGTGGCGTAGGAGAAAAGCTTACGGAGATTATTCTTTTCCTCGTCGGAAAGCTCCTCTCCTGCCGCACATTTTTCGGCGAGAGCCTTTGAATAGTTACCCACCTGAGATAAAAAGCGGTAGGTATTACTTAAGTCGAGATCCTCTACGGGAAGCTGTGAAAGGGCGGTTTTTGCGGTTGCCGCGTCACAGCAGAGCTTTTCCGAAAGCACGGACATCATGGCGGGGGTGTTGGCATACATGCCCTTTTCAAGGTTATTCTTTATGTTATCGAGATTGAGCGAAAGCTCCTGAATGGCTCTCATATACCCGTTTTCCACGTTCCGCTCCGCCCTTACGGCTCTGCCGTGGTTTATTCCCGAGGAGATGATTAGCGCCGTAATAACTCCGAGAGAAAGGCTCATAATCTTAACGAAGCTGCGTTTAGTAATAGTCATAAATAAAATTCCTTTCTTTTTGCAGTATTTTTGCCGAGAAAAAATTGCTGTAAATATATTTTTGTGCAAAATTTTCTCATTATACTATTTAAAAACCTGTAAAAATATGGTATAATAACGATGTATGTGTAAAACAAAGGGATTTATGGTAATATTAAGGAATAAATCCAAAAATGCAACCTTTTGGCGTTTCAGAAGGTGTTAATATATAAAGGAAGAAAAATATGATATATCTTGATAATTCCGCTACTACGAAGCCCTGCCCCGAGGCGGTAAGGGCAGTAGCCGAAAACATGGAAAATAACTTCGGCAATCCCTCCTCTCTTCATAGAATGGGAATAAACGCCGAGCTTATTCTTAAATCCGTAAAAAAGACGATACTTGATAAGCTGGGGCTTGATGGCGAGATATTCTTTACCTCGGGAGCTACCGAAAGCAACAATACCGTGCTTTTCAGCGTTCCCGCCGCCTACAGGCATAACGGCAAGAGGATAATCTCCTCCTCCTTCGAGCATCCCAGCGTGGACGAGCCATTAAAGAAGCTTTCCGAATCGGGCTATGAGGTGGTAAGAATCGACCCCTCCCAGGAAGGCGGCTTCGAGGACAGGATAATTTCCGCCGTTGACGAAAATACTCTTATGGTAAGCGTCATGTGGGTAAATAACGAGACAGGTTATATCGTTGATACAGCGAAGATATATAACGGCGTAAAGCGTAGGAATCCGAAAACCCTCGTCCATGTTGACGGGGTACAGGGCTTCTGTAAGATTCCCTCAAAAACCCTGAAGGCGGACTATATAAGCCTTTCCGCCCATAAAATTCACGGGCCGAAGGGTATCGGGGCGTTATACTGCAGTAAAAACAGCCGCTTTATCCCACTTCTTTATGGCGGCGGTCAGCAGAAGAATCTCCGCTCTGGAACTGAGCCCGTGGACATAATCGCAGGCTTCGGTGCGGCGGTTTCCGCCTATCCCGACTGTACGGAAAAATACAGGGCGCTTAACGAAAGGCTCTGCGAAAAGCTTTCCGGGCTGGAAGGAATACGCTTCAACAGCTACAATAACGCGAAGAATATCCTTAACTTCTCGGTAAGAGGCGTAAGAAGCGAAATAATGCTCCATTTTCTTGAGGAAAGAGAAATCTATGTGAGCAGCGGCTCAGCCTGCTCAAAGGGCAAGACCAGCGGCGTTCTCTCACGCTTCGGCGTACCCGACAGCGACGCAGACAGCGCCGTAAGGGTAAGCTTCTGCCCCGAGACAACGGAGGCGGACATAGACGCCCTTTTCGAAGGAATAAGGGACGGTATAATAAGATTCAGACGAGAAAAGAAAAAGTGAAAGGACGTTTAAGATAATGCAGGAAGTTATAATGGCGAAATACGGCGAAATAGCCTTAAAGGGACTTAACAAGAATACCTTCGAGGATATTCTCGTGAAGAATATAAAGAGACGCTTCAAGAAGCTGGGACACTTCGAAATAACAAGAAACCAGTCTACTATCTATATAAAGCCTCTCGACGAGGGACAGGATATCGACGAGGCGATAGAAAAGCTTAAAACCGTTTTCGGTATAGCGGCAATCCAGCGTTCGGCGGTTTTACCCAAGGATTTCGACGAAATCGTAAAGCAGGGTATACCTTATTTAAGCGAGGTGCTTTCCTCGGCGAAAACCTTTAAGGTAGGTGCAAAGCGTTCCGACAAGAAATTCCCCCTTAAGTCTCCCGATATCCAGAGAGAGCTTGGCGGAGCAATTCTTTCCGCTTTCCCTCACCTTACCGTTGACGTTCATAATCCCGATGTTACGGTTATGTGCGAGATAAGAGACACTAACGCTTATCTTAACGCCGAACGTATTATGGGTGCGGGCGGTATCCCCGTAGGAAGCAGCGGTCAGGCGCTTCTCCTTCTTTCGGGCGGAATTGACAGCCCCGTAGCCGCCTACATGATGGCTAAAAGAGGCATAAACGTTGACGCTATCCACTTCCAGAGTCCCCCTTATACCTCGGAAAGAGCGCTTATGAAGGTAGAGGAGCTTTGCGAGGAGCTTGTGCCCTACTGCGGAAATATCCGTTTCTACTGTGTACCCTTTACGGAAATTCAGGAAGCACTGAGAGACAACTGCCCCGAGGAATATTTCACCATAATAATGAGAAGACTTATGATGAAAATAGCCAATCATTTCTGTCGTGAGAAGGAGTATAAGGCACTTATCACAGGCGAAAGCGTAGGTCAGGTAGCAAGCCAGACCATTATGGCTTTAGGCTGTACCGACCGTGTTGCCGAGGTTCCCGTGTTCCGTCCCGTTATCGGTATGGATAAGCGTGAAATCGTTGAAATAGCACGAAAAATCGGTACCTTCGAGACCTCTATTCTCCCCTACGAGGACTGCTGTACGGTATTTACCCCCAAGCATCCCCGTACAAAGCCCGTAATAGAAGAGGTTGAGGCGGCGGAGGCATCCTTCGATTTCTCTGAGCTTCTTGAAAAGGCAATAAGAGAAACCGAAATAAAGGACTTCAAGCTCTGATTATGGGAGAAAAATGAAAATTTCAGGGAAATTATTACAATATGGTAACAAAACTTGACAAGATAGCGGAAAATGTAGTACAATGGATGATTGAGGGAAAGCTCACTCTGTCTACGGCGGAAAGCTGTACAGGCGGCCTTATTTCCGAGAAAATAACGGCTGTTTCGGGGGCTTCCTCGGTGTTCGGCTTCGGTGTGTGCAGTTATGCAAACGAAGCGAAAATGAAGCTTCTCGGAGTAAAATCCGAAACACTCGACAGCTTTGGTGCTGTTTCTGTGGAAACTGCCCGTGAAATGGCGGAGGGAATAAGACGTTTAAGCGGCTCCGACTACGGTATCTCTGTTACAGGGATAGCAGGACCTCTCGGCGGAACTCCCGATAAGCCCGTCGGAACGGTATGTATAGGGGTTTCATCAGCAGAGGGCTGTGAGGCACAGTGCTTTCATTTCAGCGGCGAAAGCTTCCCCGATACAGACAGCAAGCGTGAAGCGATAAGACTTGAATCCGCATATACTGTGCTCAGTCTTTTATATAATAAACTGAATCCTTTAAGGAAAGAGGGTTGATAATATGAGCGGCTTTTCGAAAAGACCGAAAAGTAAAGGCGTGTCAAAGCCTGCTCCTGCGGCAAAGAAGCCTGCGGCCGAAAAGGTGCGGGAGGAAGAATTCATAGACGATGACGATTACGGTTACGACGACGACCTTCCCGTAAAAAACACCAAAAAATCCCACAGTACGGGAAAGCCTTCTTCAGGCAGTAAGACAGGCAATAAGAAGAACAAGCCGAATTTCTTCACCCGCGCGGTCAGGGCGATATTCCCCTGTAAGGGCGACGGTATAGCCGAATCTGTAAGAAAGGTTATCTTCGATATAGCGGTAGTAGCCTTCGTAATTACGGGCGGTACCGTAGTAAAACAGCTTGTTGACGAAGCGTGGCAGAGCGGCGTTGTCGATCAGGGAATCGTGGACAGCTATAAGGGCGG
The DNA here is from genome assembly GCA_045602405.1 of Ruminiclostridium sp. GTDB lineage: Bacteria > Bacillota > Clostridia > Oscillospirales > Ruminococcaceae > Ruminiclostridium_E. Next base: position 25,271 of record JAZSBN010000009.1, read on the forward strand.
CGAGGAAAAGTCCGACGAGGTTATAAGAGGCGAGCTTAACCTTAAGGACGAGGAAATCCAAGCCATTGAACAGGAAAAGCCGGGTATAAGCTACAGCTTCATGGAGCTTTATAACCAGAACAGCGACGTTATAGGCTGGATAAGGCTCGGCGATAAGGATAATCCCGTTATAAACTATCCTGTTGTACAGGCGGCGGATAACAAGTATTATCTTACAAAGAACTTCCTTAAGCAGGACAGCGAAAGAGGTACAATCTACGCCGACTACAGAAATGTTATAGAGCCTGATAAGCTGTCGGGCAACATAATTCTTTACGGACATAATATGTGGAACGGCGAAACAATGTTCGCCAAGCTTACCCGTTATTACGACGGAAGACTCCACGGCGAAAGCCAGGACCGCCTCGGCTTCTATAAGAAGCATCCGACCCTTACCTTCAATACCATTTATGAGGATTCGGAGTGGAAGGTGTTCGCCTGTGTACTTTTCAACACACAGGAAAAGCTCGGCGAGGTTTATCCCTATAATAACGTTCTCGAATTCGGAAATAAAAACGAATTCAACAGCTTTATCCTTGACCTTATGGACAGAAGCGTACTCTGGACAGACGTAGACCTTACCTACGGAGATACGATACTTACGCTTTCGACCTGTTACTATCCCTTCGGAAAGGAAAATGCCGATACCCGCTGTGCAGTATTCGCACGAAAGGTAAGAGACGGCGAAAGCCCCGAGGTTGACGTATCAAAGGCTCAGATAAACAACAGTCCCCTTAAATTCGCTTATCAGTATCAGCAGGAGGGCGGAAGCTGGACGGGACGTTCATGGGACACATCAAAGCTTTTAAGCTATGCTGAATAGTCATAAAAATCCGCAGATAGCAATATACTTGATTATGCTTGTACGGCGGATTGAAATAAACAAACAAATTTTATAAAAAGGATGTATTAAAAATGGCTGAATTCAAGAAAATTAAAAGAGCTGTTGCTTTATTAGCGGCAGTAAGTACAGTTCTCGGCGTTTCTGCCTGCGGCGAACAGGCTCCCGCAGAGGAATCTCCCTCCGCTTCCGTAACAGAAGCTCCCAAGGAGTCCGTAACCACAAAGGCAACAACTACTGCCCCCAAGGTAACAACAACCACAACAACAACTCTTCCTCCCCTTCCCGTTATGGAGACCTATAACGAATGGTACGAGAAGAATAACGACATGATCGGCTGGATCCAGATCGACGGAACTCCTATCGACTTCCCCGTTCTCCAGTGTGATGACAACAAGTACTATCTTACAAGAGACTTTGACCGTAACGAGGTTAAGCAGGGTGCTATCTTCGCTGACTACAAGTGTACCTTTACAACAAGAACAAGACCTGCCAACACAATCCTCTACGGCCACAACATGATGACAGGACCTTCCTTCGCAAAGGTTACTACATACTGCCCCTGGTACAGCGATTACAGCAGAACAAACATGAATATCAACCAGTATCTTACAGCCCCCACAATCAGCTTTGATACTATCTGGGAAGAGGGTACATATAAGGTATTCGCAGCTATGTATGTAAATACACAGGAAAAGCACGGCGAGGTATTCAAGTACTACAAGCAGAGAGATATCAAGAACGAAGGCGAATTCTATAACTATATCGCTAAGATTATGGACAGAAGCCTTTTCTATACAGATGTTGACTTACAGTACGGCGATGAGCTCCTTACACTTTCCACCTGCTACTACCCCTTCGGTAAGGAAGTTGATACCCGTTTCGTATTATTCGCAAGAAGAGTAAGAGAGGGCGAAAGCGCTGAAGTAGATACCTCCAAGGCTTACATAAACAACGATCCCCTTTACTTCGACTACTGGTATCAGGTATACGGCGGAAGCTGGGGCGGAAGAAAGTGGGATACCACAAAGGTTAAGGGCTTCGACGAATATTTCGCTGCTCATCCCGCTGAATAAGCCTTTACTATTGTGCAGAACTGCACACAAACCCCAAGCCTATATGTATAAGGAAATATAAATGCCGGAATTAGAAAACAGACCCACTAAACAGCCTGTAAAGCGTCGTCCTCCGAGAAAAAGGAAGAAGATGAACCCTGTAGAAAGCTTTCTCAGCGGTATTCTTCCCTGGAGAGGCGATTCCACAGGCGAAATCGTAAGAAAGCTCGTGCTCATTATTTCGACTATCGTGCTTATCGCGGCAGGAATCATCATGCTTAATTTCTACGTTTTCCGTGATAACGCCAATACCGAGGACGCACAGCACTGGGCAGACCTTAAAAAGCAGAACGCATCGGATGATGTTATTACCATTATCCTTGACGATGACGACGAAAGCACCTCGGAATCCGAGGGCGGCGAAGAAGTACAGATTCTTGAGGAATATTACAGCTATTACGAACAGAACAACGACTTCGTAGGCTGGATTTCCCTCTACCCCTATATCCAGTATCCCGTTGTCCAGTATACGGATAATGAGTATTACTTAAAGCATAATTTCAGCGGCGGTTATAACGAAAACGGTACTATTTTCGCAGATTATCAGGGTAAGATTACCAAGGACAGTATGCCGGGCAACACCCTTCTCTACGGTCATAATCTTATCACCAATAATTTCTTCCAGCCGCTTTCAAACTACCGCAAGAAGGGTATGGAATTCCTGGAGGATAACTATATGCTCCAGTTCGACACCCTTTATAATCGTAACCATTATTTTATTTTCTCAGTATTTCTTACAAATACAAAAACCGAACACGGCGATGTATTTGAATACTGGAAAACCGTTAATTTCAGCTCAAAGAGCGAGTTCGACAATTATATTGCCGAGGCTCTCGACAGAAGCTATTTCTATACGGGCGTAGATCTTGAGTACGGCGACGAAATTCTCACTCTTTCAACCTGTGACTTCTCCATGTTCTCGGATATGAGACTTGTAGTTATGGCGAGAAAGGTAAGAGAGGATGAAAGCCTTACCCTCGATCCTTCAACCTTTATCGACAATTCGGGTAATGACGAAAACGGAAAGGTCAAGAGAAAAATGTTCGACGCCTATTATGAAACCTACGGAAAAGAATGGGCAGGAAGAAAATGGGATCCTTCCTATATAAAGGATTTCAAGAATTATTAGGATTTGTCTGTCCCCGGTAATCCGGGGGCAGTCTCTTAAATGCAAGGAAGGGAGGCGTTTAAAACGGGAAAAGCGTCTATGGGAAGACTTATCACAGCATTCCTTATCATAAGCATTTACGTCTATTTTTTCGGAATAATGGGAAAGATAGAGAGTATAGACGTCAGCATCTCTGCTGAAACGGACGAGGAAATTTCCCTTGAGGTTGAGGACGAGGACTACGGCTATAGTCCTGCTGTTACTTCTGCCGTTGATGAAAATGGCCGTGCAGTTTATACCTACGCTACCGAGCTTAACGTTATAAACGCAAGAAAACCTTCTCTCGCGGATTATACGGGCACAGAAACCCAGCTTATAATACCTGTGGAAACGAAGGAAACAACGGCGGCTACAGAGCCCGACGATTTCACCTTCGAGGACGAGGATTTCGATTATACAACTCCTCTCAAGACTCAGGCGCCTGTTACCGAAAAAACAACCACCAAGGCTAAGACTACTACGTCAAAATCCACTAAGGAAGAGGTTCCCGTCACGGAAGTAACACCTTCCGACGATGACACAACGAGACCTCCCGAAGAAACTGAGGATGCCGAGGACGACGAGTTGCCCTATGAGGATGAACCTGAGTTTGAGGATATCGAGGATGAGCCGGAAGAATCGGAGAATACGGAAACCGATACCGTGACCGAGGAAGTCAGCGAAGCTTCGGAAGAAACTATATCCGAAGCAGTTGAATCAGTTCCCGAAACAGAGGCTGTCAGCGAAGAGCCCAGGCCTGAAACAGAGGACACCAGACCCGAAACCGAACTGGTGGACGACAGTGTAATATTTACGGTAAATTCCTCGGGCAAGACCATATCCGATACCGCCCTTAATATAGTGGCACAGGCGGTTATGGCGGAAATAGGCGACGGCTTTGACGAGGAAGCCATAAAGGCTCAGGCTATCGCAACCTATACCTACATAAAGTATTATAACGACAATAACCAGAAGGCATATATCGTAAGCAAGACCCCCAGCGAAAAAATGCTGAAGCTGGTAAGAGAGGTTCTCGGAAAGACCCTCTACTATGACGGAAAGATTATCCAGGCGGTTTATTCAGCCTCTTCGGCAGGCTATACAGCCTCCTCAAAGAGCGTATGGGGCGTGGATTATCCGTATCTTAGAAGCAAGCAGGCGGATTTCGACAGGCTTTATGATATAAACTACGGAAGAAAGCCTACCTTTACCGTTAAGGAAATGCACGACTACATCTATAACGCAACAGGCATTGACCTTACAGGCGACCCCTCCCAGTGGTTCACTATTGAATCCTATGTGGATAACGTTTATGTAGGAAACATGACCATCGGCGGAAAATCCACCTACACGAAAAACGGTAAGGAACACAGGATCACAGGCCGTCACTTCCGTGAAACCATAATGGGCTACGACATTCGTTCCCACTGCTTCGATATCACCTACGACTCATATACGGAATTATTCACTATAACCACCTACGGCTACGGTCATGGTGTAGGCTTAAGCCAGCATGGCGCAAACATCCTCGCCAGCCAGTACGACTACACCTACGACCAGATTCTTGCCTTCTATTATGAGGGTGCGGAAATCGTAAGTCCGTAAGGGGTTGACAAATGAATTTCGCTGTGATATAATCATACCACAACAAGGGAGCTGATATTTCGGCTGAGAGGAAACGGATTGACGTTTCGACCTATACCTGATGCAGATAATGCTGCCGTAGGGAAATATGCGAGCAATTAAAATCGCCCCCTTTGTTGAACACAAAGGGGGATTTTTATTTCCCCAGAATAAGGAGAACAGGATGAAACGAACTTCAAAAGCCCTGAAGCTTACAGAAACGGCGGTAATGATAGCTTTAGCGTCGATTCTGAGCCTTATAGCGGTGATAAAAATGCCCTTCGGCGGAACCGTCTCCGCCTTCAGTATGCTTCCAATAGCGATTATCGCCTTCCGACACAAGACCCTCTGGGGACTTCTGGCAGGCTTCGCCCACGGCCTTATCCAGCTTATGATGAGCATGGAAAACTTAAGCTACGCAACAAGCGGAGCTGCCGCGGCGGCAATAATAATGCTTGACTATGTTGTAGCCTTCACTGTTCTTGGGCTTTCGGGAATTTTCCGTGGAAAATTCAAGAGCGACGGAACAGCTATAGCCCTCGGCACGCTTCTTGCCTGTGTGGTGAGATATATCTGCCACGTTATATCGGGCTGTACCGTCTGGGCAGGCGTCTCTATCCCTACAGGAGACGGACTTATCTTTTCTCTGGGCTATAATGCGGCGTATATGGTACCCGAAACACTTCTTACCGTTATCGCCGCCTACTTTGCGGCAGAGGTATTCACCCTCAGAAGCCCCGAAATAAAGCGCCTTAAGCTTAAAACAAGGTCGGCGGTAAGACTTTATACCGCTATTCCTGTTTCTGCGGCGGTTCTTGTGGTATTCCTGATGCTTTTCGGCATGATGCAGACCGAGGATGGCTACGATATTACCGCCATGGGTAACGCAGGTATAACGGAATGGATAATTATTGCAGTAGTATCCGCAGTCGGAATTATAGCCGCACTGGTAATAAACAGAGTATTTTCAAAAAAGCTTTCGCCTATCGTAAAGGAAGCGTGAACGAAACAAGAAACAGCCTTGTTCCTATGGGAGCAAGGCTGTTTTCTCAATAAAATTCCCGAAAACTAATGACAAAAGCGGGTAAATATGCTATAATAATTAGAATAACAAAACCGAAAGGAAATTAAAGCTATGAATATAAAGCCCCAGAAGGGTATGCAGGATTACCTTCCCGAAGCGGCGGCACAGCGTGACCGCTTAATGAATATTATCCTCGAAACCTATACACAGAGCGGTTTTACCCGTATATATACTCCTGCCGTAGAGAGTGCGGAAAATCTCGACAAGAGCGACGGCGGAGATAACCTTAACCTTATTTTCAGAATTATGAAGAGAGGGGACAAGCTGGCTTCTGCTTTGGCGAAAAGCCCTGTTGACGAAAAGGAGATATGCGATTTAGGTCTTCGCTATGACCTTACCCTTCCCCTTTCCCGTTATTACGCAAACAACAAGAACAATCTCCCCAACCCCTTCAAGTGCATTCAGATTGACCGTGTTTACCGTGCCGAACGCCCCCAGAGAGGTCGTCTCCGTGAGTTTGTCCAGTGTGATATCGACATCTTAGGCTCTGATTCTATCTGTAATGAAATCGAGCTTATCTCCGTAACGGCAAAGGCTCTCACAAAAATCGGCATCGGCGAATTTACCGTAAGAGTAAACGACAGAAGAGTTTTAAGAAATTCCCTTCTTACTATGGGCTTCCCTGAGGAGGCTCTCGATACAGTTTCCGTAACCTTCGACAAGCTTGATAAAATCGGCGTTGAGGGTGTAGCGGCTGAGCTTCGCGAAAAGGAAATGCCCGAAGGCGCTATCGCTTCTCTCACAGCACTCCTCGCCAAGGGTAAGCTTACCCTTTCCGATATGGAGGAATACTGCTCCGAGGAGGCTAAGGAGACCCTTAACAGCCTTCGTACCATTATCGAAACTGCAGACAAGCTTTCCGACGGCTATGCGGTTGAATTCGACCCCTCTCTCGTAAGAGGACAGGGCTACTACACAGGTACCGTTTTCGAGGTAGCAAGCAAGCAGTTCGGCGGTACGGTTGCAGGCGGCGGAAGATACGACAACCTTATCGGTAGATTTACCGGGGATAATGTTCCTGCAGTAGGCTTTTCCATAGGCTTCGAGCGTATTTTCTCGATAGTTCAGGAAAACGGAATCGCTCTCGCAGGAAAGAGAAAGAGAACCGCAATTCTCTATAAGGCGGAGGATATTTTAGCGGCAATCGAAAAATCCTCTGAGCTTGAGGGAGAAAGCGACGTAACCCTTATCCTTGTAACAAACCCCAAGAAGATTGATAAGCAGTATTCCCGTGCAAGGGAACAGGGCTATGATGAAATAATAAAGCTTTAAAATGTACGATATAATAATTGTGGGTCTCGGTCCGGCAGGAGCAGTTTTTGCCCGAAGTCTCGACAGCCGTTTTTCCGTTTTAGCTATAGACAGGAAGAAGGAAAGGGAGGGCTTCAGGAAGCCCTGCGGCGGACTTCTCGCTCCCGACGCACAGAAGGAGCTGGCATCCCTCGGGCTTAATCTCCCGAAGGAAGTCCTCGTAGACCCTCAGATTTTCTCGGTAAGAACTATCGACCTTGATAACTCCCTTATACGGAATTACCAGCGTATGTATATAAACCTTGACCGCCATAAGTTCGATATGTGGCTTATAGAAAGCCTACCCAAAAATATTGAAAGAGCCGAGGGCGTAGTAACGGGAATAGAAAAAACCGAAACAGGCTACAAGGTGACCTACATAAGCGAGGGAGAGGAGAAAACCGCCCTTTCACGCTTTATCGTAGGAGCGGACGGAGCGAAATCCGCAGTGAGAAGGCTTATCTGTCCAAAGCTTAAAACCCGTAAATACCTTTCGGTACAGCAATGGTTCAGGGAGGAAAATCCCGTCCCCTTTTATTCCTGTGTTTTTGACAGTGAGAATACCGACTGTTACTCCTGGACAATTTCCAAGGACGGCTATTTCATTTTCGGCGGCGCCTATCCCGTAGAGGGCGCAAGAGAAGCCTTCGAAAGACAGAAGCAAAAGCTTTCGGCTATCGGAATGAAGCTGGGAGAGCCCGTAAAGACCGAAGCCTGTCAGGTGCTTCGCCCGAAGGGGTTCAGAAGCTACTGCACGGGTAAGGATGGAGTCTTTCTTATCGGCGAAGCGGCAGGCTTTATAAGCCCCAGCTCCCTTGAAGGCATAAGCAGTGCCGTTATAAGCGGAATAAAGCTTGGCGAAGCCTTTAACCGAAGGGCGGAAAATCCGATTAAGCTTTATAACAGAGGGGTACTGCCCTTAAAAATAAAGCTTTCCTTGAAAAATCTGAAATGCCCCTTTATGTATGTGCCTTGGATAAGAAGGCTGGTTATGAAATCAGGCCTGACCGCCATAGACGTAAAGGGCGGTAATAATTTAAAATTTTGATGATTTTATAAACTGATACCCCGAAGGAATTAGCGCGGGCGTCATAAAGCAGTTTTGAAACCGCCGCACAAACAAAGTGTTAAACAGCACTTGTTTACTGTGCGGCGGAACTGCTTAAAGGTGCTACCTTTCTTCGGGGTAAGTTTTTATCCCTTCTCGCCTGTTTCGTCGTAGGAAATAGGCGGAAGTGTTGTAGTAAGTGAGGGAACGGTGGTAACGGGTGCGGCGGTTACCGCTGTTGTTACGGGTGAGCCTGTTCCGCCCGAGCCGTAATTTTCGGCGGCGAAAACAAGAGCGATATACGCCTCGTAAAGCTCCTCGTAGGAGGCGTGCTGGAAGGCGTAGATTTCTGCACTTGTCAGCAGGTCTCTTATCCTCGGGATAAGGGTAACCTTTCCGTAGGAGGAGAGGTTATATATCTCCTGAAGCGTAAGGTTAAGGCGGATTTTTTCAAAGGCGGAGTCGAGATATTCGTTATCGCTGTAGATAACCAGCCCTGCCGCAGAAACAGAGGGCTGATAAATCTGCTTTCCCGTGTTGTCGATGGTGTAATTATCGCTGTAAATCATTTCTTCGACCTTCACGCATTCATAGCCCTTCTGGGTAAGCTTCGTAAGTATGTCGGGGAGAGCCTCGGCAGTATTTTCAAGGTCGTTATGGAAAAGGAGGATAGAGCCTGATTCGGTATTGTCGAGAATACGCTTTTTGATTGTGTAGGCGTCGGGGTCTTCCCAGTCTATGCTGTCCGCCGACCACTGGATAACCCTGAGTCCCATACCCTCAACGGTGGTCATGAAGCTGTCGTCATACTCCCCGTAGGGAGCACGGTAAAGGGTCGGCTCCTTCCCTGTTATCATTTTGATTTTACGGCTGCATTCCCTTGTATCCTCGATAAGCTCGTTTATGTTCATGCCCTTTACATGAGGGTGCTTGTCGGAATGGTTCTGGATAGAGTGACCTGCGTCAGAAAGCTTCTTTACGTCCTCGGGGTATTTGTCGCAGAATTCTCCCGTAACAAAGAAGGTTGCCTTAGCGTTGGCGTTTTTGAGTATCTCGATAAGCTGGTCGGTATTTGAATTTCCCCAGGCACAGTCGAAGGTTACTGCAATTTTATTATCCCCTCGGTCTACGCAGTAGATCGGAAGCTTTTCGCCCTCGGCGGAGGCGGTAACAGCGTTAAGAACGGCGAAGATTACGATTGCCGCAACAGTAATTCCCAGCAGAACAAAGGTTATTATCCTTAAAATCTGCTTTTTCGTCATAGTATAAACAACCATATAATTTATCCTTTCTGAGATATTTTTCTCATATTTTGGTTAATTATATGCAGTTGTCCAGTTTAAAATTACAGGCTTATGCCCAAGAAAATTCTTCGACAAGCTGTCAGACTTCGATAGGCACACGCAGACGAGGAAAAAGCCGCTGTAGGCGTATGTAGATACGGTAAGCGGCTTTTGACGAAGTAAGTAAAAATGCTTTCGCAGAGCCGTTTGTGCGGCTCTGCGAAATTTTTGAATATTTATTTTATATTTTAAGGGTCAAACTCATATTTATCCGCATTTTTACGGTGCGTGGGCTTATCGACAGTCTGACTGCCGAAGAAAATTCCTCGGCAGTATTGATTTTATTTGTTTGTTTTTACGAAGTTCCATGCGTCGCGGCACATTTCCTCAAGGTTATGTACTGCTGTCCAGCCAAGCTCGTTCTTGGCCTTATCGGGTACGGAGTAGCATTCGGCGGCGTCGCCGGGACGTCTTTCGCCGATAACGTAGGGAACGTCGATTTCGTTTACTTTCTTGAAGGTTTCGACGATTTCAAGAACGGAGTAACCGTTTCCTGTTCCGAGGTTATAGGGGATAGCACCTTTCTTTTCTCTTACGCTCTTTAATGCGGCGAGGTGACCAAGAGCCAGGTCAACAACATGGATATAGTCTCTTATACAGGTTCCGTCGGGTGTAGGATAGTCATTTCCGAAAACGGTAAGCTTCTCCTGTTTTCCTGTACAAACGTTGATGATTATAGGCATAAGGTTGTTGGGGATACCGTTAGGATCTTCGCCTATCTTTCCGCTCTTATGAGCGCCAATAGGATTGAAGTAACGTAAAAGGGCTACGCTCCATTCCTTGTCGGAATTGCAAATATCACGGCACATATCCTCAATAATAAGCTTTGTGTTTCCGTAGGGGTTGATAGCGGAAAGAGGGAAGCTTTCATCCACGGGAACGGTTTCGGGAATTCCGTAAACGGTAGCCGAGGAGCTGAAAATAAGCTTCTTACAGCCGTATTTCTTCATGGTTTCGAGAAGAATAAAGGTACCGCCGAGGTTGTTTTTATAGTACATAAGAGGCTCTCTTACGCTTTCGGCTACTGCCTTATAGCCTGCGAAATGGATAACGGCTTCGATTTCGTTTTCGGAGAAGATTTTTTCCATGTCCTCCTTATTGCACATATCAGCCTCATAGAACTTGAAATCCTTACCTGTGATTTCCTTGATAAGCTCTACCGCCTTGGGCTTTGAGTTATAGAAATTGTCCATTACTACGATTTCTTCTCCTGCCTCAAGAAGCTCTATACAGGTATGAGAGCCGATATAGCCTGCGCCGCCTGTTACTAAAATAGCCATAAGAATTCCTCCTTAAAATCTCTGTGTTGACTGCAGTATTTCTTACTACACCCTTATTATAGCATTGAAGAAGTATTTCTTCAATAAAAAATAATATCATTTATATGGATTTTTGTTGCATTATTTCTCCGTATTCTTTTTGTATTCCGAGGGGGCTACTCCCGTTTTTCCTTTAAAGGCACGGGAAAAATAGAGATTATCCTCATATCCTACCGAACGGGCTACCGCCGTAACGGATAAATCAGTCTCATTTAAAAGCCGCTTAGCCTTGTTTATCCTGTAGGAAATAAGATAATCCACGGGGCTTACGCCAACCTCCGCCTTGAAAATCCTGAAAAGGGTGGCTCTTGAAACTCCTGCCGCTTCGGCAATATCCTCCACGGAAATCGGAAGGGGATAATTTCCCGAAATATAGTCCCGTGCTGTCTTGAAGCACTTCGCTGATGAACGGGGAGAGGCTTTCTTTTTTGAGCCCTTGACAAGAAGGGAAAGAAGGATATAAAGCCGCCCTGTGAGACCTATGGCTTTATAGCGCTCGTTTCCTGCGCTTTCGAGAATATCCTCCATGGCACGGAAGATATCCTCTCCGCAGTTTCTTATAACAGGGTTTTCCTCGGTAAAATCCGTTCTTTTCAGGATATATTCGGCGTCCTCGCCTGTAAAATTCACCCAGTAGTATTCCCAGGGCTCATTTTCATCAGCATAATATTCAATTTCCGTTCGGGGTCTTATAAGGAACATATCTCCCGAGGAAAGGCTGTAGCTTCCCTTCGGAGTAACATAAGTCCCCTTTCCCGAAACTATGAGGTGGAGAATGTACTGCTCACGAATTCCCTTACCCCAGCGGTGGTCTTTTCCGCATTTTTCATGACCTGAATAGGTTACCGACAGAGAAACCGCTTCTGAGGAAGCGGTTTTTACAGTATGTTTAAAGGTGCTCATTCCCAGTCCTTCCATATCTCGGGGCAGTAGCCTACCGTGGCCTTAGTGCCGTTGCGGACAATGGGAGTACGGTATATCGAGGGCTTTTCCATAAGCTTTTCAGCCTTTGCGTCCTCTAAAAGATACTTTATTTCGTAGTAGTCCTTGCTTTTTTCGTCGATAAGCTTATCCATACCGCCTACTGCCTGAATAACGCTCTGAAGCTCACGCTTGCTGAGGCCTTTATCGAGGATATCTACCGACTGGAACTTTATTCCCCGTTCCTTAAAATAACGCTCCGCCTTTTTGGTATCGAAGCATTTCTTCTTGCCGAAAATCTGGATATTCATATAATTCTTTCCTTGTGTCTTGTAACATGACAGCCGATATTTACCGCTACGGGAAGGCCTGCTATATGGGTGGGGGCGGTTTCTATATTAAGGTATAATGCAGTAACCGTACCGCCGAAGCCCTGTGAGCCGATACCCGTCTTATTTACTTCCGTAAGCATTTTTTCCTCCAGCTCACGGTAGAAGGGGTCGGGGTGTCTTTCCCTTAAATCACGGCAGAGAGCTTTCTTGGAGAGATAAGCGCACTGCTCGAAGTCTCCGCCGATACCTACGCCTACAACTATAGGGGGACAGGGGTTGCTTCCTGCAGTATTCACAACCTCGGTAACAAAGGCTACGATATCCTCTGTTGTAGCGGAAGGAGTAAACATTTTCATTTTACTCATATTTTCGCTTCCGAAGCCCTTGGGAGCTACCATAATCTTAACCTTATCCCCGTCAACTATAGAGGTATGTATTATCGCAGGAGTATTATCTCCCGTATTTACTCTTTTCAAGGGGTCGGCTACTACCGAAAGACGGAGCTTTCCCTCCACATAGCCCTTGGCTACGCCCTCGTTTATAGCGGTATAAAGGCTTCCGCCCGTGAAATGTACGTCCTGACCTATTTCAAGAAAGATAACCGCCATTCCCGTATCCTGACAAATAGGGACGTTAAGCTCCTCGGCGCATTCGATATTGCTCACGATATCGCCGAGAACTTCCTTACATACAGGGCTTTCTTCAAGAGGGATACAGCTTTCTATCTTCTCTCTCATCATACAGGGAAGCTTTAAATTCGCTTCCTCACAAAGCTCGGCAACAGCGCTTCTTATAACTGAAACGTCAATCTCTCTCATTTTCGGAGGCCTCTCTTTCGGTTTTTTCTTCATCCTTATTGCGAAGGATAGGGAGAATATACTCCTTCATCTTTTTTACCCTGTCACGGTCTATTTCAAGAAGGGAAAAACAGATATAGCCGCGCACAACGGTAGCCACCGCCGAAATCATGAGCCCGTTCATAAGGCTGAAATCCGCCACAAATAAAAGGCAGTAGCTTATAATCAGAAAATCTATGAAAAGAGTAGCTATCACGCCCCAGAAGGTAGCCCATATTCCCTTGGGCTTATGGAAAAAGCCCTTCACGGAGCTTCTTTCAAGGCCCTTTTCCACCAGACCTGTAAAGGCTGTATCGCACATATCCGTTTTATAGGAATGGTAATATTTTAAATAGTATTCTCCGTTCCCCTTCTTTTCCCAGAGGAATACGGGAGCGTTTTTTAGCTTGTACAGCTCCATGGATTTCTGGCCTTCGATAATTCCGTCAAGCCTTGAGGTAAGCTCTTCTCCGCTGAGTATGCTTTCTTCTTCAAAGGCCATTTTTATAAATTTCTTTTTCATAAGTTATCCTGTTCCTTAATTAACCTACCGTCGATAAAGACAGCCACGGGCTTAGAGGTTACGTCGAAGGGACTGCCCCTGAAAAGGACGAAATCAGCGTCCTTGCCCTTTTCTATACTTCCTACCCTGTCGGCTATTCCGCAGATACGGGCAGGATTTATCGTTATCGCTTTAATTGCTTCCTCGGGAGACATACCGCCTCTTACCGCCAGTCCTGCCGTAACAGGAAGATACTGTATGGGATTTTCGGGGTGGTCGGTACAGATTGCTACCTCTGCGCCCTGCTCTGTGAGTCTCGCCGCATTGGAGATAGTCTGGTTACGAAGCTCAGGCTTACATCTGTCGCAGAAAAGAGGTCCCACAACGCACTGTGCCTTTTCCTCGCCCAGCTCTTCGGCGATAATCGAGCCTTCTGTGGCATGAATGAGGACGTAATCCAGATTAAATTCCTTGGAGAGTCTTACTGCCGTAAAAATATCATCGGCACGGTGGCAATGTATATGAGCCTTTATCTCTCTTTTAAGAAGAGGAATAAGAGCCTCACACTTTATATCGTAATCGGGCTTTGAAACTTCGTCGTCAGTTCCCTTTGTAGCCTCATATTCGGCATAATCCTCCATGTAACGCTTCGCCTTGTAAAGCTGTTCACGGATAACCGCCGCCGTAGCCATACGGGTCATGGGGGCCTCCTCACGGTCATTATAGACGGTCTTCGGATTTTCGCCCAGAGCCAGCTTCATTGAGCAGGGGTCTTTTATGATACGCTTATCCACCATTTTTGAGCCTGCCGTTTTCATGGCGATAAAAGTACCGCCGATAGGGTTTGCGCTCCCCATACCTGTTATAACGGTGCCGATACCGCCCTCCGCCGCTTCCTTAAAGCAGTAGTCCAGCGGATTCACGGCGTCGATAGCCCTGAGATGTGGGGTTGAGGGGTCTGTTGACTCGTTTCCGTCGTCCCCCTCGAAGCCTATTCCGTTTTCGAACATTCCTATATGACAGTGTGCGTCGATAAAGGCAGGATAAAGGGTAAGCCCCTCTGCGTCAAGGTCGTTTTCGGAAGGCTTTTCCGTAAGCTCCGCCATACTGCCCACAGCGGCAATTTTACCCTTTTCTTCCTTTACGAAGCCCTTTTCGGTATAGGTTCCGTCGGGGTTGAAGATTCTTGCGTTATATATAATCATAGATAATTATTCCTGTTTCAATTTTTCTATAATATTTTCTGCGATTTCCGTGTCTTTTCCGTCGGCTTTAACGGAAAAATCCGAGTTTTCGAGATAAATCGCTCTCCGCTTATCGAAAAGCTCCTTAAGCTGTTCCTTCGTGTTGTTTACCACAAGGGGGCGGTGGGTATCGCCCTTTATACGTCCGTAACAGGTTTCGAAATCCGCGTCGAGGAATATTACTGTACCTGCTTTTCGTGCAGTCTCCGCAACGAAGGGGTTTATGATTGCCCCTCCGCCTGTGGCTACAATGCTGTTTTCGGGCATTTCGCCTATATATTTCGCTTCAAGGCTTCTGAAAAAAGGCTCCCCCTTATCACGGAAGATATCGGGAATAGACATATTTTCCGCCTTTTCAATATAGCTGTCAAGGTCGGTAAGGCTCATTCCCAGTCTTTCAGCCAGCATTTTTCCTATATGGGATTTACCGCAGCCCATAAAGCCGCAGAGATAGATGTTCCTCATACAAGCTCCTCCATATCCGAAATGAGCTTTTTAAGATCCTCGTCCTTAAAGGAAGAACCGTTCCATATTTCGTGAGCCGCCGCCGCCTGAAGCACCAGCATAGCCATGCCTGTCATGGCTCTTGCGCCCTTTTCACGGGCGGTTTTCGCCAGAAGGGTCTCCTTCGGGTTATATACTGCGTCAAAGACGTATTTCACCCTTTCGAGAATTTCGGGACAACAGGGTATATTATCGGTATTGGGGTACATTCCGATAGGGCTTGCGTTCACAAGAAGGTCAAAATCGGGGACGTTTCCGCCGAAATCCTCGGGAGAAAGGTTATTTCCGCCGACACAAACTATATTTACCGAAGCGTCGGGCTTCATTCCGAGGATTTCAGCCCTTGCCTTTTCGGCGTTTTCCTTGTCACGGGGGAGTACGGCTATAGTAAGCTCTCCGCCGCTTAAGGCGGTCTCTATCGCCATCATTCGTCCTACGCCGCCGCAGCCGATTATGATAACTCTTGAATTAAGGCTTGCACCCAGCATATCGATTGACTTGGTGAAGCCTAAAACGTCGGTATTATAGCCTACCTTCTTTTCTCCGTTCTTAAGGCAGTTCACCGATTTATAACGCTCTGCTCCTTCGCTTAATTCGTCGCAGTAATCAATAATCGAAACCTTATGGGGAATAGTAATATTGAAGCCGTCAAGCTTTTCCAGCATATCATAGCTTTCCGAAAGCTTTTCGGGAGCTATTTCAAGCTTTTCATAGCTTCCCTCGATACCCGAAAGCTCTAAAAGACGGCTGTGAATGTTCGGGGAGAGGGAATGGCCGAGGGGATAACCGATTAACGCATATTTTTTCATAGTGAGAACTCCTGCCTTTTATTAAACGTCCATAGCGGAGGAGGTTGCTCCGTCGAGAGTCTTCTTTACGAGACCTACGAGGGTCTTTCCGGGGCCGCATTCCACGAAATTGTCGATTTCAGCCGCTTCCATGGTCCTGAGCTCAGAGGTGAACTTGACGGGAGAATAGATGTGACGGGAAAGGATATCCTTTATATCGGAAATATCCTTGAGCTCCTCGCCGAGAACGTTGGAGTAGAAGGCCTTTTCGGGAGTCTTAAACTCGATATCCTTGATAAGCTCCTTAAATTCAACGCCCGCTTCCTTCATGAATTCGGAGTGGAACGCCGCCGCAACAGCAAGAGGAACGATTCTCTTTACGCCTTCTGCAGTAAGCTTTTCCGAGGCCTTTGCGATACCTTCCTCGCTTCCTGCGATAACGGTCTGCTGGTTCGAGTTATAGTTAACGGGAGTAACATAGCTTCCGCCCTCGGTTACTTCCTTACAGATTCTTTCGATAAGGTCGGTATCTCCGCTTAAAACAGCCGCCATTTTACCGCCGTTCTTAACAGCCGCCTTTTCCATGCAGTCTGCACGGTGCTTGATAAGGGTGTAGCCTGTTTCAAGGTCGACCATTCCTGCCGCAACCATAGCGGCGTATTCGCCGAGAGAATGTCCTGCCACAGCGGTAAAGCCGTTTCCGGAAAGCCTGAACTTTTCGAGACACATAAGGGACATGGTGAAGATAGCAGGCTGTGAAACGCTTGTTTTAGCAAGCTCTTCGGCTGTTCCCTCGAACATGAGCTTCTTTATATCGAAGCCCAGTACCTTTTCCGCTGTCTCGAAGATTTTTTCGTAGGCGGAGGGGTTTTCCTCATAAAGCTTCTTTCCCATACCGCTGTACTGGGAGCCCTGACCTGAAAATAAAAGTGCTGTTGCCATAATTATGTTTCCTTTCTTATGCCGTATTCTTAAGACAGCCCCTGTGGGGCATTTGTGACAATAAAATCCGATTTTGTGACAAAAAAGAGCATAAACCGCTGAAATGCACCAATATCACAATCAATCGTAACTCTTAATTTATTTTACGCTGTCTTTATTCTTATTGACAAATAACTTGACAAATGGTATAATATAACTATTATTGGCATTATGTCAAGCGTACTTGAACGAATTAAACTGCGAAAACAAAGCTATTTTTAAACGGTATTTATTCGCCGTCTACTATTATATACTATTCACTGAATAAAATCAAGGAGAAAATCTATGAGAGGAATAAAAATTATAGGAACAGGCACCTATATTCCCGAAACAGTAGCAAGCAACGACTGGCTTTCCACTATAATGGATACCAACGATGAATGGATATATTCGAGAACGGGTATAAGAGAACGCCGTATCTCAAAGGATAAGCCCAACTTCTATATGGCGGCTGAGGCTTCAAGAAAGGCTATCGAAAACAGCGGTCTTAAGCCCGAGGATATCGACCTTATCTTAGCTTCGACCTGCTCCCCTGATTTTTACTATCCCTGTCTCTCCTGTCTCGTACAGCATCAGGTCGGTGCTGTGAATGCTGCCGCTTATGACGTAAATGCGGCGTGTACAGGCTTTATCATGGCTCTTGACGCAGCCAGCCGTTATTTACAGGACGGAGACTACAAGAACATCTTAGTGGTAGCCAGCGAAAGACTCGCTCCCCACTGTGACTATACCGACAGAACAGCAAGCATTCTCTTCGGAGACGGTGCGGGTGCGGCGGTGGTTACCGCTTCCGATAAGCCCATGTACTCCTATATAAGTGCGAAGGGCGACTATTTCAAGGCTCTTTACTGCCAGTGTGACCATACTGACGCTAACTGCCCCTTATTGGAGGAGGATTCCCTCCTCTCGGGACTTCTCGATACCGACGCAAAGAGACGTTATCTCCAGATGAACGGCAAGGAGGTCTACAAGTTCGCCGTAGACGCTATGGGCGACGCCGTAGATAAGGTGCTTAAAAAGGCAGGAATGACCATTGACGATATTGACCTTGTAATTCCTCATCAGGCTAATTTAAGAATTATCCAGAGTGCCGTAAAGGCTATGGGTATTTCTATGGACAAGGTTTATATAAATCTCGAAAAACACGGAAATACCTCCAGCGCGTGTATCCCCACCTGTCTCGATGAGCTTGTGTCGGGCGGTATAATAAAGGAAGGTATGAGGATTTGTCTTGTAGGCTTCGGTGCAGGACTTACAAGCGGAGCAATTATTTTTGAGCAGTAATCGGAAAGGAAGGCATAATATGAAAACCGAAATCACCGAGCTTTTAGGAATAAAGTACCCTATTTTACAGGGCGGTATGGCGTGGATAGCTGAAAGTACCCTCGCTTCCGCAGTTTCCAACGCAGGCGGTGCAGGCATAATCGCAGGCGGTGCGGCTCCTATCGACTATTTAAGAGACCAGATAAGAAAATGCAAGGAGCTTACCGATAAGCCCTTCGGCGTAAATGTTATGCTTATGAGCCCTAATGCCGACGAGCTGGCACAGCTTGTTATCGACGAGGGAGTAGCCTTCGTTACAACAGGTGCAGGCAACCCGGGTAAATATATGGAAGCCTGGAAGGCTGCAGGAATAAAGGTTATCCCCGTAGTCCCCTCCGTAGCTCTCGCCAAGAGAATGGAAAGAGCTGGTGCTGACGCAGTTATTGCGGAAGGTACCGAAAGCGGCGGTCATATCGGTGAAAATACAACAATGTGCCTCGTGCCTCAGGTAGTTGACGCAGTAAGCATCCCCGTTATAGCGGCAGGCGGTATCGCCGACGGAAGAGGTATTGCGGCTTCCTTCATGCTGGGTGCAAAGGGCGTTCAGGTAGGAACAAGATTCCTCGCCGCTGAAGAATGTGTAATCCACCCCACATATAAGAATCTCGTAATTGACGCAAAGGATACCGACAGCGTTGTAACAGGCCGTTACACAGGTCACCCCTGCCGTAACGTAAAGACAAAGTTCGCCAAGAGGTTAGCTTCCGGCGAAAAGGACGGAACGCTTACCCCCGACGATTTCGAAAAGCTTACCGTCGGTGCTTTAAGAAAGGCCGTACAGGACGGTAATCTTGAGGAAGGCTCCTTCCTTTGCGGCGCTATCGCAGGTATGATAAATGAAGTAAAGACCTGTGAGGAAATTATAAAGGAAATGTTCGAGGGAGCAGAAAAGCTCCTTAATAAATAAGACTGCCGAAGGAAAGGAATTTTATTATGTCAGTAGCTATAGTTACAGGTGCATCCCAGGGAATAGGCGAATGTATCGCAAAAAGACTTGCCAAGGACGGCTATAACGTAGCGGTGAACTGCTACCCCTCCGATAACGATAAGGCGAACGCCGAAAAGGTGGCGGCGGCCTGCCGTGAAATGGGCGTTGAGGCAGAGGTTTTCCCTGCGGACGTTTCGAAGTTTGACGAATGTGACGCCATGGTAAAGGCAGTCAAGGAGCGTTTCGGCTCTATAGACGCCTTAGTGAATAACGCAGGCATCACAAAGGACGGCCTTTTAGCGAGAATGAGCGAGGAACAGTACGACGCCGTTATCGCAGTAAACCAGAAGTCCGTTTTCAACATGATGAAGCCCGTCTGCTCCGTTATGATGAAGCAGAAGCACGGTGCTATCGTAAATATGGCTTCTGTGGCAGGACTTTACGGTAACGCAGGTCAGTTCAACTATTCCGCATCCAAGGCGGCTATAATCGGTATGACTATGACTGCCGCAAAGGAATTCGGCGCTCGTAACATAAGAGTGAACGCCGTAGCTCCCGGACTTATAAAGACCCCCATGACTGACGCTCTTTCCGACGAACAGAAGGATAAAATCTTCGGTCAGGTAGCCTTAAAGCGTTTCGGCGAGGTTGAAGAAATCGCAAGCGTGGTTTCCTTCCTTCTTTCCGAGGAAGCCTCCTATGTAACGGGACAGACCATAGAAATAAGCGGCGGACTCGCTATGTAATCATAAATTTCAGAGAAAAGGAACATAAGTATGAACAGAGTTGTTATAACAGGCCTCGGCGTAGTAAGCCCTATCGGAAATACAGTTGAGGAATTCTGGACAAATTTAAAGGCAGGCAACCACGGCTTTACACTCGATAACTGGTTTCCGGGACAGTCCGAGGAGCAGAATGTTGTAGCCAAGGTTAAGAACTTCGATATCACGGAATATATCGACAAGAAGGCCGCAAGAAGAACCGATATCATGACCCAGTATGCGGTTTATGCCGCTAAGAAGGCGTTAGAGGACGCAGGAACAGACTTCTCCGACCTTGACCCCTACAAGAAGGGCGTACTTATCGGCTCGGGTATCGGCGGTATTCAGACTGCACAGGAACAGATCTTAACATATCACAATAAGAATAACAGCCGTGTTTCGGTATTTACTATACCTATGATGATAGGAAACATGGCGGCAGGAACCGTAGCTATCCATACAGGCTTCAAGGGTGCGAACTATTGTACCGTTTCCGCCTGTGCGTCTTCTACCCACGCTATAGGCGAGGCCTTCAGAATGATTAAGCACGGCTATCTTGACTGTGCTCTTGCAGGCGGTGCGGAGGCTTGTCAGATAGGCTTCGCAATGGCAGGCTTCAACAATATGCACGCAGTAACAAGAAGTCAGGATCCCGACAGAGCCTCTATCCCCTTCGATAAGGAAAGAAGCGGCTTCGTTTTAGGCGACGGTGCAGGCGTTATCGTTCTTGAAGAGTACGAACACGCAAAGAAGAGAGGCGCAACAATCTATGCAGAAATCGCCGGCTATGGCGCAACCTGTGACGCTTATCACGAAACAAGCCCCGACCCCGAGGGCGAGGCAGGCGCAAAGGCTATGGAAATGGCAGTTCTTGAAGCGGGCGTTCCTTTTGATACAATAAACTACTGTAACGCTCACGGAACCTCCACTCCCATGAACGACAAGACAGAAACAGCGGCGCTCAAGAAAACCTTCGGCGACGCGGCATATAAAATGGCGGTAAACTCCACAAAGTCCATGACAGGTCACCTTTTAGGTGCGGCAGGCGGTATCGAAGCTGCTGCCGTAGCATTACAGATGAAGAACAATCTCGTTCACGCAACAGTCGGCCTTTCCGTTGATGACGAGGAATGCGATCTTGACTGCTGTAAGGGCGGAAACAAGGAAATGAAGATTACAGGCGCAATAAGCAATTCTCTCGGCTTCGGCGGCCATAACGCAACTCTTTGCTTCCTTCCCGTAAACGACTGATATAAGACGACAAAAGAAAGGAAATCGACTATGGATACAATAAAGACGGTAAAAGACCTTGCGGCACTTATGAAGGAGAATAACCTCAGCTATTTAAAGGTCAAGAACGAGGAATTTGAGATTGAGCTGGGCGAAAAGAAGCCCGATATGCCCATGATGCCTCCCATGCCTATGATGCCCCCCATGCAGGCTCCTATGGCAGTACCTGCAGGCGCACCTGCTGCGGCTCCCGCACAGGAAGCACAGCCTGTACTTTCCGGTAAAATCGTTAAGTCTCCTATCGTAGGCACCTTCTATGCGGCTCCCGCTCCCGGAAAACCTGCTTACGCTCCCGTAGGAAAGACTGTAGCCAAGGGCGAGGTACTTTTCATTATCGAAAGCATGAAGCTCATGAACGAGGTAACCAGTGAATTTGACGGTAAGGTAGTTGAAATTCTCGTAAAGGACGGCGAGGCGGTAGAATTTGACCAGCCTATTATGCGTATCGAATAAGATTATTTCACGGGAATCAAAGGAAAGGACATCATAAATATGCAGATGAATATTGAACAGATAAAGGAAATTATCCCCCATAGAGACCCCTTTCTCCTTATCGACGAAATCGAGGAGATTGAAGAGGGTAAGCGTGTTGTAGCCTATAAGCATATAAAGGCTGAGGACTTCTGGTTCAAGGGTCATTTCCCTGATTATCCTGTAGTTCCCGGCGTGCTTATTCTTGAAATGATGGCTCAGGCAGGCGCAGTTTCCATGCTTATGATGCCTGAAAACAAGGGAAAGATCGGCTTCTTCGGCGGCGTTAAGGAAGCCAAGTTCAGAAGACAGGTCGTTCCCGGAGATACCCTCCGTCTTGAGGTTGAGATTATAAAAATCAAGGGCCCCGTAGGCGTAGGAAAGGGTATCGCTACTGTAAACGGCGAAAAGGCTTGTACAGCGGAAATTTCCTTCGCTATAAAGTAAGCTACAATATAAAACTACTGCCGAAGGGCAGCTTTAAGGAAGATTTGAATGATAGATAAAATTCTGATTGCCAACCGCGGCGAAATCGCTATAAGAATTATTCGTGCGTGTCGTGAGCTTGGTATTGAAACTGTTGCAGTATATTCTACCGCAGACAAAAATGCGCTTCACGCACAGATTGCCGATGAGGCTATATGTATCGGCGGCCCCAGAAGCTCCGACAGCTATCTTAACACAAGAGCGCTTCTTTCCGCTTGTGAAATCACGGGTGCGAAGGCTATTCATCCCGGCTTCGGCTTTCTCTCCGAAAACAGCCGCTTTGTAAAGCTCTGTGAAAAGTGCGGAATAAAATGGATAGGTCCCAACGCTTCCGCCATGGACGCTATGGGCGATAAGGCCAACGCAAAGGCTACCATGATTGCGGCAGGAGTGCCTGTAGTAAGAGGCTCCGAAGGCGTTATCAACAATATCGAAGAAGCCAAGGCTATCTCCGAGGATATCGGCTATCCCGTTCTCGTTAAGGCCAGCGCAGGCGGCGGCGGACGAGGAATAAGAAGAGCCGATAAGCCCGAGGAGCTTGAAGCGGCTATCACTGCGGCAAAGCAGGAGGCCTTACAGTTCTTCGGTAATGATGATGTTTACATAGAGAAGTTTATCGTGAATCCCCGTCATGTTGAGGTTCAGATTTTAGCTGACGAGCACGGTAACGTTATACATCTGGGCGAGCGTGACTGCTCCTGCCAGAGAAGAAACCAGAAGGTTTTAGAGGAAAGCCCCAGCCCTATCATGACTCCCGAGCTTCGCGAGAAAATGGGCGAAGCGGCAGTCCGTGCGGCTAAGGCATGCGGTTATCATAATGCAGGAACGGTAGAATTCCTTGTGGATAAGGACAGAAACTTCTATTTCATGGAAATGAACGCCCGTATTCAGGTTGAACACCCCGTAACCGAAATGGTAACAGGCGTAGACCTTATAAAGGAACAGATCCGTATTGCGGACGGTCTCCCTCTCGACATTACTCAGGAGGATATTGAGCTTACGGGCCATGTTATTGAATGTCGCATAAATGCGGAGGATCCCAAGAATAATTTCCGTCCCTGTCCCGGAAGGATAGAATCTATCCATACTCCCGGCGGCTTCGGCGTCCGCATTGACACCGCAGTATATCAGGGCTATGTTATCCCCCCTTATTACGACAGCATGATTGCAAAGCTTATCGTTAAGGGAAGAGACAGAAAGGAAGCTATCACAAAGATGAAGGTGGCTCTTTCGGAAATGCTTATCGAGGGAGTTCAGACCAATATCGACTTCCAGCTCAATCTTTTAAGAGATAAGGAATTTGAAAGCGGTATCTTCGATATCGGCTTCCTTAACAGAAAAGATTTCAGTTAATTTTATATAGAACAGTAAAGCAGAAGAACAGGCAGGGCGGCTTCCGCTCGAAGAAATAAAAAAATACATGAAAATTTACTGCCTGCCGCATAACAAAAGGCATAAAGCGAACACAAAGGCAGATATGCGGCAGAACAGGCAGGGCGGCTTCCGCCCCGGGAGGTATAATGGCACTCGAAGATTTATTCAAGGTTGTAAAAGACCGATTCAAAGAGGACAATAAAACAGAGCACAGCTCCTCGGGAGTTGATATTCCGAAAGGGCTTCTTTTTAAGTGTCCCCGATGCAGAACGGTAATTTATAAGGACGAATTTGACAGAAACAAGTCCGTCTGTCTCGCCTGTGGCTATCATTCGAGAATAAGCTACCGCGAAAGACTTGATATTACGGTAGATAAGGGCACATTCGAGGAATTTGACGCTGGAATGAGCTCCGTTAATCCTATCGGCTTCCCCGAATACGAGGAGAAGGTCAAGGAGCTTCAGGAAAAATGCAGGATGAAGGACGCTATTGTTACAGGCCTCTGCCGTATTCACGATTTTAAGGTCGTAATAGGCGTTATGGACAGTAACTTCATGATGGCAAGTATGGGCAGCGTTGTAGGCGAAAAGATTACCCGTGCATTTGAATACGCTACCGAGCATAAGCTTCCTGTGGTACTCTTTACCGCTTCGGGCGGTGCAAGAATGCAGGAGGGTATAATCTCCCTTATGCAGATGGCAAAGACCTCGGGAGCTATCGCCCGTCACAGTGAGGCAGGACAGCTTTATGTAACGGTTATGACCGACCCAACAACAGGCGGCGTTACCGCTTCCTTCGCAAGCCTCGGCGACGTTATTATAGCTGAGCCCAAGGTGCTTATAGGCTTTGCGGGAAGAAGAGTTATCCAGGATACTATAAAGCAGCAGCTTCCCGACGATTTCCAGTCTGCCGAATTTATGCTTCAGAACGGCTTTGTTGATATGATTGTTGACAGAAAGGCCATGAGAGGAACTCTTTCCAAGATTTTCAGAATGCATAACTATAAGAAGGAAAAGGAAAAGAACGAAAACGCATAACGCTTTTCCGAAGGAAAGGAATTTTACTTATGAGCGAATTTACTGCAACAGAACGGCTTAACCTTATCCGTCATAAGAACAGGCCTACTGTTAGAGATTATATACCCGTAATTTTCAACAGCTTCCTTGAATGTCATGGCGACCGCCATTACGGCGACGACGCGGCTATCCTGGGCGGAATAGCTACCTTTAACGGAATCCCCGTTACGGTTATAGCACAGGTCAAGGGAAGAAACCTTGATGAAAACAAGAAATCCAACTTCTCCATGCCTCATCCCGAGGGCTATCGTAAGGCTTTAAGACTTGCGAAGCAGGCTGAAAAGTTCCACAGACCCGTTATCTGTCTTGTTGACACTCCCGGCGCCTTCTGTGGTATCGAGGCGGAAAAAAGAGGTCAGGGCGAGGCTATCGCAAAAAACCTCATGGAGTTCATGACCCTTAAGACCCCTGTTATTTCAATCGTTCTCGGCGAGGGCGGAAGCGGCGGAGCTCTTGCTCTTGCTGTATGTGATGAGCTTGCTATGCTTGAAAATGCCCTTTATTCCGTAATTTCTCCCCGTGGCTGTGCTTCTATCCTCTGGAAGGACGCTTCGAGAGAAATGGAAGCCGCAGAAATCATGAAGATAAAGGCGGAAGACCTTGTAAGCTTTGGCGTATGCGAAAAAATCATTGAGGAAGCCCCCGGCGGCGCTCATACCGATATGAATCAGACTGCCGAAAATATAGCGGAATATCTTACCGAGGCGTTACCCCGTCTCATGAAGGTAAGCGAATCCGACATGCTCAATAAGAGATACGAAAAATTCAGAAAAATAGGAATTTTCAACGAAGGCTAAGATACGGTAAAGCTTCGTTATAAAAACAAAACTGACCGCTTCGGAAATAAACTTCCGGGGCGGTTTTATCTTTTAATAGCGTAGCGGACTAAAGGAAGCAAAAACAGCCTACTGTTTCTCAGTTGACATCTTTTGTTGTAATATTATACAAAAATATGTGTTAAATTTTACAGTAATTATATAAATATCGAGATTTTAAGAAATTCTTAAAAAGGTATTGATTTTTTTATAGGTATCATTTATAATGAATAAAGTTGATGACTAAACAATACAAAACGGAGGCTATTAAAATGATTTTTGAAAAAGTAAAGAACATTATCGTTGACCAGCTTGACGTTGACGAAGAAAAGGTAACAATGAACGCTAATATTCAGGACGATCTCGGTGCAGACTCTCTTGATATCGTTGACCTCGTTATGAGCTTCGAGGATGAATTCGACCTCGAAATTCCTGATGACCAGGTTGAAAACATCAAGACAGTCGGCGATGTAGTTAAGTTCATCGAAGAAAAGACTGAATAATTTAAAGCTTTGATTAAAGGTCGTGGGCAAAAGTCTGCGACTTTTTGTTTTTCTGTCACTTTTTCGGCTTTCGGCTCGTTATATATTACAGATAACACAGAAAGGACTGATAATATGAAATTCAAAAAGCTTACCGCAGCACTTCTCGCCATGGCAACCGCCGCATCCTTATCGGTTTCCGCTTCCGCAGGCTATGTAAAGGAGGGAACTACTCCCCTTATCGACACAGAGGAGTCAGTTAAGGGCGAATTCCGCCGTGAAAACGCCGACGGAACAGGAAGAGCGTATATCTACGACAAAAACGGCGAAATAATGAAGGGACACAGTATCGCATATCTCGATTTCAGCAGACAGCACGACCTTGGCTTCAGTATGCTTATGTACCGCTTCGATAAGGAGACGGGACAGTTTACTGCCGAAACCTATACAGGCTTCACAAAAAACAGTAAGGGTAAAAGATACTATTGTAAAGGTGAAAGGATAACAGGCTGGTTCAAGGTAGGAAACAGCTGGTATCATTTCGGCAAGGACGGCTACGCCGATACAGGAAAGGTAAAAATCGCAGGAACAAGCTATACCTTCGATGAAAACGGAAAATGGACGGGCAAGGTAGCGAAAACGGGAATTTGTCCCGAGGATTTCAGGCTTGAATTGACAGGAAGCCTCGGCGGCTACGGCTTTTCTACCGAGGGCGTTCTGAATTACGGAATGACCTGGGAGGACGGAATGTACAGTGCTGACGTAAAAATGTCGAAGCGTGATAAACAGGCCTTTTACTCAATGTTCATGGAAAGCGGAACAGAAGCCCTTAACGGAACGAAAATAGACGAAGCATATCTTAACGATATACTCGACACCGATTATTTTAAGAACACTCCCGATGAGCTTATGGTAATGGGCGAGTCTGTGCCCTCCTCGAATTATACGGTTAAGGTTACTGCAGGCGGAAAAACCACCGAAATCAGATATAACGAGGTAGGCGACCAGCTTATCCACTTCGATGAAACCTCAAATAAAATTTACGGCATAACCCGTAATCTGAGAGGCTATTACCGTAATCTGAGGGAGAAATATCCCCCTGCTCAGGGCGTTGAGTTCGAAACCTACGAATAACCAACCTACTGCAGGATAATTCGCATAAAGGAAAGGAGAATAATTATGGCGGAATCTAAAGCCTGGAACTGGAAAATTGCGGAGCAGGACGCATGGCTCAGCCCTTCGGAGGAAAGCTATTACTACGCCGAAAAATGGAAGGCGGAGGGAAGAAAAGCTCTGCTTGATTTAGGCTGTGGTCTCGGCCGTCATTCTGTATTCTTCTATAAAAAAGGCTTCGAGGTGACCGCCTGTGACCTTTCTGAGTACGGCGTAAACCACCTTAAGGAATGGCAGAAAAAGGAAGGCGTAAGCTTCCCTGTTCTTCAGTGCGACATGAAAAAGCTTCCCTTCCCCGACAATTCCTTTGACGCAATCTATTCCTACCATGTTATTTCTCACTGCGACTCAAAGGGGATTGTTGAAATCCTCTCTGAAATAAGGCGTGTCCTTAAGCCGGGCGGAGAAATATACTTTGATTTCTGTTCAAAGGAAAGCTGGGGCTTTAAGGAATCTGGTTTCCCGAAGATTGACGAAAACACCTTCGTTTTTCAGGGCGGCGTTGAGGACGGAATTCCCCATTACTGCGTGGATATAGAGGATATTGACCGTATAATGACAGGCTTCACTCTCCACCGCATAAGACATATCGACGACATGAGAACTCCCTCGGGACGAGGCGGCGGTATGCATTATTTCATAGAGGCAGGAGCCGAAAAATAATGAAAAAGCTTCTTTTTATAACTACAGGCGGTACTATAGCCTGCGGCAAGGGGGATAATTTAACCCCCGTTAACAGGGGCGAAGAGCTGCTCGGAAAATCGGGAACAGAGGGAAACAGCGTCAAAGCAGATATTCTCGACCTGTTTTCTATCGACAGTACCGACCTTAACGAAAAATATATGAGGGAAATATATACTGCCGTAAAGGAAAACCTTCCCCTTTACGACGGGATCGTAATTCTCCACGGTACGGACACCCTCACTTATACGGCGGCTATGCTCGCCTTTATGTTCAGGGAGAAGCCCGTTATCGTGACAGGCTCAATGCTGTCCCTTGAGGAAGAAAACAGCGACGGCTACGCAAATATAAGGCTTGCCTTTGAGGCGGCTTTAAGCGGAAGGTATAAGGGCTGTTATGTTGCCTTCGGCGGCAGGATAATCTACGGAGCTGACGCCGTTAAAACTCATAGCACGGCTTTTTCAGCCTTTTCCGCCTACTCGGGGAAGGATCTGACCGAGTATTATATCCCTTCCTTCCCTGAAGCGGCAAAACTGCCGAAAATAATAAAGCTTACCCCTTTTACAAGAGCAGAGGAAATAACCGCAGAGGAAAACTGCGGCGGAGTTGTAATCGAAACCTACGGCACGGGCGGACTTCCCGACAAAGAGGATATTCTCCGTGCAGTTTCTTCTCTTTCGGAGAGAATGCCTGTATATATTACGACCCCTTGTCAGGGCGGTACCGACCTTAACCGGTATTCGGTAGGAGTAAGATCCCTTTCTCTCGGAGCAAAAGAAACAAAAATGAGTACCGAGGCTACGGCAGTATGGCTGTGGCTCGGGGGAAGATAGATTCAGACTGTCGATAAACATCGACAGTCTGTGAATAATGAACAAAAATAATAGTCGCAGAGTCGGAATTAACCGACCCTGCGATTTTTTTATTGTTCTGTTTTTTGGCCGTAAAGCTCCTTAAGAAGGATATAATACCAGCCTGCCGACCCCGTATACAAGGACCAGCCGCCACGCCCCTTACATTCGGGATTGGTATAGATATCGGCACTCAGATAATAAGGCTCATTCTTATATTCCTCTCCTCTTTCGGAGGGGTTAAGAAGAGCGGTAAGCCTTTCGGCAGTCTTCCTGTCTCCCGAACGAAGGAACGCCAGAGCCAGCCATATTGCACCGTGGGTATACTGACCGCCGTTTTCCCGTATTCCCATGGGATATGCCGCCACATAGCCCGTTTCTTCCATTGCTTTTTCCCCGAAAGAGGGAGTAAAGAGCCGTATGATTCTTCCGCTCTCGTCAACTGCCGTTTCAAGAGCTTTTTTAAGAGCAAGGCTTCTCTTTTCCTTATCGGGAAGGGCTGAAAGCTCCGAGAAGGCCTGAGGCAGGATATCAAGCTTACAGAATTCCGCTTCCTCGCTTCCCATTTTTTCGCCGTTATCATAAAAGGCACGGAGATAGTAGCCGTTTTCGAAGCATTCCCT
The DNA here is from genome assembly GCA_045602405.1 of Ruminiclostridium sp. GTDB lineage: Bacteria > Bacillota > Clostridia > Oscillospirales > Ruminococcaceae > Ruminiclostridium_E. Next base: position 54,562 of record JAZSBN010000009.1, read on the forward strand.
TTCGATAACCTCGGAAAGCTCCGCTCCCCTCTTTTCAAGCTCATCTGCGTAGGTCATATCGCCCTCGTCACGGGCAAGGGGTGCAAACTCCTTTACTACCCATACATAGAACATGGAAAGCCATACGCTTTCGCCCCGACCCTTTATTCCGACGCGGTTATACCCGTCGTTCCAGTCTCCCGAGCCTATCTTAATAAGCCCTCTCTCGCCCTTGTTAAAGCCCTTTTTGAGAGCCTTTTTACAATGGCTGTAAACGCTTTCCTTTTCCTCGCTCAGGGAGATTTCGATATATTTTTCCTTTTCCTCGCCGAGAGTCTCGCCCACGGCATATCTCACAGGGATTTTCAGGATATCCCTGTCCCCCGTTATACGGCAGTACCACGCCGTTACGAAGGGAAGCCACAGCATATCGTCGGAGCAGGTCGTTCTGATGCCCTTTTTTCCGGTGTTGGTGTTATGCCACCAGTGAAGCACGTCTCCTTCCCTGAACTGAGAAAGGCAACAGCGTAAGATCTGCCTTTTCGCTTCCTTCGGCATGAAATAAGCGGCGGCGATAGAATCCTGAAGCTGGTCACGGTAGCCGTAGGCTCCGCCGTTCTGATAGAAGGAGGTTCTCGCCCACATACGACAGCCCACCGTCTGCCACGGGAGCCAGTATTCAAAAAGCCTGTCAAGGCTGTCGTTTCCCGATTTTACAGAAAGGCTTTTTTCGGGAACAAATTCACAGGGAGTATTGTTAAGAGCGGAAATCATTTTCTTGACGTCGCTCCTGCTGTAGCATAGGAAAAAAGTAACCGTTTCGCTTCCCTCGGGAGGAACAGTAAGCTTCACCGTTACCGCTCCGCAGGGCAGAGAGCAGGTTTTTACTTCCCCGTTCTGTTCTCCTGCCATAAAGGCTTCACGGTTTGTTGTCTTATAGCAGTCCCTGTCCGCCGCAATCGCCATTTCACCCTTGAATTCGGGATTGAAGCGGTTACGGATATATATTCCTCTTTCGTCGGAGCGGTAGGATAAGGCATTTCCGTAGGCGGAGGCCTCCCTGTCTGCTCCCATAACAGGCTCAACGTAATAGGAAAGAGCGCATTTTTTCTCGGTTTTCGTAGGATTGGTTACCGTTACGGTAAGCTTTTTTCCCATTCCCTTTGAAAATACCCTTACGGAAGCCTCTGTATCGAGCTTATCAACTTTTCCGTAGTAATCCGCCTTATTAGGGGAAAATACAGCCTTACTGCCTGAAATAATATCGTAATATTTTCCCGATCCCTTTATAAGGAGCATTTCTCCGTTATTATCATGCATAAGGTCATTGTACCAGGGGGTAAGCTTGTTTTCCCTGCTGTTAAGGGCGTAGGAGAAGCCCAGGCTGTTCTGTGAAAGGACAGTCCCGAAATGTCGTGAGGAAAGGACGTTTGTATGAGGGTGTCCCTTCTTCCCCAGAATATAGCTGTCATTGCGGAAGCCTTCATTTCCGAAGAAATCGCCTTCCTCACAGGGAACTATCTCCATTATTTTCGAAGGCGGCTTACGCTCCTCGCTTTTCCCGAGAATATATACCGAGGCCTTCTTTATAAAGGCCGATTCCCTCGGAGTAAGCTTATCCTTAATAAGCGGAAAAACGGATTTTCTTCCGATAAGGGCAGTATTTTCCACAGCCGAAGCCTCGTTTTCGCTTCTACAGAGTACAACAAGGTCGTTTTCAAGTCCCGAAGCCCTTAGCCCCTCGTTAACGCCCAAAGCGGTATCAAGCTTAAGGCTGTCCCCGTCATAATCAAGAAGGATTATCGGATAATCTCCGCTTATACCGAAGCGGAAAAGAGTTCTTTTATCGAGACCACTTTCCGCCCCCAGTATTTCCTCGGAAATAACATTCCGATAAAGTAGAGAAGGAAGAATTTTCCGAGCCACAATCCCTTTAAGGGTAGATTTCGGAAGAGGTGAAACAGGCTCCTCCTGAGGAACGTCCCCTCTTATATCGTTGATAATACCAATAGCTTCGTTTCTGGTATTTCCGTAGGCGATAAAAAGGCTGCTGTGGAATTTCTCGGAAGGATTAAGCTTTATACCGAGGCTAAGATAAACACAAGGAGAGGGTATCGTCCTGTCGTCTGTGAGTCCCTTCTCTGAGGCGGCGGTAAAGCTTAAGGGGGAGTTGTATTCTACTGCATTCTCACGGCTCAGAATACGGGAAAAGGGAGTTTTTTCCTTAAAGCCTACTGCCATATAGAGTTCTTCCCCTGTTTCACGGTTTTTACGCTTTATGAATACTGCCGAAAGCTCCTCGTCATATTCCGCCGAAAGAAAAAGGTCGGAAAATACGGGATGAGAGCGTACATTTTTAATATGGTCGAGGGCAGGTCTTATATAGCCATAGAAGCTCAGCTCTCTTATATCAGAGGAATTGTTTTCTACCGCTATTTCTCTTATTTCGGCGGAATTCTCCCCGAAAACGGAGACCTTCATGCCCGAGGCTATTCCCGAAAAATCCGTATAATATTCGGCAGTATTCTCACCGAAAGTCACGCTTCTGTCTACGGGCAGTCCCTTATCAAAGGCGGTCATATAGAAGGGTATTTCCCGTTCCTCCTCTCTTATCCCGAAGAACATTCCTTCGGGACGGCGGAGATAGTCCTCGCTAAAGAAGGCAGTCGTTCTTCCGTCGGAAAGGAAGCCCCGATAAAGCCCCGTATCCGAAAGGAAGAGGGAAAGCTTATGATTTCCCACGAGGGTTACCCTCGGGCGGAAAATGTTGAATTCACGGTATTCCTCCGCCGAGGTGGGGGCGGATGTACGCTTATCCCTTAAATTTTCGATATCTATAATAATCTCTCCTGTCATGATTTTTTCTTCGAGAAGCTCCTCCGCCCGTTTCATACGCCTGTCGGACATGAAAAGCCGCTGAAGCTCCCCAGAAAGAAGGGTATTGGCGATTCCTGCGATGCTCATTCCGACATGGTGAGCCATGTGGCTTTTTATAACGCCGACGGTATCGCCTGTACGGCTGTCGGTAAAGTCAATCGCCTCATAAAGCCCGTACTTTTCATGCATGAATTCGGGAAGGCTGAGCCTTCTTAGATTACCGATACAGTCGTCAAGGTCGCCGTTCATGGCGATAAAGCTTGAATAAGGGCTTACCACATATTCCTCGTCCATACCGTCGCAAAGGGCAAGAGTCTGCACCCCGTGAGCCTTGTACTGGTAGTTCAGCTCCCTGTCGAAGGCGTAATAGCCGCTTTCGGAAACGCCGAAGGGCAGTCCTTTTTCCACTCCCCTCTTTTTCTGGCAGTGTCTCGCATAGCTTATAGCCTCTCCGCAGAGGCTTCCCTCCTTCGACTGAAGAAGAAGCTCGGGCATAAAGAATTCGAACATTGTTCCCGTCCATGCCACAGGCCCTGCGTAAAAGCCGTTACGGCTCATTGTTCTTGAAAGAGCTCGCCAATGCTCCTTTTCCACAGTTCCCGTAGCTATCGCAAAATAGCTGAGCATTCGTGCTTCCGACATAAGCATATCGTAGCAGTTGGGCATAAGCTTATCCGTTTCGCTGTCTATGCCTACGGAGAAAAGACGTCGTGCCTTATTATAGAAAACCGAAAGGTCAGAAGCGGCAATTATTTTTTCTATCCGCTCCCGAAGCTTATTGTCGCCGTTCTTTTCATTAAGGAAAGAGCTTACCGTTACAAGACAGCAGAGGAAGTTACCGCTGTCTACCGAGGAAACAAAGGGAGAAAGCTTATCGAGACTATCGGTAGAATACCAGTTATAGAGGTTTCCCTTGTATTTTTCAAGCTTTTCTACCGTGGAAATTGTATTGCCGATAAGGCTTTCCGTCTTTCTCAGGTCGATAATACCGAGACTTTCCGCCGAGATACAGGAAAGAAGATACATTCCGATATTTGTGGGAGAGGTGCGGAGAGCGACACGGTAAACAGGAGAATACTGAACGTTATCAGGGGGAAGGTGGTTGTTTTCCGCGGTAACGTAATCCCTGAAAAAGTCCCAGTATTTTTCTGCCGATTCCAGAAGAAGCTTTCTGTCCTGTTCCTTCATGGGCTTTTCGAAAACAGGCGTAACACGGTCGCACCATATCGAAACAGGTATACAGCTCATAATGAACAGGGAAATTATCGCTACCGAAACGCTTCCGTAATAGACGGAGAAGCCGAAAAGCACTGCCCCCAAGAGGGTAGGCAGTATCATATCCGAGTAGCCTATAGCGCTTATTCTGTCGAAAAGGGACGAGGTCTGCCACCTGAGTAGATGTTTTCCCGTTATTATACGCCATGCGGAGCGTATAAGAGCGTCAAGGCCGATAACGGTATTTTTACCCAGATAAACTATATCGAGAAAGGCCTGAGCTAAAAGATTCCTGCTGAGGGAGATAACGGGGGAATAGAACTCTCTCCTGTTGGAGAAGCCAAGCCCCTTTATTGCGGCAGGAATAAGACTCAGTAAATAAGGCATTATTACCGAAAGAAGGACTACTGCCACAGGGAGAAAGGAATCCGAAAAAAGCGAGAAGAAAAGGGCGGAAAAGGCGTTGAAGTCTGTAAGGACACGTCTTATATTATCCGAAAGCTTGAATTTCGTCAGGAAGGAAAGAGTGTCGTCTCCGAGAAAGAAATAATTCTGGATATCGCCCCTGTACCAGCGGTGAAGCCTGTTGAACCAGCCCTTCGAAGTAGGGGGAGTATTGTCGTTGAACTCTATATCGCCGCAGTAGGCGGTTTTAAGGAAGCCGCCCTCTATAATATCGTGGGAAAGCACCTTTTCGTCGGGAATACGGCCCGTACATTCCTTGTAGTAGCGTTCTGTACGGATAAGGCCCTTTCCTGTAAAGGTTCCTTCCCCGAAGCAGTCATAATAAAGCTCCGAGGACCTGCTGTCGTAGACGCAGGCTGTTGAACAGCCGCCGATACCCGAGGTAATTCTCGAAAAAACGGTTTTCAGCGAGGAGGAAAGAGCGGTTGTTATCCTCGGGACAAATATACCGTAGTCGGAATTTACGGGATGAAGGGCACAGGCTACAAGGGAGTTGATACTATCCATAAGGGGAGCGGTATCATAGTCGAGAGTAACGATAAAGGGAGAGCCCTTAAGGGCTGAAATATCTCCGAAAGCCCGTCGGAAGCTTATATTTTCTCCGCTTATATATCTTACAAGCTCCTCTATTGCACCCTGCTTCCTGTTTTTACCCTGATATTTTCCTTCTGTGGAACTGAAGGAGCGGTGGCGGAAAATTACTACGGTAGAGCCTTTTTTCTCCGACAGCCTTCTTGCTCCGTCGATAAGAGCCTTATCTCCTGCTTCTTCCTTATTCTTAGAAGGAGGAAGGTCGCAGAGAAGACAGTATTTTATGTTATCGGTGCTGTTTTTGATACGGATAGTATCCAGCCTTTCAAGAGCCGCCTCTATATCCGATATATCCGCCGCAAGTATCGACATTACGGCTACTGCATTATTCTTTTCCGCCTCGGAAAGGGGCACCGAGGGAACAGGAAGCGAACGGACGCTTTTCAGCAGTGCATAGTCGATAAGAGCTTTTGAGAGAGCGAGAGCGGGGGTAAATACCGCAAGTCCTGCCATCCAGTTGGAAAGGAGAATCGTAAGGGCGGTTATTCCTACGGCGAGGGCAGTCTGTATCACTGTGTAATAAAGTGTGCTTGTATAGGGAAAAATACGGCGGTAGTCCTTCGCTATCACCTCGCATACGCTTATACCCGAGCGTTTCGCTGTGTTAAGGTATTCCGTGGAGAGACGGGCCTCGGGAATTCCCGTAGCGTCGGAATTAAGTGAGGTAAGAAAGCGGAAAAGAGCCTTTGTCTTATCGTCGCTTCCTGCATAAACCTCATCCTCGGCGTATTTTATACAGAGAGGGTTATAGCGAAGCTCAAGCTCCTCAAGGTCAACCTCCGCCGCCGAATACAGGAGAGCGGAGAGCCTGTCCTCGTCGGAAGCTGTTACAGCGTTATAGCGTAACTGCCACTGGAGGGACATGAAATCGCCGTTTGTAAGGCTCTCCTTTATTTCCGAGAGCCGTTCTCCGACATTTTCGGTTGTATAGATATCCAGTCCCTTAAGTTTTTCCGAGATAAGGGGCTCATCCCCCGAAAAGCTTACCTTAACGGGGACTTTCTCCTTTTTAAGAGCGGATATTTCGGCAGTAAGCCGCTTATTAAGTAATTTTTCTTTCCCACGGAGCCCTTTTCGGCAGGAATCCAGAGTTTTATGCATAATTTCTGACACGGTTATCCCCTCCGGAATGATTATTTTAGGATAGTATTGCCATTTTTTTGTATTTTATTAACAAAAGCAATAAAATTGTAGCTTTGACTATTGATTTTTTGTAAAAAATAATGTATAATATAGACTATATATTAACAAAGTGGCTAATTATATATAGCTTATAATATAAATATAACGGAATTCCGGAAGGACGATTACTATGAAGATTAAAGGAAGATATCCCGAAAGCGCAAAGCTTTATGCAATATTTTTAAGCCTCGGACTTGTACTGGCAATAGCGGTATTTATTCTGGTTTATAATATGTCGGGGGCGTATATCCCCGAAGCCGAGGAAAATGTACCTCAGCAGACTCAGGAGGCGGAGGAAGAGCCCGACGGCTACAGCCCCGACGAGGAGCTTTCGGAGGAAATGAAGGACGCGGCTACCGACCTTCTTTCGAAGAATTACACGATACTTAAGCTTTATTATACAAAGGGCATGAATCATAAGGATGAGCCCTACGGAAACGCTCCCGAGGACGGCTACTATACGGTAGACAGCAGTAAGTATTCCTCTCTTAAGGAGCTTGAAGAGCTTGTTGACGGAACCTTTACCGAGGAACAGGCGGAAATCATCAAGACCGACTCCCTCGGCTACGGCCCCATCTATAAGGAGAGAGACAACGGAACTCTCGGAATAATCGAAAACTTTACGCCGATGCCCTATGAAAGAAGCTGGGACAATCCCACCTTCTCCATTGAGCCTGTAAGCGATACCGATTGCATTATAGCGGTTACTCTTCATGAAAACGGCGAGGAGGTTCAGCTTTCCGCTGAAATGGTAAAGACTGAGGACGGCTGGAAGCTTACTGCAATAGTATTCTAATAAAGAAAGGCAGGCGGATTACCGTGGCAAAGAATAAAAAAGATAATCCGATTGCTGTTTATGCGGTAGCGAGTCAGATTGGACTTATAGTAGTGGTTCCTCTGCTGGTTTTTGTAATCGGCGGCTCATGGCTTGTGAACTGGCTCGGATGGCCCCAATGGATAAGCATTGTTTTCGTAGCGGTCGGAATCCTGACTATGGCGGGCGGTGCCTGGCAGTACCTTAAAAGGCTTGTGGCAATGTTCGACAACAGCGAATCAGGCACAGGTGCGGCGGAAGTAAAGCATAATCCCAAGGATCACGATTATTACGATACCTACAGCAAGAAGAAAAAACTATGAAAAAAGCGGCACAGGCTCTCGGAGAGCTGAAAAAAATGCTTCCGTACCTTTTGGCTTTTAATGGCGCGGTTATCGTTTTTTCCATAGTATTCGGTATAATTTTCGGCTTTGACTTGCGTGTGTATACAGGTCTTCTGGTCGGAAATATCCTTATGACGGCTAATTTTATCGGAATAGGGATTACCTCAGAAATGATCATAAAGGCTAAAAATTTCAAAAAGGGACAATTCCTGGGAAATTTTTCCTATGGTATAAGATATGTGGGGATTTTCGTCATTCTGGCGGCTCTTCTTACCTTTGAGCTGATAAATCCCGTAACAGCGCTTATACCGCTATTCTATACAAAAATCTATTATACTTTTTTCTACTTACGTCTCAACAAGGAGGACGAAAAAAATGCTTGAAACAGGATTAAATCTCCTGGCGGCGGAAGCCGGACAGGTAGCAGAGGCTGCGGAAAGAAGCTTTACCGTACCGGGACCTATAGTTTCCTTTTCCTTTGACCTTTTCGGTTATACCGTTAAGGTGGCGGAAACTGTGGTTGTCCAGTGGTTTGTTATTGCGGTGCTTGGTATACTTTTCTTCATTCTCGGAAGAAACCTTAAGGTAGTTCCCGAGACAAAGCGTCAGGCTGCCGCAGAATGGATAGTAACCTGGTTTACGAATGCGGTCGACGAATCCATGGGTTCACGCTATGTAAAGGCTTATGCCCCTTACCTCGGAGCATTGTTCTGCTTCGTTATGCTGAACTGTCTTACAGGTCTTTTCGGCCTCAAGAATCCCAGCTCGGATATCTCCGTTACAGGCGCATGGGCGATAATAACCTTCGTTCTCGTATTCTACAACAAGATTAAGACAGGCGGTATAAAGGGCTACTTAAAGAGCTATGTAGAGCCCATGCCCTTCATGCTTCCCTTTAATATCATAGGCGATTTCGCCAACCCTATCGCACAGGCGCTCCGTCTCTTCGGTAACAACGTTTCCGGTATTGTTATCGGCGGCCTCGTTTATTTCGCTCTCGGCGGAATTGCAGGCGGTCTCGCACAGATTGGTTTACCTGCGGTATTATCTCTCTATTTCGATTTATTCTCGGCGCTTATTCAGTCCTACATCTTTATCACGCTTACAATGGCGTATGTTTCTATGGCGGAAACGGACTAAAAACGGTTTTAAGGCAGTATGCCATAAAATAATAAATTATGTAAATTATCCTGCGGCAGTTCCTGCGGCAGGCAGGCTCACAGCAGCCAATAATGAAAGGAATGGTTTTAATTATGTTAGAACAGGCAATCGTTTTAGGTGCATCTGCAATCGGTGCAGGTTTAGCAATGATCGCAGGTCTCGGCCCCGGTATCGGTGAAGGTTACTGTGGCGGTAAGGCAGTAGAAGCAATCGGCAGACAGCCTGAAGCAAGCGGCGCAATCACAAAGCAGATGATTATCGGTGACGCTCTTGCGGAAACAACAGGTCTTTACTCCCTTATCGTAGCTCTCCTTTTAATGTACGCTAACCCCTTTATCGGTCAGATAAACGGCTAAGCCTACCAATAAAAACAGAAGGAGCGTTATAAATGGGTATTAATTTGTTAGCCGCTGAACAGCTTCAGCTGGTAAACATTAGCTTAGATACTATCGTTTTCACGCTTATCAACACGCTTATAATCTTCCTCCTCTACAGGTTCCTGCTCCATAATAAGGTAATGGCTATTCTCGAACAGAGAAAGGAAAAGACCTGTGCCGAGATAAAGGCGGCAGAGGAAGCACAGGCACAGGCCGAAGCGGTTAAAAGAGAATATTCCGAAAAGCTTGAGGAGTCAAAGGCTCAGGCGGCTCAGATTATTTCCGACGCCGTAAAGCGTGCCGGAGAACGTGAAAATCAGATTATTCAGGAAGCTCAGCAGGAAGCGGTTCTTCTTAAGAAGAAGGCGGAAGAAAGCATTGAGCTTGAAAAGAAAAAGGCACTCAACGAAATCAAGGATCAGATTTCCGATATTGTTATAATGGCCAGCGAAAAGGTTATCGAAAAGGAAATTTCCCAGTCCGATAACGAAGCCCTTATTAACAAGTTTATCGCCGAAGTCGGAAATGAATAAGTTTCCTACGGAAAGGAAAGGTCGGAAATGACGGGAATTGTTGAAAAAAATTACGGTGACGCACTTTTCGAGCTTATTATCGAGGAAAAGGCGGATATGCTGAAGGCTGTCAGGGATGAGCTTGCTGAGGTAAACGAAATTCTTGAACAGGTTCCCGATTTTATTAAGCTTACAAAGACTCCTACCGTACCTGCCGCCGAAAAAACAGCTTTGATTGAAGAAGCTTTTAAAGGCAGGGTTTCCGATTATACCTATCGTTTTCTTATGATTCTTACCGAAAACGGAAGACTTCAGTATTTCGGAAGAATAAACCGCTATTTCTCTTCTATTTGTAACGAGCATCTCGGAATCGCCGAGATTACCGTAGTTACAACTTCGCCCTTAAGCGAGGAAACGAAGGAAAAGATCAAGGAGAAAATGACTAAGGTTACAGGAAAGACAATAAGCCTCAGAGAGGAAATCGATCCCTCTATTATAGGCGGTATTGTCCTTAAATACGGAAGCAAGAGCTTTGACGGAAGCGTTAAGGCAAGACTGAACGCGTTGAAGAACGACATAGGAAGCGTTATCTGCTGACGCGGGTCTTAAACTAACGAAAGGAAAAAGTAAAAATGGAATTACGCCCTGATGAAATAACAGGTATAATTAAATCCAAAATCAAGGCTTTCGAATCCAAGATACAGCTTACCGATACAGGCACAGTAGTTACTGTCGGCGACGGTATCGTTCGTATCCACGGCCTCGAGAACTGTATGCTTAACGAGCTTTTAGAGTTCGATAACGGCGTTCAGTGTATGGCTCTTAACCTTGAACAGGATTATGTCGGCGCAGTTATGCTGGGTTCCGACGCTGAAATAAAAGAGGGCTCCTCGGTAAAGAGAACGGGCAAGATTATTTCCGTTCCCGTAGGCGACGCTCTCCTCGGAAGAGTTGTTAACTCCCTCGGTGAGCCGATTGACGGTAAGGGTCCGATTGTTACGGAAGAAAGACGCCCTATCGAAAGAATAGCTCCCGGTATTATTACAAGAAAGTCTGTTGATACACCTTTACAGACAGGTATCAAGGCTATCGACTCCATGATTCCGATAGGAAGGGGTCAGCGTGAGCTTATTATCGGTGACAGACAGACAGGTAAAACTGCTATCGCAGTTGATACCATAATCAATCAGAAGGATACAGACGTAATCTGTATCTATGTAGCTATCGGCCAGAAGGCTTCTACCGTAGCTACAGTTGTTGAACAGTTAAAGAGCGCAGGTGCTATGGATTATACAATCGTAGTTTCCGCTACTGCGGCTGAGCTCGCTCCCCTTCAGTACATCGCTCCCTATTCAGGCTGTGCTATGGGTGAATATTTCATGGATAACGGAAAGCATGCCTTAATCATCTATGATGACCTTTCCAAGCATGCCGTAGCCTACAGAGCCATGTCCCTTCTCTTAAAGAGACCTCCGGGACGTGAAGCTTATCCCGGCGACGTATTCTATCTCCATTCGAGACTTCTTGAACGTGCGGCTAACTTAAATGAAAATTACGGCGGCGGTTCCCTTACTGCGTTACCTATCATCGAAACACAGGCAGGCGACGTTTCCGCTTATATTCCTACAAACGTAATTTCCATTACCGACGGTCAGATCTTCCTTGAAACAGAACTTTTCAACTCAGGCGTACGTCCTGCCGTAAACCCCGGCGTATCCGTATCCCGAGTAGGTGGTTCCGCACAGATCAAGGCTATGAAGAAGGTTTCCGGTAGCTTAAAGCTTGAATACTCCCAGTACAGAGAGTTACAGGCCTTCTCCCAGTTCGGCTCAGACCTTGACGCCGATACAAAGAGCCGTCTCGCCAAGGGTGAAAGAATTGTTGCTGTTCTTAAGCAGCCCCAGTCCTCTCCCATATCCGTTGAAAATCAGGTTATCATTATTTATGCAGTATTAAATAACTACCTGAAGGATGTTCCCGTAGAGAGAATCGGCGAATATGAAAAGGAATTATTTGATTATATAGCACAGAATAACGCGGATATTCCCGACAGCGTAAAGAAGGAAAAGGTACTGACCCCTGAGACAGAAGAAAAGCTCAAGGCGGTGCTTGCTGATTTTTCCGCTAAGTTCTGAGACCCCTCGGAGTAAAAAGTTATGAATGAATTTTTAATGATAGTAATAGCTATCGTTGTTATCGCAGGCGGTTCCCTTCTTGTATATTTTCTTCTTAAGAAGTATTATTCCGATAAAGAAGCAGATAATAAAGGGAAAAAGCCCGTTAAAAACGCTAAGGCCGCTGAGATAGCAGCAAAAAAAGCCGAAGAAGCAGCGAAAAAAGCTTCTGAAGAGGCTGAAAAAGAAAAAGCCAGACAGGCTATCGAAAAGCGTAAGGCTGAAATGATGAAAAAGACCGTGATTGAGGCCGATAAAAAGGTGCTCGATCACGACATCATCAGAAAAGTTTCCCAAGAGGTTTCCTCTGATATAAGTGCTGTTGCCCTCGTTACCGTTATGGCGAACCGCATAAATATCACCTATAAGGAAGCTTCCGCCAAGGAACCCATGAATATTTTCTTCGACTCTCCTTCCCTGAGCCGTCTTGAACAGGGCGAAATGAAGCTCGTAGCTGAGCACATTTATAATCTTGTCAAAGTCAAGGGCTTTGAAATCGAAGAAATAGGAAGCGGCGAAAAAGGAACTTATCGTTATCATATCGATAAGTATGAGATCAAAGCACTTTAATGCTTTTTGAGAAAGGATCCGTATTATGAGTAAAACGGCATTTGTATTAAGTATTATTTCCATTAGCCTTACTGCATTACTTGCAGCAGCGGCAGTATTATTCTGTGTAACCAACAAGGTTGTTTATATCGAAAGCGACCGCGATTGATTCCAGACGAAAGGTGTGAACTGAATGGCAACGGGCAATATGAAGGACATAAAGCGCCGTATAAAGAGCGTAGGCTCCACAAGACAGATTACCAAGGCTATGGAGCTGGTTGCGTCCTCTAAGCTCCGACGGGCAAAACAGCGTTCCGAAGCCGGACGTCCTTATTTCGAGGCACAGTATCAGCTTCTCTCGGAAATAGCTTCCGTTAAGAAGGATTTTACTACGGTATTTACCGAGCCCCGTGAAATAAAGCAGAGACTTTTTATAGTCATTGCCGGTGACAGAGGTCTGGCAGGCGGCTTCAACTCCAATATTTTCAAGGCTGTTGTGGCTGAACACGCAAACGATAAGGTAAAGCCGAAAATTATAGCTATCGGTCGTAAGGCGGTAGATTTCTTTGAGAAGAGAGACTATGAGGTAGTAGGCCGTTATCCTTATTTCGCTGAAAAGGCAAGAACTGCCGATTGTGCGGATATAGCCAATATTATCGTGGATATGTTCAGGAATGAGGAGATAGATGAGGCACAGCTTTTCTATACCGCCTTTGTTTCCCCTCTTGTACAGAATCCCGAGCATATCAAGCTCCTGCCCGTTACCGATTTCGAAACAGGAAAGGGCGAGGATCTCGGTCTTATCAACTACGACCCCTCCCCCGAGGCAGTATTCGACAGAATAGTTCCAAAATTCCTTATGAGCCTTATAGATTGCGGTATAGTAGAGTCCTTCGCCTCCGAACAGGGTGCGAGACGTACCGCTATGGAGAGCGCTACCGATAATGCAGATGAGATGATTTCGAGCCTTTCCCTTCTCTATAACCGCGCAAGACAGGAAAAGATCACAAACGAGATTACCGAAATTATTTCGGGCGCAAACGCTCTCTAATAAACGCCGTAGCTTTACGGCTGAAAGGAAAACACAAAAATGGCTGATAAAAACATTGGCACAGTCGTTCAGATTATCGGTGCGGTTCTCGATATCCGTTTTTCTCCCGATAACCTCCCGAATCTTCTGAATGCTATTGAAATTGACAATAACGGCGAACGTCTCGTAGTCGAGGTTGCACAGCATATCGGCGACGACGTGGTACGCTGTATCGCTATGGGCAGCACCGACGGTCTCGTAAGAGGCATGGAGGCTGTCGATACAGGCAAGTCCATTACCGTTCCCGTAGGTAACGAAACCCTCGGACGTATTTTCAACCTTCTCGGCGAGCCTGTTGATAATAAGCCCGCTCCCGAAGGGGCTGAACGCTGGGAAATCCACAGAGATCCCCCCTCCTATGAGGATCAGGCTGCATCCAACCAGGTTCTTGAAACAGGCATCAAGGTAGTAGACCTTATCGCTCCCTACTTAAAGGGCGGTAAGATTGGTCTTTTCGGCGGTGCAGGCGTTGGTAAAACCGTACTTATCATGGAGCTTATCAATAACGTAGCTAAACAGCACGGCGGTATCTCCGTATTCACAGGCGTTGGCGAACGTACCCGTGAGGGTAACGACCTTTATGAAGAAATGAAGGAATCCGGCGTTATAAATAAGACCGCTCTCGTATATGGTCAGATGAATGAGCCTCCGGGAGCAAGAATGAGAGTAGGTCTCTCGGGACTTACCATGGCGGAATATTTCCGTGACAAGGAAGGTCAGGACGTTCTTCTCTTTATCGACAACATCTACAGATTTACTCAGGCAGGCTCCGAGGTTTCCGCACTTCTCGGCCGTATGCCCAGTGCCGTAGGCTATCAGCCTACCCTCGCAACCGAAATGGGCGCGCTTCAGGAGCGTATCACATCCACAAACAAGGGCTCTATCACATCCGTACAGGCCGTTTATGTGCCTGCCGATGACCTTACTGACCCCGCTCCTGCAACAACCTTCGCACACTTAGACGCTAAGACCGTACTTTCGAGAAATATCGCTTCTATGGGTATTTATCCTGCAGTAGACCCTCTCGACAGCTCCTCTCGTATCCTTACCCCCGAAATCGTAGGTCAGGAACACTATGAGGTTGCCCGTGCAGTACAGTCCACACTCCAGCGTTATAATGAATTACAGGATATTATCGCAATTCTCGGTATGGATGAGCTTGACGATAACGATAAGCTTACTGTTGCCCGTGCGAGAAAGATTCAGAGATTCCTTTCCCAGCCCTTCTCCGTAGCTGAACAGTTCACAGGTATGGAGGGTAAGTATGTACCGATCAAGGAAACTATAAGAGGCTTTAAGGAAATTATTGAGGGTAAGCACGATGATCTTCCCGAATCCGCTTTCCTCTTCGTAGGTACTATTGACGAGGCTGTTGAAAAAGCAAAGCAGATGCAGGCTTAAGGAAACGACTGAAAGGATTTTCTAAAAATGACTCCCTTTAAACTTCAGATTATAACTCCTGACGGCGTTTTCTTCGACGGAATGACAGAAAATGTCATTGTAAGAACAACCGTCGGTGATAAAGGTATCCTCGCCCATCATGAGCCTTATGTTGCGGCTATAACAATAAGCCGCTTCAAGGTGAAGATTGACGGCGAATTCCGCTGCGGTGCAATTTCCTCAGGCGTGATAAAGGTTGATAAGGAGAAGACCGTTATTCTGGCTCAGAGCTGTGAATGGGCGGACGAAATCGACCTTGACAGAGCCGTTAAGGCTAAGGAGCTTGCGGAACAGAGACTCGGCGAATATAAGTCTCTTCCCGATTTCAACGAAAAGGAAATTTCTATTGCGGAATATAAGCTCATGAGAGCGCTTAACCGTATTGAGGCGGCTAAGCTCACGAAGATTAAATAAGATAACGGCGGTATGGATAATACCGCCGTATTTTACTGCAGTATTCCGCCAGCCGTAATCCTGCACAATAAAATCAAGATTTATTTGTCAAAATTGTAAAATTTTGTGGTAACGTTTTCATCTATTGCTATTTTTATAGAAATATTATATAATAGGTATACAAGTATGTTCGCATACGTTATAACGAAAGGATTGGTAAATCAAATGAAATTCGGATATTTTGATGACGCTAACAAAGAATATGTCATTACCTCCCCCCAGACTCCCTATCCCTGGATCAACTACCTCGGAACACAGGGCTTCTTCTCTCTTATCTCCAACACAGCAGGCGGCTACAGCTTCTATAAGGACGCTCGTCTTCGCCGTATAACACGTTATCGCTATAACAACGTTCCCGTAGATATGGGCGGACGTTATTTCTACATAAATGATGACGGTCATGTATGGAATCCCGGCTGGTCTCCCGTAAAGGCTCAGCTTGACAACTATGAATGCCGCCACGGTATGGGCTACACCATCATCAAGGGTGAATCCAAGGGCATCGAAGCTAAGGTTACCTTCTTCGTTCCCCAGGACTTCAACGGCGAAATCCAGAAGGTTACCGTTACAAACAAGACAGGCGCTTTCAAGAAGATCAAGCTCTTCAGCTTCCTTGAATGGTGTCTCTGGGACGCTAACGACGACTCCACAAACTTCCAGAGAAACTATAACACAGGCGAAGTTGAAATCGAAGGCAGCACAATCTACCACAAGACAGAATATAAGGAAAGACGCGACCATTTCGCTTTCTACTCCGTAAACGCTAAGCTTAACGGCTTCGATACAGACAGAGAATCCTTTATGGGTCTCTATAACGGCTTCGGCAATCCTCAGGCTGTTATGAACGGCTCTCCCTCCAACTCTGTTGCTGACGGTTGGTCTCCTATCGCTTCCCACTATATCGAAATCGACCTCGAGGCAGGCGAGAGCAAGGACTTCGTTTTCGTTCTCGGTTATGTTGAAAACCCTGTAAACGAAAAGTTCGCTCCCGATCTTACTGCTGACGACAAGCTTATTACAACAGCTAACTCCAAGAAGAATATCATCAACAAGAAGAAGGCTCACGAAATGATCGCTATGTGCGATACTGCTGAAAAGGCAGATAAGCTTTTCGCAGAGCTCAAGGCTTACTGGGATACTCTCCTTTGTCAGTATCATGTTGATTCCCCTGATGAAAAGGTTAACAGAATGGTTAACATCTGGAACCAGTATCAGTGTATGGTAACCTTCAACATGTCCCGTTCCGCTTCTTACTTCGAAAGCGGTATCGGCAGAGGTATGGGCTTCCGTGACAGTAACCAGGACCTTCTCGGTTTCGTTCACCAGATTCCCGAAAGAGCAAGAGAACGTCTTATCGACCTTGCTGCTACTATGCTTGAGGACGGCGGCGCATACCACCAGTATCAGCCTCTCACAAAGATGGGTAACCACGAGCTCGGCTCCAACTTCAACGATGACCCGCTCTGGATGATTCTCGCTTGTGCAGCATACATCAAGGAAACAGGCGATCTTTCTATCCTCTCCGAAAAGGTTCCCTACGAAAACAAGGAAGAGCTTGCTGATACAATGCTCGACCACATGAAGAGAGCCTTCAACCATGTTATCACAAAGGTTGGCCCTCACGGCTTACCTCTCAGCGGACGTGCAGACTGGAACGACTGTCTTAACCTCTCCTGCTTCTCCGACAAGCCCGGCGAATCCTTCCAGACCTATAACAACAAGGAAATGTTCAAGGAAAAGCCCTTCTACAGCCAGACTGCAGAATCCGTAATGATCGCAGGTATGTTCTGCTTCATCGCTCCCGAATACCCTGCAATGTGCAGACTCATGGGAGACGAGGCTGAAGCTCAGAGAGCTGACGCTGAAATCGCTAAGATGAGAGAGCTTACCATGCAGCATGGTTATGACGGCGAATGGTTCCTCCGTGCATACGACAACTTCGGTAAGAAGGTTGGTTCTCACGAATGTGAAGAAGGTAAGATCTTTATCGAGCCTCAGGGCTTCTGCGTTCTCGCAGGTCTCGGCAAGGAAACAGGCGACGATATCAAGACTCTTGACAGCGTAGACAAGTATCTTAACTCCGACCACGGTCTCGTGCTCAATAATCCTGCATTTACAAAGTATTATATCGAATACGGCGAAATTTCCACATATCCCGGCGGATATAAGGAAAACGCAGGTATCTTCTGTCATAACAACGCTTGGATCATGTGTGCTGAAGCCTTCGCAGGCAGAGGCGACAAGGCGTTCGAATACTACTCAAAGATTGCTCCTGCATTCAGAGAAGAATTCTCCGACCTCCACAGAACTGAGCCCTACGTTTACGCACAGATGATCGCAGGTAAGGACGCTCCCAGACACGGCGAAGCTAAGAATAGCTGGCTCACAGGTACAGCGGCTTGGAACTTCGTAGCTATCTCCCAGTACATCCTCGGTATCAAGCCTAAGTACAACGGCCTTGAAGTAAGCCCCTCCATTCCTAAGGCTTGGGACGGCTTCTCCATCTCCAGACTTTTCCGTGGTGCTACCTACAACATCACAGTCAAGAACCCCGACCACGTTTCCAGCGGCGTTAAGTCCATGACTGTTGACGGTAAGGCAGTAGAAGGCAACCTCATT
This sequence comes from Ruminiclostridium sp., assembly GCA_045602405.1. Taxonomy (GTDB): domain Bacteria; phylum Bacillota; class Clostridia; order Oscillospirales; family Ruminococcaceae; genus Ruminiclostridium_E. The sequence goes on from JAZSBN010000009.1 coordinate 72,404, forward strand.
CCTGCTTTCGCTGACGGCACACACACTGTTGAAGTAATCCTCGGCTGAGGAGGCGTACCGCCTCTGGCAGTTCCTGCCTTTAACTAAACTCTGCTATGTGGGAGTGAAGTAAAACGGCAGGGGTACGACTTACTGCTTGATGATAACAGGCTGAGGCGTACCGCCTCGGGCAGTTCCTGCCTTTAACTGAGCAGTAGTACAGGATAAAAACATAGAAATAACGGCGGTAATCTAAAGATTGCCGCCGTTTTAAACAGAACGGGAGGAAAAATGTACAAAGATAAGAAGGATTTAATAGAAGGTCTTCTGGGCGGATTTCAGTCCTCGCCCGATAAGGTCTCGGTTGCGGATATAGGTCCCTATTCTAACCTTGGAAGCTACATCAACGAAGGAATAGTTGAGGTTATAAGAACAGGCAGACCTACCGTTGTAAATGACCTGGATTATAAAATGTCGGGAAGCTCAGCTACAAAAACAAAACGCACGCCTTCACAGATTCTTGCTATCCTTTCGGGAATCTTTTTTGTGTTGCTGATTTTCTTCATTATAAAGCGAGGGGTAGAACCCGTACCAAATTGCCTTATGCTTCTTCTGGCAGTAGCCTCTGCCATAGGAGCAATACTGCTCAAAAACGAAGGCGTCAGTGCTTCTGCGATGCTTCAGGAAGGACAAAGGGAGGCCTATGTCCATACAGTACAGGCTAAAGAATACTTCGTCACGAAGGCCGGCAAGAACGGCAGATATATAAAGCATTGTATCGTAACGATTATGGGCTTTAAGTTTGAAATCCCCGAGACAATCTATTATACCCTTACCGAGGGCGGCAATATAACCTGCGTAATCTTCACGAAAAACGGAAGATACTATGTAACCTTTGTGAAATGCCCTAATTTTTAAGCATAACAAAAATCCCGCAGTCGGTAAGACTGCGGGATAATTTTATCTTATTAACCTCTGTGCTTGAATAAGTTTTCAAGCTCGGAATATGCGTCGTCGGAATCGTTTGTCTGGCTTCTTGTGAGGAAATCAGCGAATTCGTTTCCGCCCATACCTGTTCCTGCGGAGCTGTTGATAATTTCTTCAGCAACACTGGGAGCGGGCTCAGCAGCAATTTCTTCCTTGAAGCTTGCTGCGATAACGGAGATAATGATGGAATCCTTCATATCAGCCGCACCGTAGTTAGCACCGAAGATGATTTCCGCGCCTGCACCGCAAGCCTTTGTGATAGCGTCAACAGCGTCGTTAACGTCGGAAAGGAGCGCGTCCTGAGAAAGTGTAATATATACGAGGAGACGTTCTGCGTTCTTGATAGAGGTTTCGAGAAGGGGGCTGTTTACAACCTGAAGAACTGCTTCTTCAACCTTCTTGTCGCCTGTACCTGTACCGATAGCGATATGAGCGTCGCCTGCATTTCTGATAATTGTGCTTAAGTCGGAGAAGTCAACGTTAACCTGTGCGGTTGTGTTGATCATATCGGATACGATCTTTACCGAACGGTGGAGAACATCGTCAACCATAACGAAAGCCTGCTGGAAGGTGAGCTGCTTCTCGTTGAGCTGTAAAAGACGCTGGTTAGGAATAATTACGAGAGCGTCAACGTGCTTACGCATTTCGTCGATACCCTTCATAGCCTGATTCATCTTCTGTTCACGCTCAAAGTTGAAGGGCTTTGTAACAACGCCTATTGTGAGAATGCCCATTTCCTGTGCGATTTCAGCGATAACGGGAGCCGCACCTGTACCTGTACCACCGCCCATACCTGCGGAGATAAATACAAGGGACGCACCCTTTAAATACTTTTCGATTTCTTCTCTGTCTTCTCTTGCAGCTTCAGCACCTACCTCGGCACGTCCGCCTGCACCTCTGCCCTTAGCACACTTACGGCCGATCTGTACACGGCGCATAAGAGTCTTGTCCTTATTCTTGAGGGCAGCAACGTCTGTGTTTACTGCAACGAATTCTATATCTACGTCTTCGCTTCCCTTATCCTTAGCGTCACGGAGACCCTTCTTAGCCATGCTTTCAACAGCGTTTCCGCCGCCGCCGCCTACGCCGATAACTTTAATCTTAATATTATAAACCGCATTGTCGTCAAGATGGTCGAATTCGGGCTCTTCACTCTCTACTGCGAATCCTTCTTCATCGATTTCTATTGCCACGATAGTATACCTCCTGAGTTTTTTCTGGACAGCAAAAACACTGCCCGACTATTATCTATAATTGTAGCAGATTTCACGTTAAATTTCAATAGTTTTTTCAAAAAATTTCGATATTTGGTGTAAAAATTTTAGTCGAAGAACTAAATATTGTGGTTTTCATTGTAAAGTGTAATCGAACTGTTACTCCACGGGCGTTTCGGTGGTCGGCTCCTCAGAATCCGAGTCCTCGGGGCTTGTTTCGGGAGCGGTAGTTCTTACGGGAATACTGGTTATAGGTCTCTGGACAACTCTCTCGGTGTTGGAGATATCGAGGGTTACCTTTTCGGTATCTGCCACATGATTTTCAAGAAGCTCCTTAGCGATTACAAGCTTTTCCTGAAGCTGGAGAGTCGTGCCTATAGTGATTTTAACCCTGTCCTCATAGGTGAGAACTATATTGAGGGTGTCGCTTATGTCAAGCTTTGTTATGTTGGCTATGCCTGCCTGTTCGAGAGAGCCGCTTATAAGAGAAATAAGCTTGTCCTGTTCCGGGTTTGCGGCAGTAATATAGTCGCCTATAACAACGCTTTCGCCGGGCTGATAGCCTACTACCTCCATACAGTCAGCCTTTTCGCTCTCGATAGACATTACACGGCCAACGTGGGAAATAACGTAGTTTTTACCTGCGTAATAGAAGTTCGCCATAGGAACGGCAGGCTCAACGGTAATTTTAATTGTGGAAGGGAATTCCTTCGTAACCTTAGCGGAGTCGAGACTTACCAGCTCAAAAAGAATTCTCTCGGGAATACCGCCTGTATTAAGTCTTACGAGATTTTCATTACCCTTAAGACCGCTGGCGGCGATAATTTCTTCATCGGAATAGATAGTTTCGCCCTCTACCACTATTTTTTCCGCATTAAAAAGCACAGTAACGGAAAGAATAGCGAAAATAATAAAGGAAATAAGGCCGAGGGTTATATAATAAATTACATAGCTGCCTCTTTTACGGCGTTTTTTAGCCTTCTGAGCCTTCTTTTCCTGTTCGCGGAGCTCTTCCTCTCTCTTTTTTCGTGCAGGACTCTGAGGCGGCATCTGTTTCTTCGTTTCTGCAGAAAGCTTCATCTGCTTCTTCTTTTTTGCGTCAGGCTTTGCGGCTATGCTTTTATTCGCTTTCGCAGACCTCGCTTTTTCAGCCTTAGCCTTCTCCTTTAAGGAGGATTTCTCCGCTTCCTCGCGAAGTCTGCGGTTAAGCTCTTCACGGCTCATTTCCGTGGTTTTTGTTTTATTGAGCTTATGAAAATCCGGCATATTACCACAATCCTTTCTCGGAAGAAGCTTCCTGTTTTTAAAAATCCTTAGTATTAAAGAGAAGAATACTGCATATAATCAAATAGTTTTAATATCGGCTCCGAGACGTCTAAGGTTACCGGCTATATCCTCGTAGCCACGGTAAATATATCCCGAATTTCCGATTTTTGTAACCCCTTCGGCAAAAAGTCCTGCTGTTACAAGTGCGGCTCCTCCGCGAAGGTCGGTAGCTTCAAGCTCTGCCCCCGAAAGCTTCTGTGAGCCTTCAACCACAGCCACTCTTCCCTCAACATTTATCTTCGCACCAAGCCTTCTCAGCTCGCTTACATGGCGGTAGCGGTTTTCGAAGATAGTTTCAACAAAAATAGTAGTCCCCTTAAGAGTAGAACAATACGCCATAACAGGCGGCTGTGCGTCGGTAGGAAAGCCGGGGTGGGGAGCCGTTCTTATAGAGGAAGGCGCCCTGAGGCTTCGCCTTGCATTAAGATAGATATTGTCCTTGCCGAAGCTGTAAACACTGCAGCCTGTCTGTTCAAGGACAGGAACAATAAGCCCGAGGGAACGATAATCTGATTTAGTCAGGATTATTTCTCCCCTTGTTACCGCGCCGCAGCAAAGATAGGTAGCGGCGGCGATTCTGTCAGGCATTACGGTATATTCACAGCCATCAAGGCTTTTAACGCCTTCGATTATTATCGTTTCTGTACCGAAGCCCTTTATCTTAGCACCACATCTCACGAGAAACGCCGCCAGATCAGAGATTTCAGGCTCTCTTGCGGCATTATGTATTTCCGTTATTCCTTCCGCAAGCACAGCTCCGAGAATTACATTTTCCGTAGCTCCCACAGAGGGTACGGGGAAGGAAATTACTGCTCCCTTAAGCCGTGGGGCAGTACATATAAGATAGCCGTGTTCTTCCTTTATTTCCGCTCCCATTTTTCTGAAGGCGGCTATATGGAAGTCTATGGGCCTTGCGCCGATTTCACAGCCTCCGGGGAAGGAAAGCCTGCATTGTCCGCAACGTCCGAGAAGAGCTCCCATAAAGATAATGGAAGAACGCATTTCTCTCATAAGTGTGCCCGAAATTTCGGTATTGTTAAGAGATGAGGCGTTTACAGAGACTGCTCCGCCCTCTCTACGACAGCCGCAGCCCAGAGAGCTCAGTATCCTGCAGGCGGCGTTGCAATCGGTAAGACGGGGACAATTATATAAAACCGATTCGCCACGGCAAAGAACGGCGGCCGCAAGAAGCGGAAGCGCACTGTTTTTTGCGCCCTGAACGGATATTTCTCCCTCGAGACGCTTTCCGCCTTTAATAATTAACTTTTGTTTATCCGACACCTATATCACCCTTTCCTGCATTTTTCTTATATTATGCAGGGTGGGGTGTTTTTGTGCGTAAGGCTTAGCTGAGGGTCTCCTTAACTAAGTCGAGAATATTTCCTACTACTAAATCCGTGGAATTTTCCACACGCTGGGATTTCGCCTGTTTTCCCATTTCGATAAGCTTTTCACGGTTTTCGTAAAGCTTCTTTACTTCCGCTAAAAGCTTTTCGCCTGTTAAGTCCTTATCCTCGATAAGAATAGCGGCGCCGCTTTTACTGAGAGTAAGAGCGTTATAATACTGGTGGTTTTCCGCCGCCTGAGGGAAGGGGATGAGAATGCTTGCTCTTCCCGCTTCGGTTATTTCCGTAAGAGTCATGGCTCCTGCACGGGATATAATAAGATCAGCCGCACTGAGGCAGGTATACATATTATTGATATATTCCTTGGTCACGAGTCTTTCGCTTGTGGTAAGACCGTTTTCCTTCATGAGTCCCTCAAACATATCCTTACCGTTTCCGCCGTAGGAATGGATGTGGTTTACGTCGCCCACTTCCTTTTCCCACTTGAAAAGCTCCATAACCGCCTCGGTAATCCTGTTGGCACCGAGGCTTCCGCCGAAGGAGATTATAGTCATTCCCTCGGGCAGTCCCAGCTTTTTTCGGGCAGTCTCCCTGTCCTCGATAGGAAGGTTGTTTCTGAGAGGATTTCCCGTTACCACGCAGTTATCGGTCCTTGAAAGATGGGTTATAACGTCGGGGTTGGAAACCAGCACCTTATCCGCGTGCTTCGAAACTATGTTGGTGGTAACCCCGGGAAGGGAGTTGCTTTCGTGAATAGCCGTCTTTATTCCCATTTTTGAGGCGGAAATAAGTACGGGAGCACAGGCATAGCCGCCTGTTCCCACTACAACGTCGGGCTTGAACTCCTCAAGAAGCTTCTTAGCCTGACTTTTTGCGGTAAGGAAGCGGTAGGCCGCCTTTATGTTACGCTTTATATTGGTGAAGGAAAGCTTTCTCTGAAGCCCGTACATCTTAAAGGCACGGAAATCGTAGCCTGCCTTTTTTACGAGCCTTTCCTCCATTCCGCCCTCTGCACCAACGAAGAGGATAACGCTTTCGGGGAAAAGCTCCCTTATTTTATCCGCTATGGCGAGAGCGGGGTTTATATGTCCGGCAGTACCTCCTGCCGCAAGGATGATTCTCATTATTCGAGAGCCGCCTTTCTTGAAATATTAAGTACGATTCCTACTTCGCCCAGCTGCATGATAAGCGCCGTACCGCCGTAGCTTATAAAGGGAAGGGATACGCCTGTATTGGGTATGGCGTTGGTGGTTACGGCTATATTCAGGAACGCCTGAACGCCAAGCTGTATTACAATACCTGCACAAAGAAGCATACCGAACTTATCGGGAGCGTTTGAGGCTATATAGAAGCCTCTTACTATAAGAATTACGAAAAGAAGTATCACGAACATAGCTCCCACGAAGCCAAGCTCTTCAACAATAACGGGGAAAATAAAGTCGTTTTCCGTTACGGGGAGATAGCTGTATTTTTGTCGTGAGTTTCCGAGGCCCTGGCCGAAAATACCGCCCGAGCCTATTGTGACAAGGGATTGGTAGGTCTGATAGGTCTTACCCTGAATGTCCGCCTCGGGATCCTGCCAGCTCATAAGTCTCGTATTAACGTAGTCGAAGCCGAGAGCCGGGAAGACTACGAGAATTATAATACCGAGGATAAGGACTCCCATACCTATAAGGAGCAGGTGGCTTCCCTTCGCTCCGCCGATACAGAACATACAGATCGACACTATAAAGAGAATAACCGTACCCGAAATATGAGGCTGGAAAAGGACAAGGGCACAGGCTATACCTACTCGGAGAAGTATAGGGAAGAAGCCCTTTTTGAAGTCGCCTAGCTTGTCGTAATTACGTTGCATATATTCGGCGATTATCATTATGGTAACGAATTTCAGAATTTCCGAGGGCTGAATTGTAATTTCACCGATACGGATCCATCTCTGGGCGTTACCCATTGTAGTACCGATAAGTCGTGTAAGAATAATAAGAAATACCGAAGCGAGAGTAGCGATTTTTATGATGATCTTATTCATGAAGATATGGTAGTCTACAAAGGAGGCTACAATCATAACCGCTACACCGAGCCCTGCGAATATGAGCTGACGGTTTATGTAGAAGAAGCTGTCATAGTTACTGTCAGAGGAAAGCTTAGCCGAAGCGTAGGTAGCCGAAAACAGCATGACAAGCCCGAAGGCTAAAAGTATAATTACAACCAGAAAGAAGGAGAAGTCGAACTTACGGCGGTAATTATAGTTGAAATACTTCTTGCTTTTTAATGCGGCCGCGTCGCTGCTGTTTTTATCTATAAGGGTAAAACCGCCTAAAAGGCCGTTCTTACGCTTTTCTGTGTTATTCTGCTCTGCCTGCTGAGGACGAAGGGGAGCTGTTCTCTGCTGAGGCGGACGCTGTTCCTGAGGACGTCTCTGAGCCTGCTGTACAGACGGTCTCTGCTGAGGCCTCTGAGCCTGTTGCCGCGGACGAGTCTGGGCATTATTGCTCTTTTTACGCACCTGTGCCTTTTTATTTCCTGTATTTCCGAATAAAGCCAAGCTTTACGCCTCCTTTCTTGGATTAGGGGAAGAATTATAAGCCGTTTACGAGAAGAATTGACGCGGTACCTGCCGCCGCGCCGATAAGGGAGAAAACTATAACTATCTTATTTTCCTTCCAGCCTCTTATTTCAAAGCTGTGGTGGATAGGAGTCATCTTGAAGAGGCGTTTTCCGTGGGTAAGCTTAAAATAAGTAGTCTGGATAAGAACAGTAAGCGCCTCCCAGATATATACTGCCGAAGCGATAACCATAAGCACTTCAACATTCATGGCTACGCCCATAACCGCAACTATTCCGCCCAGGAACATGGAGCCTGTATCGCCCATGAATACCTTTGCGGGGTGAAGATTCCAGATAAGGAAGCCGAGACAGCCGCCTGCCGTTGCGACAGAAAGCACGGTAAAGCCGTAGAAGTTCAGCATTGCGGAAATAATGGCGAAAACTATACAGTATATAAAGGTTACGGAGGAACAGAGCCCGTCTATTCCGTCGGTAAGATTTACCGCATTAACGATATAGAGGATACCCAGCCCCATAATGATATAGTAGAAATACCAGAGGTCAAGCTGTCCGAGGAACGGGAAGCTTATAACGGTGGAGGTGTCTCCTGCCATGTATCTTACGGTGAAGAAAGCGGCAATAACAAGAATCTGGAAGATAATCTTCTGAATTGCGGTAAGTCCTTCGTTCTGCTTCTTTTTGACCTTGATGAAATCATCCACAAAGCCGATAAAGCCAAAGAGAAAGGCGGCTATTATGCTTGAAACGGTAAGAATGAACTGCTGTAAGGAAGCGCTCTCGAAGGAGATAAGCCCGTTGATGTTAAGGAGAATTATTCCTACAACAAACGCCGCAACAGTTCCGATTATAAAGAGTATACCGCCCATGGTGGGAGTACCTTGTTTATCCTTCTTGTGCCAGATCGGTCCGATATCGAGAATAGTCTGACCGAATTTAAGCTTTCTGAGCCACGGGATAATAAGAATCCCGAGAAGTCCCGTTATTATAACCGCCGTTAAGGCAGTCCCTATTATTGTAACCAGCATTATTTTTCTTCCTTTCCCAAAAGCTCTTTAATAATATTATGCTCGCTGAAGGGGATATAGTCGTCCCCGATTACCTGATATTCCTCGTGTCCCTTACCGCAGAGGGCGATAACATCCTTTTCAGCCGCTATCGAAACAGCATATTTTATCGCTTCAAGCCTGTCGGTATATGTATTCACGGTGCAGTTTCCTGAAAATCCCGATTTAACCTGTTCTATTATAGAAACGGGGTCCTCGAAACGGGGATTATCCGAGGTTATTACCGCAATATCGGCGTATTCCGAAACGCATTTTCCCATGGCGGGACGTTTTCCTGCGTCACGTTCTCCTGCCGCACCGAAAACCACGATAAGCCGCCCTTCAGTAAAGCTTTTCAGCACTGAAAGAGTTTTATGAAGTCCGTCCTCGGTATGAGCGTAGTCGCACACAACGGTAAATTTCCCGTCATAAAGCACCTCTGCTCTTCCCTTGACTCCTGTTATTTCCGAAAGTGAAGCGGCGGCTTTTCCGATATCCATGCCTGCTGTTTTAAGAGCGGCAACGGCGGAAAGTCCGTTAAGTACGTTAAAGCGCCCTATCATAGGCATCTGTACAAAAAATGCCTTTTCCGTTTCCCTGTCGGAAAGCCAGAAGGATGTACCACCGCTTTTAAGGGTGATTTTTGAGCCGTATATATCCGAGGGGGCAGTAATACTTACTTCTGTAAGCTTAATGCTCTTATTTTCGGCGGAAAGCTCCTTGAAAAGCCTTCTGCCCCATTCGTCGTCCGTGTTTATTATACCATTGTCACAGCAGGAAAACAGGGACTTTTTCGCCTCGTAATAGTTTTCCATTGTACCGTGCCAGTCCAGGTGATCCTGAGTAAGATTTGTAAAAATTCCGCAGATAAAGCGTTCTCCCGAAAAGCGGAATTGTGAAAGAGCCTGTGAGGAGGCCTCCATTACACAGTATTCTGCGCCGTTATCCGCCATCTCTCTGAAATATCTGTATAAATCCATCTGATAAGGGGTAGTAAGTCTTGCTTCATACATTTTTCCGCATACGTCATAACCTGCCGTACCGATACAGCCGCATTTCTTTCCGTTAAGAGAAAGCATATCCCTTATAAGATTTGCTATTGTTGTTTTTCCGTTTGTACCCGTTACGGCGATAAGCTTAAGCCTTTTCGTAGGAAACCCGTAATAGCGTGAGGCAAGGACGCTGTAGAAAAGCCTTGAGTTTTCGACTATGATCTGCTGTTTTAAGCCCAGGTCACGTTCAACCACTACTGCCGCCGCACCCTTTTCAAGCATTTCTGCACAGGCGCTGTGGCCGTCGAAGTTTTTTCCCGTTATAGCCACGAAGATATCATTTTCCGAGACCTTTCGTGTATCGTCCGTTACGGTATTTACCTCACAGTCGGAAAGACCCGTCATTTCTTCAGTTGTAAGGAGCTCAGAAAGCTTCATATAAGTCTTTCCTTTCATGCGTATTTTAAGCCGAAAAGGGCTGAGCCTTTACGTCTTCAGCCCTGTCAGTCAAGGTTAGCCTATATCACCGTTTACCAGGAAGGTTACGCCGATAACGGTACCCTTTGAAACCTCGGTACCCTCGGCTACAGTCTGGGAGGAGGCTACTGCGTCAGCGTTATTGACAGCACCGCCCGAGAGGGATACGTTAAGTCCCAGATTTGTGAGTTTTGCGTTAACCTGTTCTACGGTAAGACCTGTAAGATTAGGTACAGTAATGGTAGTTTCCTCTGCGCCCTCCATGTAAATCATAACCGTACCGCCCTTACCCATATATTCAGTAGCATGAGGGAGGGTATAGTCTACTATACCGACGTTTTCATCGCCGATAACTTCATATTTAAGACCCTTACTGTTTATAGTAGTAATAGCGTCAAGGAGAGAATATCCGTAAACATAGGGTACAGAAACTTCCTGCTCCGCTAATTCTTCGGCAGTATACTGAGGATAGATACCGAGATATTCGAGACATTCACTGAATACGGCGGATACAACAGGCGCCGCCACCATACTTCCGTAGTATTTTCCGCCTCTCGGCTCGTCTACGCATACAAGCATGATGTATTCGGGGCTGTTGGCGGGAGTATAGGCACAGAAGGAACCGATATAGCGCATATTGTTCTTTCCGTACATATCCAGCTTTTCCGATGTTCCCGATTTTCCGCCGATACGGTAGCCTGCAATATAAGCATTGGAGCCGCCGTTATCCGCAACGATAGTCTCCGTAATCTGACGCATGAGTTCAGAGGTCTCGCCGCTTATAACCTGACGTTTTATGGTAGCCTCAGTGGTTTTTATAACGTTTCCGCTGCTGTCTATGATTTTATCAACAACGTGGGGAGTAACAAGATATCCGCCGTTTATCGCCGCAGCATAAGCACAAATCATCTGGATAGGAGTAATTTTATTTGTCTGACCGAAGGAGGAGGAAGCAAGCTCAACTCGGCCCATTCTCTCATAGGGAACATAGATTGGGCTTGATTCTCCGGGCAGGTCGATACCCGTTTTCTCGGTAAAGCCGAAGGCTTCAAAGTAATTGGTAAAGAGCTGTTTTCCAAGCTTTAAGCCTATCTGGATAAAGGCAGGGTTACAGGATGCGGTAATTGCACTCTGTAAATCTACATCGCCGTGACCTGCAGGACTCCAGCAGTTGAATTCCGTATCATCAACCGTATAAGCGGCGAGACAGGTGAAATGGGAGTTAAGGTCGATAACCTCCTCCTCGAGCGCGGAAGCACAGGTTATAACCTTGAATACGGAGCCGGGGAAGTAAAGCTCTGAGATAGCCTTATTTTTCCACTGGGTTTCACGAAGCTCGGCGTCCTTCGCTTCTACTTCTTCGTCAATAAGCTTGTTGATTGCGTCCTGGTCGGTCATAGAACCTGCCGCATAGTCCATAACAAGCTGTTCTCTGAGCTCTACGAGAGCGTTAAGGTCATATTCCGAAAGCTCAGAGGGGTTGTTGAGGTCATAGCCGGGAGCGGTAGCCATAGCTACGATTGCTCCTGTATTAACGTTCATAACAATTCCCGTAGCACGGTTTGCGACAGCATGCTGGGAAAGGGTGATTTCAAGATTTTTTTCGAGATAATGCTGGACTACTTCATCTATGGTGAGAACGATACTGTTGCCGTCGCTTGCTTCATAGCGGTTTTCATAGTCGTAGGGCATAGCGTTGCCTCTTGCATCCTTCGCCATTACGATAAGACCGTCGGTACCCTGGAGATAATCGTCATAGTAGGCTTCTATTCCATAAACGCCGTCGCCGTCGTAGTTGGTGAAGCCGATGATAGTGGAAGCAAGCTGGTCGTTGGGGTAATATCTCTTACTTGTCTCCATAAGAGAAATCGAGAAGGGCATTATATCCTTTTCGTCAATAAAGGTCTGTATACGGTCACGGGTGCCCTTATCCACTTTCTTCTGGACGATATAGTATTCCTTTGAAATATCGCCGCAGGCCTCCATAAGGGTAGCGTAATCCTTACCGAGAATACTTGAAAGAGTACGGCAGATAAGCTCGGTATTCTCGGCGTCGTTTTCCGATATGTACTTAGGGTCGAGAACTACGTCCCATACCGTTGTACTCTGGGCGAGAATCTTATTATTGCGGTCATAGATAGTGCCTCGGTTTGCAGTAATCGTGTAGCTTCTGAGCTGCTGTGAATTAGCCTTTGCACGGTAGTATTCCGACTGGGATACTGCATAATAGTAAAGAACACAGGATATAGCTATAGCTACTGCAAGAAGAACGGACAGTATAACGAGGAAAAGCCTCCTCCTCATAAGGGGAGTAGGCGCAACCATAGGCGTACTTTTTATGTTGTCGGGCATTTTTCTTGTTGCCATTGATTTCTTCCTTTCGGGGGAACGGGGGTGTTAATTAACGCCGTCTTTTTTCAGTATCCCTAAAGCTTACGTTATACTACTGAAGAAAGGCGGCGTTTAAGTGCTTTTGATGTTCGTTTAAGGACTCTGTTCTTGTCCTTAAATTATATTGCGTCAGAAGCCGAGATATTCCAGTATATCATAGAACCAGTTCTGGATAGAAACGAAGATGTTCGGATCCTCCTCCGCAACCTCGGTCATCTGTTCCGTGTTGAGGGAAACGAAGGTAATCTGTGAATTTTCGGTTTTCTGAAGCCCGAGCTCCTCGGAAGCGATTTGCTCAACGTTATCGAGGGTAACCATACTGTCCAGCTCGGCGTTAAGACGGAGATTTTCTCTTTCCGCCTGTTCAAGCTGGGTTTTTGTTTCGCTTATCATGCTGGTATAATCCGAGAGCTGAACCTTACTGTACAGGATAGAGAAGGCTACTATAGCGGCACAGGATACTGCCACGAGGGCACCGAAGGCGTTACCGTTACGACCTACTGCCTTCTTTTCCGTCATCCTTATGGCGGCCTTTTCTTCTCTTTTCCGAGCCTTTTTACGCTCTAACTCTTCGTCTACGTCGAAAAGCGAAAGGTCATAGGCTAAATTCGAGTTATCGTTATACATCTGTTATCCTTTCGGGGGAGTTTTAAGCCTTAAAGCTTCTCTAAAACTCTCAGCTTTGCACTTCTGCTTCTGGGGTTGTCCTGAAGCTCATTTTCGTCCGCCGTTATGGGCTTACGGTTGACAAGCTTCGCCTTAGGAGTATTTCCGCAAACACAGACGGGAAATTCCTTCGGGCAGGTACAGCCCTCGCAAAGCTCACGGAATTTAAGCTTTACGATTCTGTCCTCAAGGGAATGGAAGGTAATTATAGAAAGCCTTCCACCGGGATTAAGAAGCTCAAAAGCGTCATCAAGGGCGGTTTTAAGCACTCCCAGCTCGTCATTTACTTCTATTCGTATCGCCTGAAAGGTTTTTCGGCAGGGGTTCTTCTCCCGCCTTACCTTTAAAGGCACGTTGTTTTTTATTATTTCAGCCAGCTCTCCCGTTGTTTTTACGGGAGCGATATTTCTCGCCTTAACGATACCGTTTACTATGCCGCGGGCGAATTTCTCCTCGCCGTACTCGAAAAGTATACGGGTAAGCTCATCGGGGGAATATTCGTTTACTACGTCGTAGGCACTGAGTCCCTCTCCGCTCATACGCATATCGAGGGGAGCGTCCTCATGGAAGGAGAAGCCTCTCTCGCCGTTATCGAGCTGATAGGAGGAAACCCCCAGGTCCATCATCGCACCGTCGATTTTTTTTATTCCTATTTCATTAAGAGAGTTTTTTATTGTAGAAAAATTCCTGTTTATAAATATGGGAGAATAGCCCTCAAGGCGTTTTGTCGCCGCCGCGATAGCTTCCTTATCCTGGTCGAAGCAGATAAGCCTTCCCTTATCGGAAAGACGCTTTGCGATTTCAAGGCTGTGGCCTCCGCCTCCTGCCGTACAGTCAACATAGATACCGTCGGGCTTTATATCAAGTCCGTCAACGGTAGGCGTCAGCAGTACCGATATATGTGAAAATTCCATATTATAAACCAAGCTCCATAGCTATAGCCGCAAGGTCCTCGGTATTCTGAGCCGCATTCATAGCGTCCCACTTAGCCTTGTCCCATATTTCGGCATAGCCCTCGAGGCCTACTATTACTATGTCCTGTTCAAGCCCTGCGTATTCACGGAGGGGGGCGGGGATAAGAACCCTACCCTGTTTATCGGGCTCGATTTCAAAGGCGCTTCCGAATAAGAAACGCTGTATAGCGGCAGTCTGAGTCTGGGGCATACCCTTGATTTTTTCAACAAGGCTGTTCCAGTCCTCGGTTGCGTATACCTTTATACATTCCGCACCGATAGTTTTGGAGATTATAAAGCTTGTGCCAAGCTCTTCACGGAGCTTTATAGGGAAATTCATTCTGCCCTTTGCGTCAAGGGTACTTTTAAACTCGCCTCTCAAGCCGATAACCTCCTTTCCTGATTTTGCAGGACTGCGTTTTCTGAAAGTTTTCAACATTTTCAACAGGAAAACTAACATTCAACAGGTTGAAAACCTGAAAGCTGTTGAAAACTTCGTTGAAAATGTGAAAAAGTGAACTTTTCTCCAAAAAAGTGGACAAAAAACCACTTTATCAATATTATACTACCACTCGGCAGAAAAATCAAGGAGAAATTTTCTTTTAGGGAGTTGAAAAGCATAAAAAAAAACACAGCTATTTTGTGCAATATAAATAAAAAGAGAACCCTCATTTTGAGAGTTCTATCTAAAAAATCAAAGGCTAATCACAACATCTTGTGGTTGAGGTTTGCTGTGAATACTTTATATTGGGGTTGTATACCTGAATTCTTCCTTCGCCGACAGAATCAGATAATATATGGTATATATGGAAAAATATGGCGTGGTAAAAAATGGTTGAAAACCTGTCGAAAACAGTACGGGATAAAAATTATACAGAGTTTTCAACATGCGGGGGTTAAAAATCCGTGTTGACTTTACATACAGATATATGTTATAATTATGTCAAACCTGACATTAAAAGGATAAAAAAGGGGGTGAAGGCTTGCTGGATTTTACCTATATCTACATATTGACCGTTATAGCGCTTATAATTCTTATTACCATTATAAGGCGAAGTCAGTATTTCGGCGAAAGAAAGAATCTTTATTTCGTTCTTGCCATTTTTTCTGACATACTTATACTTCTCGGCTATATAGGACGTGACCTTTCCGAACAGCTCGGCTCACAGGTCCTCGGAAACGGCGCAAACGCCCTGATATATTTCTGTGCTCCCCTGAGTATGTTTTTCCTGATTATTGCGGCTACAAAAAAGACCGATGTGGTTATAAAAATATGCTGTGTTCTTGAAGTGATAAGCGCCTTTATTGCGTTGGCTTCTCCCTTTACAGGCTGGTTCTTCACGGTTTCTTCTGAAGGAATCTATTCCAGAGGCCCCCTCTACCTTTATAATGAGATTTTAGGAATACTTTTTGTAGTAGTCTGGGGAGTTTACTCCTTTATCGAGTTCAGCTATGTTGAACGTATTGACAAAATTCATATAGCGGAGCTTCTGGGAATCCAGATATGCGCAATAATACTCCAGGGGCTTAACTCCACCTATAAGATAATATACATCTGCGGCGCCTTTATGATAATGCTCTATTACGCCTTCATTACTGAGGTTTACGGCAAATACGACAAGATGACAAGCGTAAGAAACAGAGCCTATTACGACTTCTATCTCCATAGAATAAAGCCTTCAAGCAGATATTCAGTTATAATGTTTGATGCAAACGGTCTTAAAACCATAAACGATACCCTCGGCCATAAGGAGGGCGACAAGCTTATCTGCTGTGTTGCCAATGCCGTTAATAAGGCAGTAGGTCAGAACGGCTCGGTTTATCGTGTGGGCGGCGACGAATTCATAGCAATAATAAGATCTCAGGATGAGGAGACTGTAAAAAGAATAAATTCAGAAGCTCTTTCCCTGCTGGCTGAATACGGAAAAGGCTTAAGCTTTGAGCCGACAGTATCCTCAGGTATTGCAGTTCATACAAACGGAGAGGAATACAGCTCCGTTCTTATAAGAGCCGAGGAGAACATGTACAAGGTAAAGGAAAAGTTCTACGAGGCTACAGGAAAAGAAAGAAGAATATAAAAAACCGCTTGATACGGAAAGGTGTCAGGCGGTTTTTGCTGTATATTCAGTTGTTTGCCTTGAAAATATCGGCTACATCGCTGATGGTTATAAATGCCTTTGGGTCGGCTTCGTGGACAATCGTTTTCATTCTTCCTATCTGGAAGCGGTTTACTACGAAATATATAACCGTTCTGGGAGAATTGGAGTAGCCGCCTTTGGCTTCCATGGTGGTTGCGCCTGTTCCGAAGGCGGAGGTTACTGCCGAACAGACCTTTTCCGGCTCTACCGTAACTATCATGGCAGCCTTGGCTCTGTCGATACCTTCTACCATAAAGTCTACGGTTTTAAGCGCCGCACAGTAGGCGATTACCGAGTAAAGAGGAAGAGTCCAGCTTGAAAAAACAAGTCCGCAGATAATATAAAGCAGGATGTTATATATCATAACAAAGGTGCCTACCGTGAGGCCCAGCTTTTTGGCGAAGGCTACTGCCATAACCTCGATTCCGTCCATGGCGCCGCCTGCTCTTATGGTAAGACCGCTTCCGAGACCCGAAATAAGGCCGCCGAAAAGTGAGCAGAGGAGAAGATCCTGCCCGGCAAGAGGAGATGCACTTGAGACATCTATGGGCAGTACATCTGTTATTATCCAGGCAGACAGAGAGTAGACAATTACCGCATAGATTGCGTAGATTGTAAAGCCTGCGCCCAGACGCTTATAGCCGAAAATAAAGAGCGGAATATTAAGAATTACAAGGAAAACCGAAAGGGTAAAAAATTCGGGAGTAACTCTTTCGAGAAACATCGAAGTGCCCGAAATGCCGCTGTCGTACAGGTTTACGGGCGAAAGGAAGCAGGTGATTCCGAAAGCGTTTACTACACCTGCCAGAGTAAGAAGCAGAAAATTCTTGATTCTTAAATTTTTAAGCTCTTCTTTAAATTTCATCGTCAGCCCTTTCTTTCCAGTATAAGTACACAGGTAGCGCCAATTCCCTCGCCTTTAAGTCCGAGACCCTCTTCCGTAGTAGCCTTTACGCTTACGTTTTCTATGGATACCCCGAAGGCTTCTGCAATATTCTCCCTCATTTTTACTATATAAGGGGAAAGCTTCGGCTTTTCGGCGGATATTGTAGAATCAAGGTTAGAAAGCCTGTACCCCTTTTCTTCCATAAGGCTGATTACCTTCTTAAGAAGAAGCATACTGTCGATACCCTTATAGGAAGGGTCGTTATCAGGGAAAAGCTTTCCTATATCCCCGAGAGCGAGAGCTCCGAGAACTGCGTCCATTATTGCGTGAAGAAGGACGTCGGCGTCGGAATGACCGAGAAGTCCCCTTTCATAAGGGATCTCTACCCCGCCTAAGATAAGCTTTCTGTTTTCGGTGAGTCTGTGGACATCATAGCCGTGGCCTATTCTTATCATCGCTTTTTCCTTTCGGTATTATTTCTGTACTGCCGCTAAATCCTCGGGTACGGTTATTTTTATATTCTTTTCGCTTCCCTCTACAGTTCTGACCCTGTAGCCGTTTTTTTCCGCAAGTCCCGAATCGTCGGTGGCTTCCGAGTCCTCGGATATGATTTTTTCGTATATCTCATACCTGAAGCCCTGAGGGGTCTGGACTGCCGATAGAGTGCTCCTGTCGGGAGTTGATTTAACAAAGCCGTCTTCCGTTACCTTTATCGTATTCTTTACGGGAATAACAGGAATGGCGCAGCCATATTCAATAGCTCCGTTTCTGACTCTTCCGATAACTTCCCTGTCAACGAAGGGTCTTGCCCCGTCATGAACAAGAATAATTTCACATTCAGAAGCCGCTTTAAAGGCATTGAAGGCTGATTCCGTACGGCTTTTCCCGCCCTTTACCACAGCGCGTAGCTTGGTTATTCCGTATTTTTCGGAAAGGGCTTTTATTTCGTTTATGCTTTCTTCCTTAGCGGCAACAATAATATCGTCCACCTCTTGGGAATTCTGAAAGGCGAGAAGGCTTTTGGCTATAACGGGAACGCCGCCGATAAGGGAGAACTGTTTATCCGTTCCCTTCATTCTCGAAGAGGAGCCGCCTGATAATATAAGTGCAGTAGTTTTCATAATTCTCAGCTTGTGAAGAGCTGTGCCCAGAAATCGCTGTAGCCCATAGCACCGTTTCTTGTGTAGGTATAACCGAGACCCATTTTCTTAAATCCGGCGGTAAGGATATTCTTTCTGTGACCTGTAGAGTTCATCCAAGCGTTTACCACATCCTCGGGGGTCTTCTGACCTGCCGCTATGTTTTCGGCGGCGGAGGTGTAGGAAGCGCCTGCCTCCTTGAAGGCTGTGAAGCAGCTTTTTCTGTCGGGGCGTACATGGTCGTAATAGGAGGAGATTTCGTCGGAGCGTACTTTAGCCGCTTTATTCAGCTTATCGTCGAGAACCAGTGGGGATAAGCCGTTCTTTTCACGTTCAATATTAACAAGGCGGAGAACCTCGTTCATGTATTCTTCTTCTGTGGAAGAAGCAGTTGTAGTTGTGCTGTTATTGGTAGTGCCTGAAGAAGTCTTGGGCGAAGTTTTAACTATAACCGAGGAATTCTTCCAGCCGCTTCTTACAGCTATCGCCTTAATCTTAGTACCGCCCTTGACGGTTATTTTCTTTGTGGCTGTGAGCTTCTTGCCTGTTGACTTGGAAGGGGTCTTACCGTTTGTGGTATAGTAAACCGTCGTATTTTTCGGAACGGTAATTTTAGCGGTATATTTTCCGCTTGAAGCTTTTGTAAAGGTAATTTTAGGGGTACTGTTCTTTACATCGATTTTTACGGAATAGTTTTTTCTTACCTTACCGCCGCTGTAAACCGCAAGCCGGAGCTTACAGGGCTTGGTAATCTTGATTTTTGTGGCTGTTCTGTATTTTTTGTCATTTCTGTCGGGCTTTGAGCCGTCTGTTGTGTAATATACAGTTCCCGTAGAAGGCTTTAATCTGACGTATGTATAACCGTTTTCAAATTCACGGGTAATCTTTACGCTGTAGCTTGCCGCAGAAACGGGAACGCAGAAAAACGTGAGGCATACTGCCAGAGTCAGTAATACTGCAATAAATTTTTTCATAAAGCTTCCTTTTCCTTTAATAGACTTACTGCCTTATAATAAAGCTTATAAAGCTTCTGGACGCTGTTTTCCAGGAAATAATAATGAGCGATATAGGGGATAACGAGAGCCAGAAACAGAAGGGACAAAAGAAGCGCCCCCGTTCCGCCCTTAAGCATAAGTATCACGAAGGAGAGAACGGTCATAACTGCGAAGGTCATGGTTACTATAAGGTGGATAAGCCGTTCATGCTGATAGAAGCCGATTCTTGTCAGCATTTCCTCCGTAAATTCCTTTGTTATGCAGTTTTGTTCGTCTATAGCCTTAATGATAAAGGCGAGATATTCCTTTATTTCTTTTTTCATAAGCAGTCGGTAAAAATCAAAGGGCTCTGGGGCTTTTTGATGCCGCCGAAGCCCTTTTGCTGTGCTGTTTAATGTGATATAACGAAGCAGGAACTGCCCGAGGCGGCTCGCTTTCACGTTCCTTCGTCGAAGCAGTATTGTGCTTCCCTGCCGTTCGGCACGCTCCGATAAATTACAGTGCTGTTAAAAGGCAGGAACTGCTCGAGGCGGCTCGCTTTCACGTTCCTTCGTCGAAGCAGTATTGTGCTTCCCTGCCGTTCGGCACGCTCCG
>JAZSBN010000010.1:0-3757 GCA_045602405.1 Ruminiclostridium sp.
AAACAGTTTATCTGACATCCGAATATACGGATTGCTCAAAAACAGAGCTTGTGGATACCTATTACAGTAATAAAGGTGTAATTGTTGCTCCTCATATTTATAATGATAATGGATACTGCTCAGTTTGTTCAGATAATAAAATTCCCGAATATTCAGACGGTTATTACCTTATAGGCACCGTAGGTGAGCTTTATTGGTTTGCAGATTATGTTAATTATGAAAATTTTGCTAATGCAAGATTAATTGCAGATATAACCGTTAACGAAAATGTTCTCACGGAAGATGGCGAGCTTAACGGTGACGGCTCGGATTTCCTTGAATGGACACCTATCGGATACGGTCAGCACTTTCAAGAGGAAATATGGTGGTATGAGGGTGTTTTTCTGGGTGACGGCTACACCATAAGCGGCTTGTATATAGGTCAGGGTTGTGATTATTATGATGGCTTTTTCTCAGCCTTAGGCGGAAACGGCTCGATATCGGGCGTTAATATTACGGATTCATACATCTATGGTAACGGAGCAGGCGGTATCGTTGCGTACATTGAATCAGGAATTGTTGAAAACTGCTCCTTTGACGGCTTGGTAGTAGGAACTGATGAAGAATGTGGCGGTGTTGCAGGTTCTTCCGGCGGAACAATAAAGAATTGTGTTAATTACGGCACTGTCAGAGCAAATTATTATTTTGTCGGAGGTGTTGTTGGCTACAACGGAGGAACTGTTGAAAATTGCTATAACTACGGTACTGTAAGCGGTGGTTCTTCATACTGCGGTTCAATTGCAGGTGTAAGCGAAGGTAACAACGATTATATTTCAAACTGTTATTATCTTGAAAGCACCGCAACCTATAATGACGGAAGTGCTATGCTGGGTGTTGGTGTTTATAGTGGAACTCCTACCGATTCCGAGGGGGTTACGGAAAGCAAAACTGCAGAGGAATTTGCAGGCGGTGAGGTTACATATCTTCTTAACGACGGTGTAACGGACGGCTCTCAGGCTTGGTATCAGACCCTGGAAACAGATGCATATCCCGTTTTCAAAGGTAAAACGGTTTATAAAAACAACGTTTATTCAGATTGTACCAAGGCTGAATTTACAGGTACGGTATATAGCAATAAAGCTACTGATACTGCACCTCATTTGGAATATGATAACGGATTCTGTGTTGTTTGTCAGGGCTTCAAGGAGCCTGAGCTTTCCTCGGACCGCTATCTTATTTCAAACGCAGGTGAGCTTTATTGGTTTGCAGAGCAGGTGAATTCGGGTAATAATGCAATAGACGGTAAGGTTACTGCGGATATTACTATAAATGAAAATCTGCTTGAAAGCCTTGAATATGATGAAAACGGAAACGTTACAAACGGTGACAGCTTCCGTCAATGGACTCCTATAGGCTACTGTAACAGTGAC
Source organism: Ruminiclostridium sp. (assembly GCA_045602405.1). Lineage (GTDB taxonomy): Bacteria > Bacillota > Clostridia > Oscillospirales > Ruminococcaceae > Ruminiclostridium_E. The sequence goes on from JAZSBN010000010.1 coordinate 1,410, forward strand.
GGAGAGCGCCTTGCATACGACGGTTATTTCTACTGCGGAAGCTACGATATCATCGGCTTATATTTCAACGACAGTACCCGCGATTATGCAGGTCTTTTCGGGTGTATCGGTGAAGAAGGTAAGGCGGTTGAAATAGTTATCAAGGATTCATATATCTGCGGTAATAATTATGTGGGCGCAATAGCCGGAAAATGTTTGGGCTTAACTACACAGTACAATTGTAATTACTCGGTTGTTAAGGGTAATAATTATGTAGGCGGTATTTACGGCTACAATGACGACAGTACTTACGGAGATAAAAACTATGGTGAGGTTTCAGGTGTTGAGTATGTTGGCGGTGTTGCAGGATATGCGACTAACACACTCAATAACAACGGTAACGAGGGCACTGTAAACGGTTCGGAGTATGTAGGCGGTCTTGCCGGATACGCAAAGGGCGATTTAATTAAATCCTACAACAAAGGAGATGTAACGGGTACCCTTATTGTAGGCGGTCTTGCAGGATATTGCGGTGGCGATATCGGAAATAAGAGCATATATGACTATTGCTATAATACCGGTACAATTTCATCAAACGACGTTGAAACCGATGAAATAAAGTACGTAGGCGGTATTTGCGGAATAATGGAAGGCAGCCGTATGGATTACACATATAACGAGGGTGCTGTTTCGGGCGAATATGCAGGTGGCTTGTGTGCAAGCTCCACAACTGCTGATATAACCTATTGCTATAATGCGGGCTCGGTTTATGGCTCGGACTGTGCAGGCGGTCTTGTAGGCAACTATCAGAATAAAACTATAACAAGTTCTCACAATGCAGGCTCGGTTACATCAGATAAAGCAGAGTATCGAGGAGGTATTGTAGGTGTTATCACTTCAGCAGATATTACCGATTCTTACTGCGTTTCAAGTCCTGTCGGCACATCGGATTCGGAGAGTGTTGTTGAAGCCGGAATTATGACCGCTGAGGATTTTGCAAGTGGCAAGGTAACCTATCATCTCAATAGCTCGATTACTGAAGATAAGGTCATCTGGAAGCAGAATGTTGATAACGATTTGGTGCATTCTGCCTGGCCCAAGTTCCACGGTGCAGAAATATACTATGTAGCTCAATGTAAGGCTGTTTCAGATATATATACAAACGCTATCCACGACGGACTTTGCTACGGCTGCGGCTTTGATGAGCCCGCTCTCAGCGAGGACGGATATTACGAAATCAGCACCGTTAGTGAGCTCTATTGGTTTGCAAGATATGTTAACGAAACCGATCCCGGTGCAAACGGAAGACTCGTTAACGATATTGAGGTGAATCCTGCCATAAAATGCGATTCAGACGGTACTGCTTTAACAGATACCACAGGATTCTATATATGGCGTGATGAAATCGGTGACTATACCGGCAGTAACGGTCTGCTTTACTCAGGTACCTTTGACGGCTGCGGTTATATCATAACGGGCTTGTATAAAGAATCTTCTCATTCCTATGTAGGCCTTTTCGGCGGCGTAAGCGGTGTTGTTAAAAATGTTGGTCTGTACGGTTGCTTTTTCGGTGAAGAGCCTGTTATAAAAAACGGCGGAGAATATGTAGGCGGTATTGCAGGTTATAGCAAGGGTACAATTGAAAAATGCTTTTTAACGGATTCGTGTATTGAAGGCGATATGCGCGTTGGCGGTATTGTCGGTTACGTTAATTCAGGTTCAATCAATAACTGCTACAACAATGGAACCGGAAACGGAAGACCCTATGTTATAAGTGACTGGAATGTAGGCTCCCGTGTGGGCGGTATTGCAGGTGAAAGCTACGGCTCAATAACTAATTGCTACAGCACTGCCTATGTTAAGGGCAATACCCTGTTCGGTGCTATTTGCGGTCTTACAAGCAGGAATGCCGAAAATACCAATAATTTTTATATCAAGCGAAGCGTTTACAGACCCAACGCCAACACTTACGGCTGGTTAGCTTTCGGCGGAGCTGATTATTATTCAAGCTTTCCTGATGAGGGAAGAGCAACGCAATATGCAACGTTAGACGGTATGTTGACCGGTGAAATGGCTTATCTTCTTCAGAGTGCCAACACAGAGCAGGTCTGGGGACAGAAGGCGAATAATAACAGCAATAATTCATACCCAAAGCTTCCCGTGATTGATACAACGGGTATTTACAAGGTTGCAAAGGTGGGCGATACAGGTAACTATTCCGTTGCAAATATCGGTGATACCAACGATGACGGAATAGTTGATGTGACCGATTATCAGGCACTTGTTAATATGGCTGTTTCAGATGGTTATCCACAAAGCGAAACTGCAAGCTATGACGATATAATCAGATATGACCTTGACGGTGACGG
>JAZSBN010000011.1:0-4995 GCA_045602405.1 Ruminiclostridium sp.
TGGGGTAAGGAAGTAACACACGAAATATACTACACCATAAATAATCCTATTTTCAAATATACAACGGAAATAGTCGAAAAATATAAGAATTACGCAAAGCTTGATTATACAGTAACCGTGAAGGAGAACGAAATATTAACCGTAGCTTTTACAGGTACAGGTTATTTTTATGACGAAAGAGAGCCTGAGCCTATAAATAAAACCTTTGTTTTTGATATAAAGGGCGTGAGCCCGAACAAGCTGCCGAAGCTTATCAGTGAATAGGCTATTATTTAATTTATTTCAGTGAATGGGAGAAAATTTGCAATGAAAATTTCCAAAAACGCTTTGAGTGTAATTGTCGCTCTGACTTTAATTTCGAGCACTGCCTGCAGTAACACACAGAAGCGTAATAACGGCGAAATAATAACGGAGATGACATCTGAGCGTTCTGAAACCGAAGTCAGTACAGCAGTTTCGGAAAATAATGCTATCGTCAGTACAGAGGAGCCGTTTTTCTGGGACGGATTCGGAACAGCACCGATTATTATTGACGGAAAAATGCGTATGATTACGACTTTGAGCTATATGGATGCAGTAGTCAATGTCGGAGACGGATATCTTTCCATATTTGACGGTAAGAAGAGTGACTATTCGGATTTGCTTAACAAAGATAATTTTGTAGGATACACCGAATGGGTTGAAGGAAAGCCGAAGGAAGAACTGGAAACGTATTTTTCAAGCGGTGCGAAGGTTTACATGGGTAATAACGGAACTTCTGCCGCAGTAATCAAACCGATAAGCTCCTTTGAGTTGGAGCATATCAATGCGTATAATTCTGAGCCGTTAGCTGAAATTGAAGGTGTTGAGGAATATACAACTGAAAACACCTTGGCGATTTATGTTATAGATATGGATGAAATAGTCACTGTGTCAGATACGGGCGAGATAGTTGTTGTAAAGGAAGGGTAATATGAAAAAGCTTATTTTAACAATGCTTCTCTCTGCGTTTTGTATCACTTCAACTTCCTGTGTCAGTGCGGCGGCGAGCGAGGATGAAGAGGTCAGAGAAGTCGGAAAAATAGCGGTAAAAGAAGGTTATTATACCTGTGCGGAGGATAATAGCTATATACTGATAAGCGACGGAACCATTCAGATTGTCGGTTTCGATAAGGACAAGTATATAGAAAATGCTTATAGTGATGAAGTAGCAGCATACGGGACTGATACTGCCTCTATATCCTTCGAAGAATATAAAAATGAGGCAGAAGCTTCTATAAAGGTAGACGATACGCCTACCGTATTTTCGGTAATGTCATTCCCCGGCGGAGAGATTATGCTTGTAACGGAAAGGAATGAAACAGGTAAGGGCGGCGGAGCCTATTTTGGCTATTTTCTCGAGGACGAAAATACTATAAGCGGTCTCTATGATTATAAGTATGCAGGAGATACCGTGAGCGAATAAACAGAATAATCGGTTAAACCGAGAGGAAAATGACAAGGATATCCCCTCCCGAGGCGAAAGCCTCGGGGAGAAGGGGAGAAAACAATTTGTGAAAGGAAATTTTATTATGAAGAAGGTTTTAAAAAGAATTATTGCAGGCGTTCTTGCAGGGGTTATGATGATGACAGTATCTGCTACAGTTTTTGCGGAAAAAAGCGAAGTTTGGTATGAAACAACAGAAAATTATAGTTCAGAAATGTTTTTAATAAGTGAGGAAATCACATCGGAGGATGGATATAAAATAATTAGCCGTACATATAGTTCGGTTAATCCTAAAATCAGAGGTGTTAGCGGTAGCGGAATATTTAAGCATGAAAAAGAACTTGTATATATTAATCATACATTAAAATATTGGGTACAGGGTTATTTTACTTGGAATCAAGACAAGGATACAGCTACAGTATCCAATGTTGATAAAGGGTTTTCCTCGGTGAACGGAGTAACTGTAAGCAACGAAAAACTTGATTATAAGAGTAATCAGGGAGCAACATCATGGTTTGGAAACAAATATGCCTACGCAAGATACAGTTTTACTGCTACAAATCCTGTCGGACTTACAAGGACAGCGGATATTTACATTGATGTTAATGTAAAAGGTGAATTTGTCAGCAGATAATTATCAAGAAATAAACTTATCGGATATATGATAAAAATATTCGGTAAGTTAAGTTTTAACTTGAGCAGGAGTGTACAATTATGAATAATAACTATATCCTTCTTGATAAATCAAAAATAAAAGCGGGAGCTTTCTGCTTATTGAGCACAGCCGTTATTGTCTGCGGCTTTGTAATCGTGTATTTTTCCGAGCCGTTCCTCGGCTTCGGTGTCCATAATTTCACAGACCAGCTTTTAAGACTTACTGCACAAATCCTGATACCGCTAATAATAATGACGGCGACGGATTATCTTGCCGTAAAGCTTTTCGGTAAAAGGAAAATCGCCTATACCGTCAATGCTGTTGAAGCGGTTATATTCTGCGGAAAATACTGCTATTCTGTATTATGTGCGATAGACATGGAGCTGTTCGGTTTTTCCGAGCCTGCGGCGATAGTAGCTGTAATTGTGGCATTACATCTGCTGTTCTGGCTGGCAGTGCTCGTGTTACAGATATTTGTAATTGCAAAAATGGTGTGCGGTAGGTTGATACAAAAATGACAGTATAAAAATATATCCCCTCCCGAGGCGAAAGCCTCGGGGAGAAGGGGAGAAAACAATTTGTGAAAGGAAAATTATTATGAAAAAAGTTAATTAAGAAAATTACAGTAGCAATTATAGCAGCAACGATGGTATGTTCATTAGCAGTTTCTGTTTCTGCGGAAAAGCTGTCCAGAAATAACTCTTGATGACAATGCTATTTTAATCGAAACTCCAACAACATCGGATGAAAGTGATATTCAGCCTTTGATTGCAGATTATTTTGTACATTTTTTTGACTTTTACTTACATACAGCATAGTTTACCTGAAAAGAAATACTGTATATAAATTTATATAATATATGCTTTAATAATTATATAAATTTATATCTCAAATAAGTTTAAGTGTGGTGGTAATTTGAAATTTAAAATTGGAATAGGATTACTTTTATTTGGGATTATTCTCTCAAATGGTGCTGTTTTCAGTGTTGGCAGTATCCTATATTTACTTGGTTGTATTGTTGGAATAATTGGTTTTCTTTTGATCATTTCAACCGATGATGAAAAAAGTTAAGAAAAAATTTGATAAATTAAAACTGATTTATGAGAAAGCAAAAATAAAATGAAAAAACTTATTTCAATATTTTTAACTATAATATTAGCTTTTTCCTGTATTACAAACGCATAAGCGGAAACATCAGAAATAACAACACAAGATAAGCTTGAACAATTGATTGCACAGGGTATTCCCGAGACTTTTTTGAGAATAAAGAAGATTCTGATATAAGCGAATTATACGATGTGCATGGACACAATGTATCCTAATTGGGCGGCTTAATGAGGTTTTTATGAAACGTATAACAAGTTACCTTCTTGTATTTTTAATATTTACATTGGTAATGACAGGCTGTACGGAGAATGGAAATGACCTTCCGATTGCCTCTGATAATAAAGGTCAGGTCTCTTCGGATATTTTATTGCATGAAAATTCAGACGTTACAGTAATACACGAAGAATCAGCCGATTATAGCATTGAATTATCATATCCTTCAGCCAATCATAATTCAGACGAGGAAATTCCTGCCGTGTTGGCGATAAATAATACATCGGAAAGCGGCGGCGTTTATAGTGCTAATGTTTATTTCAGAAATCTCAACGGCAAGCCAATCCTTGAGATTATGAATTTTTACGATTGTGATGTAGTCGTGGTAAGGCTTCCTTTTGCCGAGAACGGAAAAATACTTCATGAGTTGCTGTTTTTTTACTTTGATAATATAACGTTACAGCCGCTCGGAGAAAATCGTTTCTTTCCTGTGATTTCAGCCGACAGCATAATTGAATGCAGTACCGAAAACAACAGCTTTTCCTTCACCGATATAAACGGAAATACCGAAGCATATACCGTGGCTTCAGAAAAATACAATAATGAAACAGCGTACTATCTTCGTTCGGCAGAATATACACAAAAGCTCATTGAGAATACTCACAGTACTGAATTCGGAGAACTGAATTTTTCCTACATCGTATATGAGCAATCTAATGAGAATTCGATAATTTCACCACATAATTATGTGAAAATAACCCGTGATAACGGCAGTACGAGCGAATGTGAAGTAATCAATCCTGTATATCAGCCTGAATTGAGCTTTGATGGTCTCGCTAAAATATGCTCTCAAATAGAATTTGAGGTTATAGAATTGAAGGACTTTGGTATTGCGGCTGTAAGAGTCCCTGTTGACAGTACGGGTAACGGAATTGTTACCCATATGGCATCTTTGTTCTACTTTGACAGTATAAGCTTTCTGCCTCTTGAGCGAGGCGTTTTCACGCCGGAAATACCTGCTGACAGCGAGTTCAAAACAGATATGGATAAAAATTGCTTCTCGATTACTTTCGTTGACGGTAGCACTTCATGGTATACTGTTGATACTTTCTCGAAAATAATTGCAGAAACTTCCTATGTAGGCATAACGAAAGTAGAACGTTGAAAGGTAAACTTTAGTAAGAATAGATACAATCGCTTAAATCGAGAGGAAAATGACAAGGATATCCCCTCCCGAGGCGAAAGCCTCGGGGAGAAGGGGAGAAAACAATTTGTGAAAGGAAAATTTATTATGAATAAGATTTTAAGAAGAACAATAGCGGCAATTACGGTAGAAGTGCATCATATTATATAAAGGAAAGCCACGAGCCCAAACAAGGAGAATAATATGTTCGAAAAATATAAAAAGCTGTTTATAGTGGTTTTATCGCTTGTTATCGTTGCCGCCCTGTTGTTCATAGGCTTTCAGGCGTTTATACATACCGTTTATTTTGAATATGACGATATAAGAGGAATCGGAAGCTGGTCAGATGACGAAGGATATGCCGAATATGAA
>JAZSBN010000012.1:0-46675 GCA_045602405.1 Ruminiclostridium sp.
TGCCTCAAATCCTACACTCTCCTCACAAGGTAAGGAGGATTATAATGTCAGATAAAATTACAGCGTTATATTGCCGATTAAGTAACGACGATGATTTACAAGGTGAGAGTAACAGTATCACCAACCAGAAAGCTATTCTTCTGAAATACGCAGAGGACAACCATTTCCCCAATCCGCAATTCTACATAGATGATGGCTACAGCGGTACAAGTTTTCAGCGTCCCGATTTTATGAGAATGATTACGGATATGGAAAACGGTAAAATCGGAATTATCATCACCAAAGATTTGTCGCGACTTGGTAGAGATTATCTAAAAACAGGCGAATATATTGAGCTTATTTTCCCTGACTATGATGTTAGGTATATTGCAATAAACGATAACGTCGATACAGCAAAAAGCGAAAATGAAATGATGGTGTTCCGCAATGTATTTAATGATTTTTATGCCAAGGACACAAGCAAGAAGGTTAGGGCTGTTTTCAAGGCTAAGGGTCTGTCGGGAAAACCGCTTGCAAGCAAACCTCCCTTTGGGTATATGAAATCGGAGTACGATAAAAACCAATGGGTTGTTGATGAGGAAGCCGCAAAGGTTGTCAAACGGATATTCAGACTTTGCATTGACGGCTACGGTCCAACTCAAATTGCAAGGATACTTACTGAAGATAGAATTTTGAAACCGACTGCTTATTACGAAATGAAGAAAAGTGGCACTGTTACGGCTGACAAGCCTTATCATTGGGCGCAGAAAACGGTTGTTGGTATACTTTCGTTGATGGAATATGCCGGTCATACAGTAAATTTCAAGACTCGGAAGAAATCCTACAAGTGCAAGAAAAAGGTTGACAATCCCAAAGAAGAATGGGCTATTTTCGAGAATACTCACGAAGCTATTATCACTCAAGAAGTATATGATTTGGTACAGGAATTGCGGAAGAATAAGCGCAGAATACAGAGGCACAAGGAAGTTAATGCTTTTTCAGGAATGGTTTACTGTGCGGATTGTGGCAGTAAAATGTATTTGTGTCGCTCGGTTGCACGAACTGAATTTCAGGAGCATCTGAAGTGTGCGAAGAATTCCCTTGACAAAGAGGAATGCTCAGCGCATTATATACGAACCTGCGTTTTGAGCGAGCTTGTACTGAAAAAGCTGAACGACCTGCTTGCCGACGTACACCGCAACGAAGATGAATTCATAAAAACTGCAATGGAAGCCTCGGCACAGGCACATTTTGCTGAACTGAAAAGGGCAAGAAAAATGCTCGCTCAGTCTGAAAAGCGAATTGCGGAGCTGAACAAGCTTTTTAAGCGTTTGTATGAGGATAATGTTTCGGGAAAGCTGTCCGATGAGCGTTACGAGCTGTTGTCGAAGGATTATGACCGAGAGCAGAAACAGCTTGATGAAACCGTCAAAGAGCTGACGACGGTTATTGAGGAACGTGAACAGAAAACCTCTGACATCAACCAGTTTATTAAGATAGTACAGAAGTACGAATATGTTTCCGAACTTACTCCCGAAATTATGCACGAACTGATTGAACGGATTGAAATTCACGCTCCCGATAAATCCAGCGGACACCGACAGCAGAAGATTGATATTTATTTCAGGTTTAATATCGCACAGGCAAGTGTTATTGCCGATACAATGGACTACGACAGAAAGAGAAAGGCTGCGTAGTTTTGCTACGCAGCCTAAAACCTCTTTACGGAACCCGAGCCTTGACAGCAGATACATTTTAATATATAATTGTTGTATTAACCAGCAAGGAGAAGTAAAATGGCGAAACAGAACCAGCAGTTCAGCAAGGTCAAAAGCCCTGCCACCATAGAAGCCCAGCTTGATAAATTAACAGGCAGAGGCTGTATAATCGAAAACCGCGAATCGGCGGAGCAGGCGCTCACTAATATAAACTACTACCGCCTTGTCCATTATTTTTCGGTATTTCTTGACCCTAAGAACAAAAGCCGCTATGTAGCGGGAACAAGCTTTGAAAAGGTCATGAATATCTACGATTTTGACCGCCTTCTCCGTTCTCTTCTGCTTACGGCTCTTGAAGAGGTGGAAATTACTCTCCGCGCCCATATTTCCAATTATCACGCCTTCAAATACGGCGCTCTCGGCTATCTTAACGAGGCCTCCTTCGATTCTGCACGCCATAACCACAAGCAGTTCCTTAAGAAAATGGAGCGGCTTATCGAAAGTAACGGCGGCGAAGGCTTCGTAGCCCACCATAACAAAAAGTACGGCGGTGCCTTTCCTATCTGGGTAATTATGGAGCTTTACAGCTTCGGTACCCTTAATAATTTCTTCTCCGACCTTAATCAGGAGGATAAAAAAGCAATTTCGGAAGCCGCCTTCGGCTACCATTGGCGCTGCGTTGAAAACTGGGTACAGTGTCTTTCCGACCTGAGAAATCTCTGTGCCCATTATAACAGGCTTTATGATAACCGGATGGATAACCCCCCGAAACAGCCCCCCGATTTTCCCCGACCCCTTTCGGATACCCTCTACGACTACATAGTTATTCTTAAAAGGCTTTATCCCCGTAAGGATATGTGGGAAACAAGCTTTATGCTTAAGCTTGAAATGCTTATTGCGGAATATTCGGAGTCTATCGAGCTTAGATTCCTGGGCTTCCCCGAAAACTGGATCGAGGAGCTTATGGAGACGCTCTGAGTTAATGAAGATTGAATATCGAATAGTGAATAATGAATAATTAAGGTGTCCGTCTGTGACGGACGAATTTTAAAAGCCGATTGTCATTATCCGATTTCATCATTTATCGCAAAACCAATAAAAAGAAGCACTGCATTTACTGCGGTGCTTCTTTCAGCTTGTCAGAAAAGTGAAAAGTTAAGAGCGGTGATGTTATTTCTGCTTTTTCCTTGTTAAAGGTGATTTATTAATTCATCCGCCTTAGGCGGATACCTCAATTATTCACTATTCATTATTCAATATTCACTGACTGTCGGTGTTTATCGACAGTCAATGGCTTTTCTTCGGTAAAGTTATCTTTGTTTTCTTGCATTTTCTGACAATATATGATATACTGTATAGCGTATAACTTGACAGCATTCAACTGACATATAGGGAAAGGATTGTTTATCTTGGCTCAGGTTTTCGGATTTAAAAATGATTACAGCGGCCTTTCACAGGAAAAGGTCACGGAAAATTTAAAGCTTTACGGCTATAACAGCGATACAAGACTGGATGAAAAGACGAAGGGCTATAACCCTCTGGGTGCCTTCTTCAATCTCCGTTTTGTGCTGATGCTTGCGGCGGCGGCGCTCTGCTTCGTCTACCCTCAGGATATCTGGAGCTATATAACGGGCGGAATACTGCTGATTCTTGACGGCGTTTATGCAGGAAGCACAATCTATCGCCATAAGAAATGCGACGAATATTTCTTCGAGCTTAAAAGACGTTCAAAGACAGAATATAACGTTATAAGAGGCGGCGAAGAGGTAAAGGTCAAGAAGGAGCATCTCGTTCCCGATGATATCATTGTTCTTGAGGAGGGGGAAAGCGTTCCTGCGGACGCACATCTTCTTGAAATAAGCGACCTTACCGTGGACGAAAGTATTTTCACAGGCGATAAGACCCCTGTGGCAAAAATTACAGGCTCCGACAGCTTAAGCGAGGAATTCAAGAAGAGCTGTATATATAAGGGCAGTAAGATAGTAAGCGGAAGCCTTGTGGCGAGAATTACCGCTACAGGCGTGGATACCAAGTATTTCAAGGCCTTCGGCGCTCCCGTAGAGACCGATGAATACTATACCTCCATAGAAAAGCTTGTGATGAGGGTTTCCAATATTTTTACCATTATTGCGGCGGTAATGCTTGTATTCTTCTCGCTCCTTAACTTCACCGACATAAACATAAATATAGAAAATCCTCTCCTTCATACTATTTTCTATACGCTTTATCCCTCTATAACCTTCGCACTCTGCTTTATTCCTGCAGAAATTGCGTCGATTGTCCGTATGTATTACATAAGAGGCGCAAAAATGCTGGAAGAACGTCGTACTGCAATAAAAAATCTCCGTACCATCGAGCATATAAATGCAGTAACCTGCATACTTATAGAAAAGAGCGGAACTGTTACCAAAAACAGGATGGAGGTAGCCGACGAGCTTACCGCAAATTCCGCCATGATGACGAATATCTCGGTGCTTGCCTGCGACGGCGGAAAATCCGACCTTATCGACCAGGCTATAATCCTTCACGCAACCTTCAAGGGCGTGGACGCTAAGGAGCTCCACGAGGAGAATACTCTTATAAAGGAATATCCCTTTGATGATGAAATAGGCGCTTCGGGTAATCTCTGGAGCGTTAACGGTACAAAGCTTCTCTGTATAAAGGGCTCTCCCGAGAAGCTCATGCCTCTCTGTGACGTTCCCTCGGATATGCTTTATACCGTACAGAACAAGCGTTATGCTTATGCGGAGCAGGGTTATAAGGTTCTCGCCGTAGCCTTCGCACAGCTTTCCCCCGAGGACGAGATACCCGAAAGTATCAATTCGATCCGCTATAGCTTCATGGGACTTACCGCTCTCGAAAACCAGACGAGAGACTATATACCTGCCGCTATAAGAAACTGCTATAAGACAGGTATCAGAGTTATCATGACCACAGGCGACAGCCCCGAAACTGCGGCGGCTATTGCCCGTAAGATAGGAATAAAGGATAACGTTGTCGTAACAGGGGACGAGCTTTTAAGCGGCGACCTTCCCGACCTTAAATATGTAGGCGTTTTCGCAGGAATTACCGCTCAGCAGAAGCCCCTCGTTATCGAGGCTCTCCGTAAGTCGGGCGAAATAGTGGCTATTACGGGCGAAAGTGCGTCGGACAGCAACCTTCTCGAGCTTGCGGACGTGGGTATTTCTCTGGCGAGCGATGTATCGGGTGCCGCCTTCGAGGCCTGTGACCTGGCTATGGAGGATAACAGCTTTGAAAAGGCTGTGGACGTGCTCCGTAATGCAAGACAGGTACACTGGAACGTGAAGCGTTCCATTTCAGTCGTTCTTACCGCTCTTATTGCGGTAATAGTTTTCGCGGTGGTAAACTTCCTCCTCGGTACGGAATTTATTCTTACACCTACTATTGTAGGACTTATTACTACTCTTATAATTCCCGCCGTTGCCTGTATGTTCATGAACAATACAGCCGACATGAAGACAGGGCTTCAGGCTTCGGGCTATATCGGAAGAGGCCGCCTCAGCAAGCGTTTCTTCCTCACTCCCGTTATTCAGGGTATGGGTCTCGCAATCGCAGAGGTTATCTTCTACATAATCTCCTCGGGCTATGGTACCGAAAGTGTAAGCTCTCTTACCCTCCAGTCTACAAGCAATTTCCTTCTTATCTTTGTTTTCGGTCTTATAATTTCGGGCTGGATAAACATTTCCGATAAGAACGTGTTCTCCTCCTTAAAGGGACAGGGCACAGCCGCCGCTGTTACGGGAATCGTACTTCTTGCGACTATTGCCGCTATCTTTATCCCCTTCCTTAATACCGCTCTCGGTCTTGAAGGCGTGGATATTCTTATGATGGTTCTCGCTCTCTTTATTACGGTTATCTTCCAGATACCCTGTGAGCTCATGAAGATAAAGAAGAAATAAGCGAAAGGTCAGTTTATGAAAAATTTTCTTGCGATTCTTTACGGAATTGTTTTCGGCGTAGCTAATATTATCCCCGGAGTTTCAGGCGGAACAATGCTGGTTGTATTCGGCTGTTACGATAAGGTATGCGGTGCGCTTACCCTTAATATTAAGGAAATAAAGAAGAATATCGTTTTCCTCTGCTTCTTCGGTATAGGTGCAGTCCTTGGAATAGTCGGCTTTTCCTTCGTTATAACCGCACTTTTCGACGCCGCTCCGATACCTACCTATATGTTCTTTATCGGTCTTATTTTAGGCAGTATTCCCCTCATTCTCCGTAATGCCACAGTAAAGGAAAAGCTTAAGCCGATATGTATTGTTCCCTTTGTGATTTCTCTTGCTCTTGTGGTAGGGCTCTCGATGCTTGAAAACAGCACCTCATCTGAGCCTTATTCCTTCAAGACAGCGGTTGACGGCGATAAAACATCAATCACTATCTATAATGACAGCGACAGAGTAGTTGACAGCTGGGAAATTGACTTGGGTGAAGGCAGACTTGAGCCTAAAGCGGCGACATTGACCGAAGGAGGAAGTGCAATTATCGATAAACCTACTTCCTATTATATAATGTCACTTTTAGGCAAGGACACATTTGGAGAAGACAAGCCTAATGTTCTTGTAAACGAAGAAGATGCGATTATTGAGCCTCGCAGCAGTCATACCGTAACTTTCTGGAATTATGAATCCATAAATATCAATCCTGAAACCTTTGAACTCTCCGTAAACTACGCTATGGACGTTCCCTTCTTCCTGTTCCTTATGCTTACTGCCTTTATAGCGGCGGTAGCTATGATAATCCCGGGAGTTTCGGGCTCCTTTATGTTGGTGCTTTTCGGGGTTTATACGACAGTTATCGGAGCTATCAAGAATCTCGACATTATTGTTCTTATTCCTGTGGCAGTAGGCGTAGTATTAGGGCTTATCCTTGGTGCAAGGCTTATAACCTTCCTTATGAAGCGTTTCCGCCTCATAGTTTTCAGCGGAATTTTAGGTCTTGTTGTAGGCTCTGTGTACGCTATATTCCCTGTGGGCTTCGGGCTTAATGTGCCCACTCTTATCGGTGCAGGCACGCTTCTGGCAGGCGGAGCGGTCTCCTACCTTGTAGGAAAGCACACCGAAACTGAATGAGGGGGAGCCCCCTCGGGCAGTTCCGCAGATATTTATGTTTTATTCCCGAATTTGTTCCCGCGCAAGGAACTTTGTTCAATGCGGACATCAAAAAAAGGGACGCCCCCTCGGGCAGTTCCGCAGATGTTTATGTTTTATTCCTGAATTTGTTCCCGCGCAAGGTGATTTTGTTCAACGAGAACATAGAAAAGGGAAGACCCTCGGGCAGTTCCGCAGTGAGCTTGCAGTAATGTCTGTATTCTAAAGAATAAATTCACTACAAACAAAACCAATCCCACCGTCCTTGGACAGGTGGGATTAAGCAATTATACCGAAAAGGAGAAATACCATGGATAAAATTTGGACAACCCTTTATGAAGCGGCTAAAAAGATTCAGAACGGACGTAGGGTTTCGGGCTACGTTGAGGCAGGCGGAGTAGCCGCCGCAATTCTCTCAAAAAAGGGAAATATCTACACGGGCGTATGCGTGGATACCTGCTCAACTCTCGGAATCTGCGCCGAAAGAAACGCAATCTTCAATATGCTCACCAATGGCGATGACGAGATAGAAAAGGTGCTTGCGGTAATGCCTGACGGAAAAACAGGAGCCCCCTGCGGAGCCTGCAGGGAGCTTATGGTACAGCTTATGCCCGAAAGCTATAAGGCTGTGGAAATAATGCTTGATTATGAAACGGGAAAAACCATAACCCTCGGGGAGCTTACTCCCGAATGGTGGATAAAGTAGTCAGAAGCGGAAAAGCTCCGCTAAGAGATAGCCGATACTTCTGCCGAAGTCAAGCTCCGCCACCTCCTCGGCGGCGATAATTTTAGCGGTTCCGATAACCTCCTCATCCACCGTCATGGTTACGAAGCCGAGAAGCTGACCCTTTTCTACGGGAGCGGCTATTTCATTTGTTCTGCTGTAATGGTAAGTTATTTTATTTTTACTGCCCTTGGCGAGGATAACCTCCGAAACTTCGGAAAAACGGGTGTCCACGCCTTTTTTTATGCCGTTTTTTACGGGTATTTCCGTAAGCTCCGAAACGTCGGGTCGGGGCTTTACGCTCTCGAAATTGTCAAAGCCGTAATCTAAAAGTGCTTCCGCCGAAGAAAAACGCACCTCGTCGCTGTTACAGCCCAGTACAACTCCACAAAGCTCAAGCCCGTTCTTTTCGGCGGTAGCGGAAAGGCAACAGCCTGCATTATCGGTAGTTCCCGTTTTTAAGCCGCTTATCCCGTCGTAGGAGCTTATAAGCTTGTTGGTATTGAGAAGCTGGGTTTCTCTTGTTGTACCCGTTCTTACGCTGTCGAGACGGGTCAGGAGAAATTCATCAAAAATATTGTATTTCCTCAGTTCTCCCGACATGACAGCTATATCTCTTGCGGAGGAATAATGCTTTTCATGGTCATAGCCCACGCAGTTCACGAAGTTGGTGTTGCTGAGGCCCAGCTCCTTCGCCTTATTATTCATCCGTGCCACGAATTTTTCCTCTGACCCCTCTATATGCTCAGCAAGAACAACACAGGCGTCATTGGCGGAAGCGATAACCACGGATTTAACCAGGTCGCCTATCTCCATTTCTTCCCCCGCTTCAAGCCATATTACCGACCCGTCCATGCTTCCTGCGTAATCGGAGCAGACGGCAATATCGGAAAAGCTCAGTTTCCCCTTTTCGATTTCCTCGGCAGTAATTATAAGGGTCATGATTTTCGTTACCGAAGCCATGGGAAGCCGCAGGTCGGCGTTAAGCTCATAAAGCACAGTCCCCGTTGAAAGCTCCGTAAGTATCGCCGCCTTACAGGTTTCAGGCCCCGGAAGCCCCTCCGCCGATATTTTCATTGTAAAACCCGTAAGGGCGAATACTGCCGCTAAAAGGGCAGAAATAAATCCTCTTATCTTCATAAAACCCGTCCTTTCTTTCCGATATATATGAATAAATACCTGTTTTAATGCACAAAATAGCCTAAAACAAGGAAAAGGTCGGTTTAAATGGAAGATACAAGCTTTTCTTATGAGCTTCTTGAGGCGGGAGTAATTTTCCTCTCAGGCGGCTTCATTTACGGAATGATAGAAATTATATACCGTGGGCATACTCACCCCTCAATGTTCGTTTTAGGGGGGCTTTCTCTCCTCTGGGTAGGGGGGCTCAACCGTTTTTACAGAAAAAAGCCGCCCCTCTGGCTTCAGATGCTTCTGGGCGGCGGTATTATTACTTTAGGAGAATTCCTATGCGGAATCTTCGTGAATTTGTGGCTGGGTCTCAACGTATGGGACTACAGCCGTCTCCCCTTTAATATTATGGGGCAGGTCTGCCTTATTTTTACGGCGGCTTGGGTGATACTTTCCTATCCTGCCATAATAGTTGAGGATTTTTTAAGAAAGGCTATAGAAACCGACAGGCTTCGATAGGCACACGCAGACTAGGAAAAAGCCACTGTAGGCGTATAGCAGGTTTCGAAGAAAACTGCCTGATACTGGTAAGCGGCTTTTGACGAAGTAAGTAAAAATGCTTTCGCAGAGCTATTTAATTAGCTCTGCGAAATTATAAATACTATTCATATCGTCTGACTGCCATTCATAAAAAACCGCATTTTTACGGTGCGTGGGTCTATCCACAGCCCCGATTATTCGGTCATTGCGGCTATATTCTTCCTCATTATCGAAAGGTAGGTTTCGCCTGCCGCTAAATCCTCGTCGGAAAGGGAATGGCAGGAATGCATAAGCCTTGTTTCCGCGCCTACCGCTTCGGCTATGGTGTCCGCAACCTTACAGGTTGAAAATTCTATGTGGTAGATTACCCTTGCGCCTGTTTCGGCGGCTTCGTCTATAAGCTCGGTCATTTTTGCGGCAGAGGGTTCTGTCTCCGAGGAACAGCCCGTAAACGCCGCATGATAGCTTATGCCGTATTCATGGGCAAGATATGTAAAAGGAAAGCGGTCGCCGAAAATAAGAGGCTTACTGAGCTTTTCCGCCGCCGCTCTGAACTCTCCGTCGAGAGCCTTAAGCTCCTCGGTGTAATCGGAAAGTCCCTTTCTGTAGCTTTCTGCATTTTCGGGAGAAATACTGCACAGGGCTTCGGTTATTCCCTCGGAAATACTTATGGCGTTAGAGGGGGAAGTCCATACATGCTCGTCATATTCGTGGGAGTCGTGGGCTTCGTGGTCATGTTCATGATCGTGGTCATGATTGGTTTCCTCCGCCTTAAGGGGAGTAACATAGTCCATCATTCTTATAATTTTAACGTCACCGTCAAGGCTTTCCGCTATCGTGTCTATCCAGGCGTCGCTTTCTCCCCCTGTACAGATAAAGAGGTCGGCCTCGTTTATTTTTACTATGTCCTTGGCGGTAGGTTCGAAGGTGTGGCTGTCCTGACCTCCCGAAAGAAGCATTTCCGCCTCAACCTCGCCCCCCGTTATCTCTCTTACGAAATCGTAGGGTGGAAAATTGGTTGTAATTACCTTTATACCGCTGTCCGTTTCTCCGCCCGTTCCACAGGAGGAAAAAGCAAGCGTCATGACAGCCCCCAGCAGGGCTGTTATTATTTTTACAGGCTTCATATACATAACTCCTTATCAAATATACCTATCATTCTATCATATATCGGTGAAAATATCAAGTGGAAAGCCTGAAAAACAAATGTCACCACACATTTCTGCATGGTGACGGGTTATTATTATTAGTCCCAGATGTCGGGGAAGATCATTTCAAGCTCCTTAAGGTTCTTCTTAAGAACTTCTTCCTGTTCCTTAAGCTCAGCCTTACGCTTGGGAGTGATAAAGGTCTTGTTAAGTTCAGCCTGTACCTCTAAGAGAGTCTTTCTTAAGGGATCTCTTCTTCTCTGATACTGTGCCTTACGCTCTTCCTTTTCAAGTCTGAGGCGGCGTTCTCTTTCAATGCTCTCCTTTTCCTCACGTTCAGCCTTTAAGCGCTGATGTTCTTCAGCGATACGCTTCTTTTCGCCCTCAATACGGTCGACGATTGCGCCGTTAAGAGCTTCATAGCGTGCCTTCTGTTCGGGAGTAGCAAAGCGGAGAGCCTTGATATAGTTCTTGTCGTCGGTAATAGTCTGGGGAAGGTCGGGAATTTCATCCTCGCTCTTTAACTTGCATTCTGCAAGAAGCTTACCGATATAGGCTCTTGAATCCTCGATATCGATATCGAGAATCTTGTCGAAATATGTATCTGCTGTTTCAAATTCACCGTCTTCAAGGAACATATATGCTCTCTTGATGAGGTTTTCCTTGTTTGCCGCTGTTGCAGTAACAATAGCGTCGGGAACTACTGCCGCTTCTTCAGGCTTTATAATAGCTTCAACCTTCTCGGAAATTTCACGCATGAATTCAGAGTCAGAAGAATCGAAGGCGCCGTCCTGCCATACGAGAGCTTCGGGAAGCTGCTGGAAGGAGATAGCTTCAGCGTTGAAGATAGGAACTATAACCTTGTCGCTGTCCTCCTTGGAAGCTTCTGCCACAAACTTGTTTACCTGATAGTTACAGAAGCCGTCATAGCACTCAGCCTGATTCTTGAAGGGAGCGCACATTACTCTTGAATTTTCGAGAGCATAAGCGGTAAGAGCGGACTTTTCGATTTCGCTCTTTTCCTTTAAGGTTTCGGGAGCATAGAAAACTCTGAAGCCTAAGTTCTCGGAAAATCTGAGGAAGAGCTTTTCGCCGTCGAGATCGTCGTCAGCGGTAGCGTCTTCACGGCTTACGATATATACATCGTAGGGCTCTTCAGCCGCAACAATGGAAGAATATGCGTTTACGGTAGCCTCTATGGAATTAGCCACAGCCTCATAGCTCTGCTGAGCTTCTGCTGTTGCGTAATAGAGAGCCTTCTTATAATTTGTGCTTTCCTTTAAAGAAGGAAGCACAGAAGGATTAACTCCGCATACAGGTACGCGGTCAGCACCCTTACGGATATAGCGGATTCCGTATTCACAGAGAAGAGCCGCCCAGTATGCTTCGCTGTCCTCGGGATTCTCTTCGATAAGCTCGGAAGCTAAATATCCTGCATTTTCGAAACAAAGAGTATTTCTTAAATATGTAATTCTGTTAAGCTTTTTAATATCGGATTTAGGATAGGAGGAAGAGTTGCCGCAGCCCATACATGTGCCCCTTAAGCCGTCTTCTCCGGGGATGATTTCTCCTCCGCAAATACTGCACGCCAATTTAATTTCGTACATTTTTATTAACCTCCGTTTAAAATTTCGGTTATTATATCAATACACAATAAGATTATATAACAAAAAGGTTACATTGTCAATATTTAACGGTTTTTTTGTAACTTTTCACTTAGTTTTTACACGAAATTTAGACACTTCGCTAAATAGCCTTATTCGAGGAAATAAGACGCCTCCATATCGGCGGTAGCAAGGGCGAAGGCGAGGGGATAGGCTTCGAGAGCTCTTCCTGTAAGGTTGTTGTCCTCGGTACCCGAAAAGCCCATGTGCCAGCGGATAGCCATGGCCTCCTCGCGGCTTAAACGCATGAAGCCGCTAATCATGTATACTGACTTTTCGCCGTGACCGTAGGGGAGGGGGTCTTCCATTTTATAGGTGGGAACTCTTTCCCACTGACCCTGTTCGTTTTTGACGTTGCGGAAATCCTGCTTATAGCAGTCAATCTTGCACATGTCATGAAGAAGCGCCACAAGAGCAATCTGCTCATCGGTATAGTTAAGCTTATAGGTCTCCTTGACTCTCGGGCGGCTTAAATAATCCTTAAGGCAGTAGTACACATTAAGGGAATGCTGTGCGAGGCCGCCCTCATAGGCACTGTGAAAGCGCGTGCTTGCAGGGGCTGTGAAGAAGTCGCACTTGTTTATAAGATAGTCGAGAAGCTTATCAGCACCATCACGGGTTATATTTTTTGTATAAATTTCGATATATTCGGCTTTTACTGCCTGAGCGTCAACCATTTCTCAGTCTCCTGTTCATAAAATATCCGTTCCCATTTCTTTTTCGGGAACGTCGGGATTAAAATAGGGCATTTTGTTGGGCTTACCCTGATAAAGTACAGCCTGCACGGGACATCTGTGATAACAAGCCTGACAAACTACACAGGCATTTCCGAAAGTTATTTTTCCGTCAACTACAGTTATATTGTCCGCCGGACAATTTTCTACGCATTTTCCACACATGGTACAAGACTCTGAAACGGAAAAACGCTCGCCCATTTTACCCCAGTTACTTTTGTTTTCATTATAAAGCTTATGCTTTTCAGGTTTATCAGGGGACAGGGCTTTTTCCTCACCCTTTTCAATCGAAGAAATAATCTTACTGATTTTTGAGGGAGCTTTTTTCAGCAGACCGTTATTATAGGGCCTGATAAGTGGAGTGGAAAAAACGGCTGTGAAATTTTCAGGCATTTTCATTGTATAGACCTGCTTGATGTTCAGGCCACAGCTTTTCGCATGATTATAAGCAAATTTCGCGGCACTTCCTGAAGCACCGCCATAATTCATAACAATCCATAAAGGTGCTTCCGTCCTGATTTCCTTCATAAAGTCGAAAACGGGCAGGGGCAGACCGAAGGAATAAACGGGACATACAATTATAATTCTTTCATAAGTGGAAATATTACCGTTCCACTCGGGAATATACCGAATTTCCCCACCCAGCCTTTCCTTAATCTGCTTAGCGAGCCAAAGACTGTTACCTGTGCCTGAAAAATAGAAAATACCGTTCATATAAACTCCTTTTTGAATAAGAATGCCGCACCCGTATGAGTGCGGCACTTATTATTCTTAATACCTGACTTAAAATTAAGAAAGGATAGCGTGTTCGTCGGAAGGATCGAAGAGGAGAATCTTGTTAGGATCGATAGCGAGCTTAACAACATCCTGAGGACGAGCAGCGCAACGAGGAGATACTCTTGCTGTGATAGGTGTACCTTCGCATGTGAGGTAGAGGTATGTTTCAGCACCCATCATTTCTGTTACGTCAACGTTAGCTTCGATGATGCCTGTTGTAGCAGCAGAAAGGAACATTTCTTCGTCGTGGATGGATTCGGGACGAACGCCGAGGATAACTTCCTTGTCGAGGTAGTAGTTGAGAGTTTCAGCGTCAGCCTTAGCTGCGGGAACTTCAACATAGAACTTTCTGCCTCTGGAGGTCTTGGTGTCTTCGGAACCGAATTCAACTGTGTACTTACCGTTCTTCATAACGAGCTTAGCGTCGATGAAGTTACACTGAGGTGTACCGATGAAGCCTGCAACGAACTTGTTTACAGGGTTTTCGTAGAGGTTGAGAGGAGAGTCGATCTGCTGGATGTAACCGTCCTTCATAACTACGATTCTGTCACCCATTGTCATAGCTTCGATCTGGTCATGTGTTACATAGATAAATGTAGTACCGAGCTTCTTATGGAGCTTGGATAACTCAGTTCTCATCTGTGCACGGAGCTTAGCGTCGAGGTTGGAGAGAGGTTCGTCAAGTAAGAATACCTGAGGATCACGAACGATAGCACGGCCTAAAGCCACACGCTGTCTCTGACCACCGGATAAAGCCTTAGGCTTTCTGTCGAGTAAGTGAGCGATATCGAGAATCTTAGCAGCTTCGTCAACGAGCTTCTTGATTTCATCCTTGGGAACCTTTCTGAGCTTTAAGCCGAAAGCCATGTTCTCGAATACTGTCATATGAGGATAAAGCGCGTAGTTCTGGAATACCATTGCGATAT
Source organism: Ruminiclostridium sp. (assembly GCA_045602405.1). Lineage (GTDB taxonomy): Bacteria > Bacillota > Clostridia > Oscillospirales > Ruminococcaceae > Ruminiclostridium_E. The sequence goes on from JAZSBN010000012.1 coordinate 14,444, forward strand.
CTCTGTCCTTAGGAGCAACGTCGTTTACGAGTCTGTCGCCGATGAATAATTCACCTTCAGAAATTTCTTCAAGACCTGCGATCATACGAAGAGTTGTAGACTTACCACAACCGGAAGGACCAACGAGGATGATGAATTCCTTATCCTTGATGTTCATAGAGAAATCAGATACTGCTACTACGCCGCCGGGGTAGCGCTTATAAATGCCTCTGAGAGATAAACTTGCCATTTTATGTGACCTCCTATGGGAATTAATTTTACTCATATATAATAACAAATAATCCGGCAAAATGTAAGTACCTATTTAACCAAAAAATATTTATCTGTTTTATGTAAAGTGCCAACACTCACAAAAGCCGTTAAAATACCGTCCCCTTTTTGTAGTCATTATCAACAAAGAAACGTTAAAAAACGCCTGTTTAGAGCCTTTTTTAAAGGGTTTTCCGATATTTTTTCAGCAACTTAACACATTAAAGCCTATACTTTTTGTTAATTTTGGCTCATATAATATCCTAAACAGAGAAACCCTCTGTACAAATTTGTATAAAATGATAATATATATGGAGGAAACCTTATGAAATTACGCACACCTCTTAAAGCAATCATCCTTCTGGTTTTTATCGGCGCCCTTGTTACGGGGGCAGTCCTGCTCTTTTCGGGCAGTAAGCTTCCCGCCGCCGAAAGCACGGAGGATATAAAGGAATATCTCGCCGCCAACGGGATAATTACTGCAGGAGAACCCCTCACAAAGGAAATTTACATACCCGAGGAATTCGGGGAGGTCTACGAAAGATACAACGAGCTTCAGAAGGAGCAGGGCTTCGACCTTTCTCCCTATCGGGGCAGAAATGCACGGCAATATACCTTCCCCGTAGCCAGTATAAAGGGAGAAATCGCCCCCGATACCGAGGCTCATGTTATAGTATGCGACGGCTTCATAATAGGCGGAGACGTAGCGGAAGCGGCGATTAACGGGAAGATGACGGGGATAAGGGGGAAGTGAAATGAATAGTGAATATTGAAGATTTAATAATGAATAATTATGGTATCGGCTTCGCCGATGAATTTTAAATCCGTCCGTCGCAGACGACACCGCAATTATTCATTACTCATTATTCGTTATTCAATATTCACTAAAAGAAAAAGCCTCCTTTTGCAGGAGGCTTAAACTTATTCAATTCCGATGATCAATGAGAATAAGCAATGACAATTTCGGTTTTTTTAATCCGTCCGTTGCAGACGGACACCACTATTATTCATTATTCTCTATTCGTTATTCAATATTCATTACTTATTTATAAGGTTAATCTTTCCGATAAGGGGAAGCTCAACAACACGGTTGTTGATTACGTTTACGATACCGATAATCGCAAGGATAAGAGTGAAGAGACCAACAACACTTGAAACTATCGAGGTTATTATCCAACCGAAGGGGATAAAAGCCAGACACGCACCGAGAATGGAGCAAGCTACGCCTAAAATTATACCTGTGATAAGGAGTAAAAGCCCCTGATTAGCGTGGAATTTTCCTGCCTTACTGTCGGGACAAGCCACAAGGGGAAGGAAAAACAGTATCCATAAGTAAGCGAGAACGAAAATAACCTTATTTTCCTTAAGCTCCGCCTGGTCGTACTGTGCGGTTGTGTCCGCGCCCTCGATTTTCTTGTACTGTTCGCCTATTGCGTTAGCGGCGTTGTTGATAGCGTCCGAGGCGGTAGTAACCTGTGCTCCGCAGTTGGGACAGTTATTTGCGTTTTCGGGCAGTACGCTGCCGCAGGATTTACAATTAGCCATGATGAAATACCTTCCTTTCAGCCGAAAGACTCATTCTCTTTCGGATATATATTTTTCTGCATCCTCAAGAAGCTTTACCTCCTGAGGAAAATTCAGCATTTTTATCGCTTCCTCAAATTTAAGAAGCCAGCTTCCTTTAACCTCTTCCTCCTGAAAAACAGGCTCATCGTCAAATTCCGACAGGAAGAAAACGCCTGTTTTTATACTGTTTTCCAGAGTTGTATATGTATATTCGGCACGGAAATCCCCGTATCTCTTAAAGGTAAGACCTGTTTCCTCCCTTACCTCTCTTTCGGCGTTCATAAGCTCGGTTTCGCCGTATTCGATATGACCCTTCGGGAAACCGATGTGACCTCTTTTGCTTTTCAGAAGAAGATAACGTCTTTCTCCGTCGATATTTCTGAACATTATTGAGCCTGAGGTCTTTTCATATTTCGGGAAAAACTTGGTTTTATAATTTTCTTCTATGAAATTTACCTCGTGCATTACATTACATTCATAGCAGATATCCGTTCCCGCCTTTTCCGCAGGAACTACCACCCATTTATCCTCGTTATCGTCCTCACGGGCTATTACGCCGATAACCATGCCCGTAAAGTCTTCAACAGGCTTATCCACGCCGAGAATGTATGCGTCCTGAGCCTCGCCGTCGGGAGCGGTAACCCCCTCCACATAGCCGTAGTTCACTGTATATACAGTATCGGGATAATCGGGGTGAGCCGACCCCAGAGGGCGGTCAACTTTTACTGTCACGATTTTTCCCAGATAGCTCAGATCGCCTTTTTCAATATTCATCATCCGACCATCCTTTTTTATGTATTATATCAAAACTCAGTTATTGCTGTCAAGGGTGATTACGCCCTTGTCGAGAAGTCTCTGAGCCGCTAAAAGTATGCCCATTCTTCCCGTATCGTAGGTAATTCCGCCCTGAAGCCATACTGCGAAGGGCTCACGGAGAGGAGCGTCGGCGGAAAGCTCTATGGAAGCGCCCATGGTGAAGGCTCCTGCCGCCATTATAACCTGACTGTCATAACCGGGCATATCCCAGGGCTCGGGAGTTACGAAGCTGTCTATGGGGCTTCCCGACTGGATTCCCTCACAGAAGGCGATAAGTGCCTTTCTTGAGCCTAATTTTATTGCAGTAATTATATCGGTACGGTATTCGTTATATTCGGGATAGGCCTCGAAGCCTAAAAGAGAAAAGAAGGCGGAAGCGAAGGTTGCTGTTTTTACGGCGTTCATAACTACCGTGGGAGCGTTGAATAAGCCCAGATACATACCCCTGTTCTGGTCGAGGGAACAGCCTACCTCCTTACCTGTACCGACTGTGGTAAGTCGGTAGGAGCAGAGCTCTATGAGATCCTTTCGTCCTGCAATATATCCGCCCGTTTCGGCAATACCGCCGCCGAGATTCTTTATAAGTGAGCCGATTATAAGGTCAGCACCCACGTCGCAGGGCTCAACCCTTTCCACAAGCTCGCCGTAGCAGTTATCCACCATTATGATAGCCTCGGGGTTTACAAGTCTTATTATATCAACCATTTCGCTTATTTCGGAAATAGTGAGGGAGGGACGGAGGCTGTAGCCTCTCGAACGCTGGATATAGGCAACCTTACAGGCTCTCGCTCTTTCGCCTATCAGACCGAAATTCACCTTTCCGTCGGGAAGAAGATCGATCTGGTCGTATTTTACGCCGAATTCGGTAAGAGAGCCGCCCTTTTCACCGAAGATGACCTCGTTAAGAGTGTCGTAGGGAGTGCCCGTAAGAGAAAGCATAAGGTCGCCGGGACGGAGCACGCCGAAAAGTGCTGTAGAAATAGCGTGGGTGCCGTTTACGAAGGTGTGGCGGACGAGAGCGTCCTCTGCACCGAGAACCTGAGCGAAAACAGCGTCAAGCTTGTCACGGCCGTCGTCGCCGTAGCCGTAGCCTGTCGTACCCTTAAGGTGCAGTTCGCCTACTCTGTTGTCGATGAACGCCTTTAACACCTTTTCGCTGTTACAGCGGGCGGTAGCCTCTATTCTTCCGAAGGCCTCGGCGGAAAGCTTCTCCGCCTTATCCGCTAATTCCTCAAGTCTCTTATCTATATTGAAATAGTTACTCATTTTTCTTCCTCACTTTATTTATATTTCTACGGAATAGCCCGAAAGGGTAAAGCCTGCCGCCGTATAGAAGGGCAGGAGCTCCTCCTTACATATAAGAAGGCAGTCGTTACGGGATTCCTTTTCTTTTTTTCCTATATATCGCAGAAGCTTCGTGGCGATACCCTTTCCCCTCATTTTGGGACGGGTAGCTACCGCCGAAACGAAGGAAATTCCGTCAACGGTAAACATTACCGTAGCGGTAGAGGCATTCCCAACGGAATAAACCGTAGAAATTCCGTGGCGAACGTTATGGTTTATATCCACATACCATTCATCGAAACTCATATCGAAGCCGTCCTTAAGGATTTCGTATATCTCCCTGTAGGAAAGCCATGTGCTTACATCGTCACGGGTAAGGTCTCCGTCTCTTTGGGATGAATCCGTGAATTTCATTATACATCCCTTTTTTGCAGTATCCGCTATCCCCAGCTTTTCTCCGTTTTCAAGGGACATAAGCACGCCCTTTCCAAGAGTCGGGAGAAAGCTTTTAAGCTCCTCCGTCTTTTCCTCGTCGGAAATATTGCCGCTTATAACGGAGCTTCCGTAGTATTTTCCGATTACCACGCCCTTATCCTGAACATAAAAGCTCAGAAAGTCGTAGCCTGTTCCATAGCTTTCGGCGAGAGCCTTTATCTTTCCCGAAAAGATATCGGGACGGCCAGAAAGAGAGCGGTATATTTTTTCGATGTCCTCTGTCTTTTCTATCATAATTCACATAATCTTTCAAAAAGCTTTTCTGCGGTTTTAAGAACGGCCTCGGCGTCCTCCTTCTTCATTACGCAGGCAGGAGAATGAAGATATCTCGTAGGTACGGATAATGCGGCAGTTCTTATACCGCCCACCGCCTTATGGACAGCACCGCTGTCATTTCCGCCTGCTACAAGGGTCTTGGTCTGGCATTTCACGCCTGCGGCTTCTGCACATTCAAAGGAAAGCCTGTAAAGCTCACGGTCATAAACCGTACTCTTATCCATAAAGGAGGCTACCGCCCCATCGCCTAACACGCATACACGGTTTTCATCCTCGACTCCTGCAATATCGCAGGCTGTGGTAGTTTCAATAACTATCGCCATGTCGGGCTTTATATTGAAGGCGGCACAGGCCGCACCTCTTGTACCTACCTCCTCCTGAACGGTAAAGGCACAGTACATATCGTATTCCTGTTCCTTTGAAAGAAGCTCCAGAAGAACGGCACAGCCAAGCCTGTCGTCAAGGGCTTTTCCCTTTATAAAGCCACCGCCCAGCTCCTCATACTCGCTCATAAAGGTACAGGTGTCGCCGAGGGCGATATATTTTTCCGCTTCCTTCCTGTCGGAAGCGCCGATATCTATAGTAAGGGAAGAAATTTTCGGCTGGGTATCCTCTTCGCTGTCGGAAAGAAGATGAACGGGCTTGGCGGCAATTACGCCCACTGTTCCGTTTTTGAATATGACCCTTCTTCCGAATACTACTGAGGGAGAAATTCCCCCCACGGGAGAAAATTTAAGCCGACCGTCCTCGGATACAGAGGTAACTATAAAGCCTACCTCGTCCATGTGAGCGCAGAGCATTACTTTATTCTTCGGAGCCTTTCTTCCTTTTTTATATACGAGAAGGTTTCCGAGATTATCGGTATTTACCTGACAGTCCGACGGAAGCACGGACTTTATAAAATCTCTTACATCTCCCTCGTCTCCGCTTACGCCGCAGAGAAGGGACAGCTTTCTCGTAAGCTCAAACATATCAGACATTTTTACAAGCCTCGCTTCCCGAAATAAATTCCGCCATAATTTCGCCTACTGCCTTTATATCCTCGGTGTCTACCGTTTCAACGGGAGTATGCATGTACTTTATCGGTATAGAAAGGAGTGCGGTTTTAACTCCGCCCTTACTTACGCTTATATCGTCGGCGTCGGTTCCCGTACGTCCCCCCATTACCTCGTACTGGAAGGGGATTTTCTTATTTTCGGCAATAGTTTTTAACTCCTCGGTAAGTCCCTTATCGAGGGCAGGAGATATTCCTATCATGGCTCCCTTTCCCATATCGCCGCACTGCTCACGCTTAGCGTCGGAGGTATAGGCGTAGCTTACGTCGGTAGCTATCGCTATATCGGCAGTAGAATTGAAGGAAGCGATTTTCGCTCCGCGGCTTCCGACCTCTTCCTGAGACGCAAAAAGTATTTCCACGTTATAGGGAAGCTTTTTTCCGCTTATCAAAGATACTGCATAAATGATAGCGGCAACACCTGCACGGTTATCTACCGCCTTTCCCGATACTCTTGTACCGAGAAGGGGAGTAAAGGGGGAGACTATAGTAACCCTGTCCCCGAGGGAAATGAGCTTCTGAAGTTCGGCCTTGCTGTAGCCCGTATCAATGGCAATTTCCGAGGTTTTCATGGTTTTCTTAGCATCGGAGGCTACATGAGGGGGAAGGGTAGAGATAACGCCCTTTACCTTCTCCTTACCGTGGATTATAACAGTCTGGGCGGCATAAAGACGCCTGTCCGTTCCGCCGCAGTTTCCTACCTTTATAAAACCCTTATCGTCGATATAGGTTACGATAAAGCCGATTTCATCTATATGAGCCTCCAGCATTACCGTGGGCTTATCCGAGGTTTTATCCCCGATAAAGGCAGTAACGGAGCCGAATTTATCTGTTTCTACGGTATCGGTATATTTTCCGAGAAGCTCTGCCGCCGCGGCACAGGCGCTGTATTCATCGCCGCTTACGCCCTCGGCATTACAGAGAGTCTCAAGTATTTCCTTTATTTCCATATTTTTTCACTCCTTGACGGACTGTTTTCCGTGCAATACGCACACTAAACCATTATAGCATTATAAAAGAAGCTTTACAACCGCTTTTTCAACATATTTTTCCGTGGTTTATGGAATTTTTTTGCTTTTTTTGCCGACTTCTGAAGTAAAAGCCTATTGCAAAATAAGCGGCAATAGGCTATAATATAATTCGATTGGTATCAAGGAATTTACAGTTAAAGGAATATATAAAAATGAGAATTTTAGCAATAGAAAGCTCCTGTGACGAAACTGCTGCCGCAGTAGTCGAGGACGGGAGAAAAATAATCTCAAATGTGGTAGCTACACAGATTGAGGAGCATAAGCTCTACGGGGGAGTTGTACCCGAAATAGCTTCAAGAAGACACTGCGAAAGCATAGTAGGCGTGGTTGACGAGGCTCTCGTCAAGGCGGATATGGAGCTTTCCGACGTTGACGCTATAGCGGTAACCTACGCCCCTGGGCTTATAGGCGCTCTTTTAGTAGGTGTAAATTTCGCCAAGGGTCTTGCACTTTCGGCAAAGAAGCCCCTTATCCCCGTTCATCACATAAAGGGACATATTGCCGCAAATTATATCGCACATCCCGATTTAAAGCCGCCCTATCTTTGTCTTGTGGCTTCGGGGGGACATTCCCATATAATGAAGGTTAAAAGCTATACCGATTATGAAACTATCGGAAGAACTCTCGACGACGCGGCAGGAGAAGCCTTCGACAAGGCGGCTCGTGCCATGGGCTTTACCTATCCCGGCGGAGTGCATATTGACAAGGCTTCGAAAAACGGCGACCACAAGAAATACAAGCTTCCTCGTCCGAAAACCCAGAATCCTTATGATTTCAGCTTTTCGGGACTTAAGACTAACGTTATAAACCTCGTTCACAACGCTTCACAGAAGGGAGAAACGCTTGATATCGACTCCCTCGCCGCTTCCTTCCAGTACACCGTGGCGGATATTCTTTCTTCTCGTTTTGTTGCGGCGGCGGTTGACGGAGGCTATCAGATTGCCGCTATGGCAGGAGGCGTAGCCGCTAACTCCGCTCTTCGCGACATGATGGAAAGACGCTGTCAGGCGAAGGGGATAAAGCTTTATATCCCCCCTGTGTCCCTTTGCGGAGATAATGCCGCTATGATAGGAAGTCAGGCGTTCTACGAATATACCGAGGCAGGCATTACCGCCGACGGAAGCCTTAACGCCGTAGCGACCATGCCCTTGTAGGGAGGAGAGCTTTGCTGAGAGGGGCTCTGCCCCTGACCCCCGCAAGCCTTTGAAAAGGCTTGACCTAAACTTCTGTATTACTATGAGATAAAAGGTTTAATTAAAGGGGCTTTTCCGCAAGCGACGAACAATAGCCGTCAGGCTATGTTGAGGAGGAAGCGGAAAAGTGCCCTTTTTCGTACTTTTTGGGCAAGCAAAAAGTACAAAGAAAATGAACAAGAGCAGGAAACTAAACAAATATAGCTTTCGGCAAACAATTTAATAACTAAGCTAAAAAAATAAGCCCCGACTGTTCATCGGGGCTGTTAGTTTTATTCAGCTGTTGTTTCTTCGTCAGCTACATTAAGCTGTGCCATTTCTTCGAGATCCTTACCGAGATATTCGGGGAGCTTCATTCCTGCCTGATTGAAAAGCTCGTTCATGGGAGGAACTGCCTTAAAGAGGCCGCTTATGAAATCTGCGGTAGAGCTCTTTCCGTCCTTACCGCCGTTAGAGCCGCCATCCCATACAGTAATCTTATCAATCTTGATGTTCTTGATTGCGTCAACCTGAATTCTCATGAGCTGTTCCATTCTGTCGGCGATTATGAGCTTAACTGCGTCGTCGGCATTACCTGCCGCATTAACAAGCTCCTTCATACCTTCAGCCTGCTTCTGGAGAATTTCCTTGGCACCGTTAGCCTGAGCCTCCATCTTAGCGAAGATAGCGTCAGCCTCACCCTTTGCCTTGCGGCGGAGAACCTCAGCTTCTGCTTCAGCGGCGATCTCAGCCTGTTCCTTGGCGATCTTAGCCTTAACGATAACGTCTGCTTCCTGAGTAGCTGTTTCGAGGGCAGCACGTCCCTGTTCGGCGATTTTCTGTGCAACGTAAGCTTCTTCTCTTGCCTTAGCTGCCTGAACTGCTTCTGCTGCAGTAGCAATCTTAAGGGCTTCAGCTTCCTTTTCACGTCTTACCGCTTCAGACTGTGCGATTTCTACCTTAGCGGCGTTTTCACCCTCGATTGCGCTTGCGTTAGCGGCAGCAACCTGGATACGCTGGTCTCTTAAAGCGTTAGCCTGACCGATAGCACCGTCTCTGTCCTTTTCGGCAACGGATTTCTTCGCATCGTTGATTGCCTTAGCGGCAGCTTCCTTACCGAGGGCCTCGATATAGCCGGACTCGTCACGGATATCGGTTACGTTAACGTTGATAAGACGTAAGCCGATTTTTCTGAGCTCGATTTCTACGTTGTTGGATACCGCAATAAGGAACTTATCACGGTCGGGATTGATTTCCTCGATATCCATTGTAGCGATAACGAGACGAAGCTGACCGAAGATGATATCCTTGGCAAGCTCCTGAATCTGCTGTAAGCGGAGACCTAAAAGTCTTTCGGCAGCATTCTGCATAACTCCTGCCTCGGTAGAGATACCTACTGTAAAGCTGGAAGGTACGTCAACACGGATATTCTGCTTGGAAAGTGCATTCTTTAAATCCACGTTGATAGAGATAGGGGTTAAGTCCATGTACTGGTAGGACTGGATAATCGGAACGATAAATGCCGCGCCACCATGTACACAGCGTGCACTTCTCGCCTGACCGCTCTTGTCGCTTCCTACCTTACCGTAGATTACGAGAATCTTATCGGAAGGACACTTACGGTATCTGGAAAGGATACCTGCGATAAGGGCGAAGAGAATTACCGCGCCTACACATATCGCTATAATGATTGTTTCATCCATTTTGAATTTCCTCCTTTTATTTAACGGCAGTATCCCACCACCGCTATTTTAATGCCTCAGGCATTATTTACTGTTGAATCTTCCGACACCTTCAGACCTACAAAGGCGTCAACCATATACCCGAGGGTTATAAGCTTTTCCTCGGTATATTTTCTTAAATCTTCCTTGAAGGCCGCTTCGTCAGCCTCCGCCGAATAGTCGGCAAGCTTTTTTACGAGAGCCTCGGAAATGGTTTCTGATATTGTTTCCACGATAGCCTCCTGCTCCATTTTACAGAAGATATTCGCCGCCGTGTCGGCAAGGCTTTCGGGAATGTATACCGAAAAGATAGCTACTGCCTTATAATATTTATCGTCGGCGCCCTTTATTCCGTCGGCAACGCCGTCAGCCTCAAAGGGTCCCTTTTCTATATAGAAGTAGGACTGAGTCCGCTCATAAAGGCTCGCCTTATCGGTACTTTTTACCATTTCGCCGCCGCGGCAGTAGTAACGGTAGCAGTTTTCCGTCTTGGCACGCTTTTCACGCTCCTTCGGAACAAAAACCGCTATACAGATAATTCCTGCTATAATCACAAGGAGAATAAATAAAACGTAGGTTATATCGATCCAGTCCATTTATTACCCTCCGTTATATCTTTCAACCACAAGGACGTTACCCGTTCTTATATCGGTTACTCTTACGGGAGTACCGTTGGGAAGAATTTCGTCTCCGTCGGTTATTGCGTCGTATTCAAGGAAGCGTTCGTCGGTAGACACGTTGACCTTGCCCTTACCGTCTCCCGAAGCGGGGATAACCAGATATACCGTACCCTTCGCACCGAGAAGGTTTCTCGTATTGACTGTACCGTTCTGGGCAAGCTTCGCAGTAACCTGTAAAAGCTTGGCTACGCCGAACATTGCGGCAAGACCGAGAACAAAGGCAACTATCACGGAAATTATGATATTCTGTGTAGAGCCGAAGAGTATTACGCCCGACCAGCCGAATACAGCAAGGAAGGTAACGAAGCCCTGAATCGTAAAGAAATGCATTGAGCCTGCGTCGGCAGGATTTCCTCCGTCATGGACATCCTTTATATCCGTTAAATCGGAAGGATCAACAGCGTCAACGCCGTCCGCTCCCGACATATCCCCGTCGAGACCCGAGGTATCGCTGGTATCCACGCCCATGTCGTTATCGGGACCGAAGCCTATGATTATCATAACCGCCTGTATTAAAAGTATGATTGTTGCGGGAAGTGCAACACAGTACATTATCTGTGAAAAAAGCGCCAGACTTCCCCACCATTCAGAAAACCATTCCATATATAAACCACCTTTCTTTATATAGTCCCCAATATGAGGAATGGGTTTATGTAAATTTTATTTACTATCATTATAACATATTTTCCGACATTGTCAATAGAAAAAATGAGGAATTTTTATTTTCGTTATCCTGTACATTAAGCGGCTTTTCTTTTGTGCATTGTGACAAAAATAAGGTTTTTTTGATTTAGGTATTGATTTTTAAACGTTTCCATGCTAAACTATATGTAAATTAGATTTACTGAACTAAGAATAAAGAAAGGAAGTGTGGCTTTATGGATTCCGTTGAACTCGGTAAGCGTATAAAGGAAGCCCGTCTTGCGAGAAAGATGACTCAGGCTGACGTGGTCGGTGACTTCATAACGAGAAATATGCTGAGCCAGATAGAAAGCGGTACAGCCAATCCCTCGGTAAAGACTCTTACCTATCTCGCCAAGGTTTTACAGCTTCCCGTAAATTATCTCCTTCCCGACGAGCTTGAAACCTTCGATGACAGCGAAAATGCAGTATTAAAGGACTTCGAAGCCCTTAATAAAATGAAAAACGCCTTCAGAAGAGGGGAGTATTCCGCCGCCGCGGAAATTGCCGCTCCCTTCGCTACGGAAGACAGCGTTATCTACGACGAAGCCTGTGCCCTTCTTGCGAGAGCTTATCTTGAAATGGCGAAAGGCTCGGCGAATACGAGAGAAGCTTTGTCTCTTACCTCAAAGGCTCTTTCCTACGCGGACAAGGGGATTTTCAAGAGCCGTGAGATAAAGACTCAGGCACTTTTACTCTCCGATGAGCTGGCAGAAAAGTTATAATTGTTGCCCTGTCGTAATTTTTACGTCAGGGCGGCTTTATTTATAAGAAATACTGCCGATATAATAAAAAAGGCTATGGGAGGGAAAAAGCATGAACATGAATAATTTATCGGGTATTCCGAAATTTGCCTCGATAATGCCCGAATCACAGTATAAAAAGGATAAGGAAGCCGAAGCCCTTAAAAAAGCAGAGGAAGCCAAGAAAAAGGAAGAGCTTGAAAAGCAGAAGCAGGAGCAGGCGAAAAAGGCCAAGGAAAATGAGCTTTCCATGCTGGAAATGCAGCTTCAGTCCTCAAAGGAACAAAGCGAGGCAATGGAAAAATCCTTCGACGCTATGGGAAAATGCCTTCTTATCGCCATGAGAATCACAAGAGGGGATATCGTACCCATGAAGGATATGAAATTCCTTATGGAAAACGACCCCGAGCTTTATAAGCAGTCCATACTCCTCCGACAGCCCAACGACGACCCCGAAAAGCATAAAAGCGTTCTCGAGGACGAGGATGAGGGTACAGAGGAAGCCGCTTCCTCGGAAAATGACTCTTCCGCCAATACTTCTTCGGGAAGCAGTCCCGTACCACAGGTACAGGCGGCGCCTGAAGTTTCTGCGTCAGCTTCTGTCCCCACTTCTGGAAGTTCGGCGGCTGAGTAATGAATATTGAATAACGAATAATGAACAATGAATAATTGTGGTGTCCGTCAAAGACGGACGGGTTTGAAATAGCTTTAAAAGCTCAACTACAGGACAGGCTGAAAGGCTCCGTTGTGCAAAACAACAGAGCCTTTCTTTATATTTTAACGCCGCTGTAGTAATACTCCAGTATTTCCCTGGCGGTTTTTCCCGATTTTGCCATTTCGTTTGCGCCGTACTGGCTTAGTCCTGCCCCGTGGCCGTAGCCCCTCGTGGTAAAGGTAAAGATATTGTCGGAATAGCTTATCGTAAAGGCAGGGGAGCGAAGCCCGAAAATCCGCCATACGTCGCCGCCCGAGAAGGTTGTCTTTCCGATTTTTACTGAAATGACATAGCCGCTTTCGTTCACATTGAACTCGGAAAACCATTTTCCGAAGTCGGCAGGAATCTCGATATCGTTTTTATAGGCTACGAGAAGCGCCCGTGCCTTTTCGGTAGTCATCTCGTTCACACATTCATAATTTATGTAGCCCTTATCCCACTCACTTTTTACAGGCTTAAGATAGGGAAGACTCCTGCCCCATACTATCTCGGGATTACAGGTTTCGCCCGTACTTACCGAATGATACACGGAATAGATCGGCTCATTCTCGTATGTAATAATATGGGAAAGCCCGTAAATCGCCGCCTTTTTTATATTGGGATAATAAAGCCCGTAGTCCTCTCCGTACTGCTCCTTACACTTTTCATAGCTGAAATAGGGCTGACAGAGAGCGGTACTGTCGGATAAATCCGCCCTTTCTCCGTCCTTTCCCGTAAAGCTTACAGAGGAATTGTCCTTGAAATCCGAGATAAGCCTTAGGGCGTAGGTTGCGGCGGCGGAGGCCTGTGCGTTGAGGGCTTCCTGCTCATAATCAATAGGTATCTGGGCAGAGATACAGCCCTCGATATATTCCTCTGCAGTAAGAGTAACTACCTCCTCGGTTTCGGTAAGAAGAAGCCTTATACTTTCGGGGAAGGCCGCGGCCTCTCCGATATTTTTTCCCCCTCCGCCCAGAAAGGGAAGGGATAGTGCTACTGCCGTAAAAAAGGCAAGAATAATAAGCCTGTCCTTCAAGATTTAAAACTCCTTCCTTATCGTTTTTTATTTAATTATATTGACTTAGCTTCTGAAATATACTATAATTAAGAGTACGATTAGTTTTGAAAGGACTTTATATATATGAAAATTTCAGGTAAGGCGATTCTTATCTATCTCGCCATAGCGGCTGTGGCTTCCGCAGTAATCCGCTTCTTCCAGTATGTTTCTCTTTTTGATTTTTCAACAGGCTTCTTTATCAGGGGCGGAGAGGGCCCGGGGCTTCTTATCTATATCACCCTTCTTTGCTTTTCGGTAGTTTTCGTGGTTCTCGCTATTCTGGGTAAAAAGGCGGGACAGCCTGCTTTTTCCGCTTCTTCCGACGGCATGGGCGAAAAAGCTACGATTCCCCTCGGTATAGCCTATCTTTTAGGAGCAGTCCTCGGACTTTTCACGATTTTTGACGCAGGAAACACCCTTCTTGCCGTCTTATCGGTAGTATCCTCCGTTGTTTTTGCGGCTACGGGGCTTGTACTTCTTAACAACAAGATTCCCCCTGCCTTTATCGGTCATGTCCAGTGGCTGGGAGCGGTGGCGTGGTTTTTAAAAACCTCCTTCTTCTTCGGCGACGACCTTATAATCCTTAACCATTCGGAGAATCTTCTTCTTCTTTTCGTTTATATCACAATGACCCTTTATATCGCTTCTTCCGCAAGATTCCTCGGAAGAGTGGAAACAAAGGCTTCCCGTATGAGAGAAATAATTACGGCAGGACTCACCTTCTTAGCCTCGGGAGTTTCCTTCCTCGGTAAGGGCATGGCGGTTCTTTTCGGCGGAGAGGCTGTCAAGGGAATAACTCCCCTTAACTTCGACGGGGCAGTAGCCCTCGTTATCTCCCTGGGCTTCCTTATTACAGTGTTTACCGCTCAGAAGAATAAGGAAATCGAGTATATAAATCAGAAGGATGACTAAAACAGCTCTGCTGTATATGGTAGTACCCGTCCAGAGACTTATACGCTATTATTGAGGAAAACCCTTTTGAAAAAGGGTTATTCCTCAAACTCCTTTCCTAAAACTTTCAGTTAAAATTCCTCCCCATAGGGTAACCCTATGGGGAGGAATTTCATATTAAAAGTCTTTGGAAGGGGTATGGGGGAAGCCTTTCTTCAGAAAGGTTCCCCCGATAAATACATATAAAGCTTCTGTACAGATACTACCATATACTACAGGGCTTTTTTATCTCCCCGCTGTGTTTACTCCGATAACTCCGCCGCTGCAGCCTGTCAGAACGGCGGTTATGGTTTTCGCCAGTGCCGCCGACCCGTCAAGAGAGCCGCACAGAAGCGCACCGATGCCGCAAAGGGCAAGCATTATAGCCCCACAGCGGAAGCCTATCCGAAGGCCGTGGCGTTTTTTTAGCTTTCCGCCGACCCAGCCCGAAACCATACAGCCCGTACCGAAGGATAAAAGTGAAAGATACTCGGCGAAATATACGGGAAGCTGAAAAACATACATGGCAAGCGCCGAAACCGCCAGCAAAGCGGCGGCGGCTCCTGCTCCTGCGGTAACCGAAATAATATATGCGCTTCCCTTACGGAGAAGCTCTCTGTAGCTTTTTTTAACGGACAATCATATCACCTCGTCTAATTGTATGAGACAAGGGACAGGGAATATTACCTTATTTATGCCATAAAAAAGCGGCTATCTTTACGACAGCCGCCTTTTCTATGTTATGAAATTACTTTACGAAGGTTGTGAAGGCTTCGGCATACTTCTTCTGGAGTGCCGCCGCTTCTTCGTTGGTCTTTCCTACGGTTGTGTAGTAGATCTTGATCTTGGGCTCTGTACCCGAGGGACGGATAACAAGGCTTGCACCGCCCTCCATGTAAAGTGTGATAACGTTGGACTTGGGAAGGTCGATTACTGTCTCGGCACCGCTTAAAAGGTCATACTTCTTAGAAGCTTCATAGTCAGCCATAGCGATAACCTTTGCTCCTGCGATATCCTTGGGGTAATCGGTACGCATACGGTTCATGATTTCCTGCATCTTAGCCATACCGCTTGCACCCTCGAAGGCGAAGGTATCAAGAGTATTACAGTAACAGCCGTATTCATCGTACATCTTCTTTCTTGCTTCAATAAGAGATACGCCCTGTGCACGGTAGAAGGCCGCCATTTCACAGATAAGCATGGAGGCTACTACTGCGTCCTTGTCTCTTACATAGGAGCCTGCGAGATAGCCGTAGCTTTCCTCGAAGCCGAAGATATAACGGTTTTCCTCGCCCTTTTCTTCAAGGAAGCCGATCTGTTCGCCGATAAACTTGAAGCCTGTAAGTACCTCGATAAGCTCTACGCCGTACTTTTCGGCGATTGCTCTTGTAATATCTGTTGTAACGATTGTCTTTACTGCGATAGGATTCTCGGGCATTGTGCCGAGAGCCTTTCTCTCTCTTGCTACATATTCGAGAAGAAGAGCACCTACCTCGTTACCTGTGAATAATGCATAACCGTCGCCGTCGGGAACTGCGATACCTACACGGTCACAGTCGGGGTCGGTAGCTAAAAGAAGGTCGGGCTTTTCAACTGCACAAAGCTCAAGACCCTTTGTTAAAGCTTCACGGATTTCAGGGTTCGGATAAGGACAGGTTGTAAAGTTTCCGTCGGGATTTTCCTGTTCGGGAACGATTACTACGTTATCGATTCCGATTTCCTTTAAGATACGGCGTACAGGCTTATTACCGGTACCGTTAAGGGGAGTGTATACTACCTTAAGGCCTGCCTTTGCACATACGTCGGGATGTAAGGACTGCTTCTTTACCTCAGCCATATATGCGTCGATAGCCTTATCGTCGATATAGTTGATCATACCGCTCTTTAAGCCGTCCTCGAAGGAAGCGGACTTTATACCGCCGAAAACGTCAATCTTGTTTATTTCGGCAAGCACAGCGTCAGCGGCGTCGATTGTAAGCTGACAGCCGTCGGAGCCGTAAACCTTATAGCCGTTGTACTTTGCGGGGTTATGGGAAGCGGTTACCATTACGCCTGCGTCACAGTTATGGTATCTTACTGCCCAGGAAAGCATGGGAGTAGGCATAAGCTCGGTATAGATATATACCTTTATTCCGTTGGCGGAAAGAACCTCGGCTACGGACTTTGCGAAATAGTCGGACTTGATTCTGCTGTCGTAGGAAACGGCAACAGAAGCACCCTCGGGCTTTACTGCCTTTAAGTAAGCGGCAAGACCCTGTGTAGCCTTACAAACGGTGTAGTAGTTCATTCTGTTGGTGCCTGCACCGATTACGCCACGGAGACCGCCTGTACCGAATTCGAGTTCGCGGTAAAAACGGTCGGAAATTTCTTCGTCATTTCCTTTTATAGCTTCAAGCTCCTTCTTTAAATCGGGGTCAGCGGAAGCCTTTTCGAGCCAGAGGCTGTAAAGTTCGTTGATATTCATACGATTCTTCCTTTCATTATGATAAGAGTTATCCTTATGCAATTTATTCAAAAATCAGCACATTTGCCACTATTGTAACATATTAAGTGTAAAATTGCAATACGGGTTACATAAAATTTTCATTTACGACAAAAAAATCCTGCATAATAATGAAAAATCAGGTAAAAATACTTCCATAGACCTTAAAAAACAGGAATTACATCTGACGCGAGTGTTGCCAAACTGCCAGAGGCGGCTCGCCTTATGAAAGGAAAGTTATTATGAAAAAAGCAGAATTCAAAAACGGACTTAAAGGAAAAGGCTTTACCGCCGCACTTGTGCTAAGCCTGTGCGCTGTGGGTATTTCCGCCTATATGGCCTACGACGGCGCCATGAACAGGCTTACTGCCGAAACGGAAGATAACGCCGAGGATAACGTCTTTATCTTCTCGGACGAGACCGAGGACGTAAGCGCGGAAAAGCTTGACATACCGAAGGAGACCGAAGCCACAGAGCCGAAGGAGGAGGAAGCCGATACGGCGGGGCTTGTATTTGAAAACCCCAAGACTCTCCCCGTAAGCGGCGAGGTAATCAACCCCTACAGCAACGGTGAGCTGGTAAAAAGCGAGACCCTCGGGGTATGGAAGACCCACGACGGGGTTGATATCGCCGCAGAAGCAGGGACAGCGGTAGCCTCTATGATGAAGGGTACCGTTACCGAGGTGAATGACGACCCCTTATGGGGAATCTGCGTGATTATCGACCACGGCGACGGGGTTGTGGGCCATTACTATAACCTGAGCGAGACCGTGAACGTTAAAATCGGGCAGGAAGTCTCCATGGGCGAAATTATCGGCTCGGTAGGGAACACCGCCGATGTGGAATGTAAGCTTCCCAGCCATTTCCATTTCGGCGTTACCGAAAACGGCGCATGGTGTGACCCTATCAAATTTATCGAGAAATAAGACGGAAGCGTCTGCCAGTATCTGCCTTTAACAGGCTTCTTCTTTATGGAAGTAATCTGAAACGGCAGGAGAACGCATGACTTCTTTGTTCTGTATCCCAGACGGAAGCGTCTGCTAATTCCTGCCTTTAACAGGCACGCACACCTCATAACGGAAAAATCCCGAAGCCTGACTTACTCGTCTTGCTTCGGGATTCAGCTTTATATTGGAATCTTATACCTTTTCGCCGCAGTTTGTACAGAATGCGGAGCCGGGTTCGAGCTTGGTTCCGCAGTTAATGCAGAATGCCTTTTCTTCAGCAGGTGCCGCTTCAGCGGGAGCTTCCGCCTGTACGGGAGCAGTTTCAGCTACGGGAGCCGCTGTCTGAACAGGTGCTGTTTCCTGTGCAGGTACTGCGTTTGTTACGGGAACTGCCTGGGGGATAGAATAGTTCATGGGAGTATCTGCTACGGGCTGGGGCTTTTTCTTGCCGCAGATAACAATAACAGCAACAACTATACCGATGAGAACTACTGCGCCAACCGCAATAAGAACTATCATAAGGACAGGAGAGCCTGCATCCTTGTAGCTTACTACCATGTTCTTTTCTTTGTCAGCACCGCTTATTATATCGAGAATATCCCATGTAGCAGTCTTCTTGTCTGCGCTGATAACGCCGTTACTGCTTGTAATCTCGGTAGGAACTGTAACTGTAAAATATGTAGTCATCATGCCCTGGGAAACATATTCTTCCACTTCGCCGCCTGCGGAGCCGCCTTCATTGTTGGTTAATGTAATGTTTACTATATTTTCGCCGTTTTCTTTTCTGGTATCAAAGGTGATATTGCTGGATTCGTCGGTATCGCCGAGTTCAGCCACAACCTCTTCAAGAGTACCGGTCTTGTAATAACGCATACCGATGTAGGTTTCATCGCCTATTTCGCCGGAAACAATTCTCTCGACCTCTTCCATTTCCCAGCCTTCATACTGTTCGGAATCCTCGCTCTCACGGAGAGACTGCATAAATTCTTCCTTGGTCTGTTCAAGCTGTGTGAGTGTAGCCTCAGACATTGTTACTTCGCTGAATACCTTTGCGGTTCCGTCCTCGTTTATAACGATACCCATTTCCATTCTCATACATGAGCACATCATGAGAAGTGCGAAAACGAGAGCTACTGCCGCTAAGGCTTTTTTGAATGATTTCTTCATAACGTTTCCTTTCCCTTTTCGGATTTCTGCAATACTGCAGTAAATTAACAAGTTAAATATAACACATCTTAAAAATATTGTCAATCTTTATCGCTTAATAAGGGCATTTTGTACCGTTATTTTTTGGAAAATAGCTTGATTTTTTACTGTTTTTATGATATAATCGGTATATACTATTATATAATATAATCATATCGCTCTTAAGGGGGCGGTTTTTGATTGTAATAAAGATATTTCCCCTGAAGGGGACAGTAAAGGAATTGTATCATGGACGAAAATACAAAGGTAGTTAATCACGAATACGGCGCCGATGATATCCAGATTCTCGAAGGCCTCGAGGCAGTCCGCAAAAGACCCGGTATGTATATCGGTTCAACAGGACCCAGCGGTCTTCATCATCTTGTTTATGAAATCGTGGATAACGCTATCGACGAGGCTCTTGCAGGCTACTGCAGCCGTATCGACATAAAGATTCTCCCCGGAGACGTTATCGAGGTAACCGATAACGGCCGTGGTATTCCTACAGGTATCCACCCTAAGGAGGGTATTTCTGCCGCTACGGTAGTTTATACCATTCTCCATGCAGGCGGTAAGTTCGGCGGCGGCGGATATAAGGTATCAGGCGGTCTCCACGGTGTTGGCGCTTCGGTAGTAAACGCTCTTTCGGAATATCTCGAATTAGAGGTACACGACGGAAAGAATATCCATTTCCAGCGTTTCGAAAGAGGTCATTACGACGAACAGATGAAGATTATCGGCGAAACCTCCATTACAGGTACGAAGGTGCGCTTCAAGCCCGACGGAGAAATCTTCCATGAAACTGTTTTCAGCTATGATACGCTTCTTGAAAGAATGAGAGAGCAGTCCTTCCTTAACGGCGGACTTCTTATAAACCTCTCTGACGAAAGAGACCCAGATAATATCATCTCCGAAAAGCTCCGCTTTGAGGGCGGTATTATAAGTTATGTTGAATGGCTTCAGGATATGAGAGGTGCAGACAGACTCCACCCCGACGTTATCTATCTTAACGGTCTTGTCGACGATATAATGGTAGAGGTAGCCTTCCAGTACAACACAGACTTCAACAGCGAGGGCTTCCGTTCCTTCGCCAACAATATCCATACTATCGACGGCGGTACTCATGAAACAGCCTTCAAGAGAGCCCTCAACAAGGTCGTTAACGACTTCGTAAAGGCTTATCAGGAGCAGGAGGCAGCTAACAAGAAGCCTAAGAAGGGTGCTAAGAAAAATGACGAAAAGAAGGAATTCGTGGCACTTTCAGGCGAGGCTATAAGAGAAGCCATTAACGCAGTTATCTCCGTTAAGCTTCCCGAATGTGAATTCGAAGGACAGACAAAGGGTAAGCTTGGTAATCCCGAGGTTGCTCCCGCAGTATATCAGGTTGTTACCGAAAAGCTTACATACTATTTCGAGGAGCATCCCGAAACCGCCAACATTATCGTTACAAAGGCGATAAATTCTCAGGCGGCAAGAGACGCGGCAAAGAGAGCTATGGAAGCCAAGAGAAAGTCCGTTGCCGACGGCGCGGGACTTCCCGGTAAGCTTGCTGACTGCTACGAAAAGGATACAGCCAAGACGGAAATCTATATCGTCGAGGGTGACTCGGCGGGCGGCTCCGCAAAGCAGGGCAGAAACAGTGCCTTTCAGGCTATTCTCCCTCTCTGGGGTAAGATGCTTAACGTAGAAAAGGCAAGAGCCGATAAGGTTTATAATAACGATAAGCTTCTTCCCGTGGTAAAGGCCCTCGGTACAGGTATCGGAGAGGATTTTGACATCTCGAAGCTCCGTTACGGACGTATTGTTATCATGGCCGATGCCGACGTGGACGGCGCACATATCAGAACGCTTCTCTTAACCTTCTTCTTCCGCTTTATGAGACCTCTTATCGAGGAGGGTCACGTTTATCTGGCACAGCCCCCCTTATTCAAGGTAGTAAGAGGCAAGCAGGTAAGATATGCCTTCTCGGATGAGGAAAGAGACGCTTATATTAACGAGCTTGCAGGAGAAAATAATGCTAAGGTAGAGGTTCAGCGTTATAAGGGTCTCGGTGAAATGGATCCCGAACAGCTCTGGGAAACAACAATGGATCCCGAGAGAAGAACCATGCTGAGAGTAAGCATGGAGGACGCCGCTAAGGCAGACATGATCTTCTCTATCCTCATGGGCGATAAGGTAGAGCCACGAAGAGAATTCATCGAAACCAACGCTAAATTTGTTGAAAACCTCGATATTTAAAGGTAATTTATATGAACTCGGAAGAAAACAACGACTTACAGATTAAAAAGCTTGAACGCATGGAAAGAATATACGCCGATACCGAAAAGCATGAATCCGTTATCGACAGTATAGAAACCGAGGCCTCGGATTTCTGTGCGCCTATAAGAAAGGTATTCAAGTGGATACTTCTCATTATTTGGCTGGCGTGTGTGGCTATACTCATTACGGGAGGAGATTTTACCCTTCCCGCCTCGGGTATACTTTTTTCCGGCGGCGTTTATGCAGGACTCTGTATTCCTAAGTTCCTGCACGAAAACAAAAAGGGCGACGCCGTAATATCGGGAATTATCACGATAGCTACAATAGCTCTCGCAATAATCCTCTTAACGGGAAATACCGTTCACTGACGTTCAGGAAAGGACAATAAATGGAAGAAAATTTCAGTCTCAGGTTCGACATGAGCAACGATGAAATTGAAAAGGCGTATATAAAATTTCAGAACACCTTTACTCTTAAAAAGAAAATTATCTATACAATAGTTTATCTTATCGTTATCGTTCTCGGCGTTGACCTTATTATCAAGAACTCTTCAAGCCCCTTCGGCTATATCGCTACGGGACTTGCGGCAGGTATACTCCTCTTCAACTGGATACAGCCGATTCTTATAAGAAAGAAGATGCTTTCCATTCTCGGCGATATGGGGCAGGAAACCTATATCATGAGCTTTTTCGACGATAAAATCGAAATCGAGACCGAGATAGCCCCCGAAGAAGAAACCGAGGTAGTAGCTATCACAAGCCACGGCGTTATCCCCGTAGAGGAGGGAAGCGAGGCGGCTGAGGAAATTGCCGCTAACCCTGAAATGGTAAGGGACGATACAAAAATAGAAAAAAGCGTTTACCGCTTAGCTGAAACAGAAGTAACCTTCTATGAAGACGAGAAGCTTTTCCACCTCTATCTTAACAGAAGCTCCTTCTATGCTATTCCTAAAAGATGTATCGACGAGGAAACCCTCGGAAAACTTAAGAAATATATTGCCGATAAGGCGCTTACTGCATAAATACAGCGTTTACGCTATATAAACAAAGGAAAAAGAAAAAATGGACTACGTTGAATCTATTCACCCAAATGAAAAGCTTATTCAGGTAGATATCGAGAAGGAAATGAGAAAATCCTTCCTGGATTACTCTATGTCGGTTATTATCTCCCGTGCGCTTCCCGACGTAAGAGACGGTCTTAAGCCCGTTCACAGGCGTATTATCTACACCATGAACGACGCAGGAAATACCTCGGATAAGCCCTACAGAAAATGTGCGTATACCGTCGGTGAGGTTCTCGGTAAATACCACCCTCACGGCGACTCATCCGTTTATGACGCAATGGTTCGTCTCGCACAGAGCTTCTCTCTCCGCTATCCCATGGTAGACGGCCACGGCAACTTCGGTTCCGTTGACGGCGATCCGCCTGCCGCTTACCGTTATACTGAGGCAAGGCTCTCTAAAATTGCCAACGAAATGCTTCAGGATATAAATAAGGATACCGTTGATTTCGGAACAAACTATGACGATAAGCTTAAGGAGCCTACCGTTCTTCCTTCCCGTTTTCCGAATCTTCTTGTAAACGGAAGTATCGGTATCGCCGTAGGTATGGCGACGAATATTCCTCCCCATAACTTAGGAGAGGTTATCGACGCTCTTAACCTTCTTATTGATGATGAAAATGCTCCTATAGAAAGCATTATGAACTGTATCAAGGGACCTGACTTCCCTACAGGCGGTATCATAATGGGCTATTCGGGTATACGCTCCGCCTACTATACAGGACGAGGAAAGATAATCCTCCGAGGCAGAGCCGAAATCGTCGAGGAAAAGACCCATACCCGTATAGTTATCACCGAAATTCCCTACATGGTTAATAAGACCCGTCTTTTAGAGTCTATCGGCGAGCTTATGAGAGATAAGCGAATCGAGGGTATCTCTACTCTCCGTGACGAATCCGACAGAACGGGTATGAAGATTGTTATAGAATTAAAGCGTGACGCCAACGCTAACGTTGTCCTCAATAAGCTTTATTCCTATACCCAGCTTCAGGATACCGTAGGCGTAATAATGCTGGCATTAGTGGACGGCGTTCCGAAGGTTTTACCCCTTCGTGATATGCTTACACATTATCTCGATTTCCAGGTTGACGTTATCGAACGCCGTACAAAGTATGACCTTGAAAAAGCAAGAAACCGTGCTCATTTATTACAGGGCTTTATGCTTGCTATCGATAATATCGACGAGGTTATCGCTATTCTCCGTTCAAGTAAGACTGTTCAGGAGGGTAAGGATCGCTTAATGGAGCGTTTCGCCGAAGCAGACCTTTCCCAGCTTTTAACAAGAGCCATGGACGAGAAGTACAAGGATATAAAGTTCGAGCAGGAAATCGGTCTCTCGGAGCAGCAGGCTGACGCTATCGTACAGATGAGACTTGCTCAGCTTACAGGTCTCGAAAAGGAAAAGATTGAGGAAGAGCTTGCGGAAATCATGAATAAGATTTCGGGCTACATGGAAATCCTCGGCGATAAGGCTAAGATTTACGGCGTTATCCGTGAAGAGCTTGAAGCTATCAGAAAGAAGTACGGCGACGAAAGACGTACCTCTATCGAGCAGGTAAGCGGCGAGGTAGATATCGAGGATCTTATTCCCGTAGAGGAAAGCGTTATTACATATACGAACCTCGGCTATCTTAAGAGACAGGCCGTAGACGTATATAACCTCCAGAGAAGAGGCGGACGCGGCGTTTCGGGCATGAAGCAGAGAGACGAGGACTTCGTTGAGAACGTATTTATCTCATCCTCCCATGATAATATCCTCTTTATCACAAATCTCGGTAATATGCATAAGCTTAAATGCTATGAAATTCCCGAGGGCTCCAAGCAGAGCAGAGGTACCAATGTTGTAAACTTACTGCAGTTAGAGGAGGGCGAAAGAATAGCGGCTATGATGAAAACCGCCGATTTCGCCGAGAACAAGTATTTTATCTGCGTGACAAAGCAGGGTAAGATAAAGCGTACAAAGCTTTCTGCCTTCAAGAATATCCGTAAGAGAGGCCTTCGTGCAATCACTCTCGCCGAGGGCGATGAAATTGCGGCAGCACATCTCACCGAGGGCGACTCGGGCGTTCTTATCGCAACCCATAACGGTATGGCTATTACCTTCTGGGAGGATAAGATAAGAAGCATGGGACGTACTGCGGCAGGCGTAAAGGCTATAAAGCTCCGCGACGGCGACTATGTTGTTGGCGCAACAAAGGCTTACGACGAGAACATGACCATTCTTACCGTAACCGACAGGGGTCTCGGCAGACGTACTGCATTAAAGAATTATCCCTTAAGAAACAGAGGCGGTGTGGGCGTCGTTAACTATAAGGTTGACGAGGAGAAGGGCTATGTCTGCGGAATAAGAGCTCTCGGCCCTGACGACGACGTTATTCTTATCAGCAGCGACGGCGTAATCATCCGTATCCGTGCCAACGACCTCAACGTTATGGGCAGGTACGCGAGGGGCGTAAGAGTCATGAGACTTACCGACGATAACAGGGTAGTTTCCTTCACCCGTACCGAGCATGACGAAACCGAGGTGACCGAGGCTGTTGAAAAGGCTGACGAGGCTGATATCCTTGCAGCTGAAGCAGAGGAAGCGGCTGAGGTTATAGCTG
Source organism: Ruminiclostridium sp. (assembly GCA_045602405.1). Lineage (GTDB taxonomy): Bacteria > Bacillota > Clostridia > Oscillospirales > Ruminococcaceae > Ruminiclostridium_E. Next base: position 39,429 of record JAZSBN010000012.1, read on the forward strand.
AGGACGAGGAAATCGACGAGGCTGAAGAAATGGACGAAGCCGAGGATTCCGACGAGGAAGAGGCTGACGAAGAATAAGCCTTTTATAGAAAATAAACGGACTGTAGCGTGAGCTATAGTCCGTTTTTTCCATATTAGTATACTTGTTCAGCAATATACTATTTCTCCTTAAATTCTATTGCCAAATACATAATTTCTGTTTCATCATCATTAAAACTGATATACAGATGCTGATTATTTGAAAAATAGTATCTATAATCACAACTATATTCTGTGTTTACATTCGGTTCGCCCAATATAGCTACCACATCTGTTGATGATGCTTTATCAGTTATCCCCATAATGTTTATTTCAGGTATTTGTGCATCATCTCTTATAATTTCATCAAAACAAATAGATGTTATTACATTATCATCTTCTTCAACATCACAATACGCAAAAGCAATTTTTATGTTATTATGATATATTTCACAGCCTTTAGTGCGTTTTCCAGTTGCTCCGCTGATATGGTCAAACTCTTCAATTCCAAATGAATCTGAAAGATCTGATATTGTGCATGGAAGACCAACTTTTTTTCCACATATTGTCATATCAGCAACTAAATCTTCCATTGTCCAATCCGTAATTTCAAATTCTTTTTGAAAAAGCGGTTGTTCTGAATTTTCTGTATATGTTATGCTGTCCGTTAAAGCTTCTGTATTTGTTGTAGCGGTGGTTGCCGTCGTTTCCACTACCGCATTTCCATTACAGCCTGCAGTTATACACACCGCCGCTAACAGGGACAGTAATTTTCGTTTTAATTTCATAACATTTTCCTTTCGGTTTTATTGATGCAAAGAGAAATTTTCCTTAGTTTGAAAAAGTAATTCCTAAACTTTTAATTATATCGTCGTCATATTCGATACCGAGTACAACGCCGTTATCAAAAGTATAATGTTCTATTATTCCGCTTGGTGCCTTTATATCAGGCTCACCATACGTTTTGTAAATTTTTTCTCTGTTGTTTCCATAATATATATCGCCTAATTTAAAATCAGTGTTTGATGCGAATTGTATAGTGTTTACATTAGCTTTTAAAAAATCATCAGATTCATCTACGGTGATAAATGCATAATACTCATTTTTATAAAAAATATCATATTCAGTATCAGTGCCTGTTGCGTTATATTCTATACCTAAATCTTCTAAATTAAATGGTATTGAATATTTTTTGCCGTTCATTTCAACACCGTTATCTAATTCAGTTAACAACAGGTCTTTATTCGCTGTTTCTGTCAATGTTCTATTTTCAACTGTAGTATTTGTTTTGTCCGCTACCGCATTTCCATTACAGCCTGCAGTTATACACACCGCCGCTAACAGGGACAGTAATTTTCGTTTTAATTTCATAATCCCACTCCTTTTTTATTTGATTATATCATACTAATGTGTGAAAGTAAAGTACCTTTAAAAAAATACAAAAGTTTAGGTCAAGCCTTTTCAAAGGCTTGCGGGGTAGGGGGCAGAGCCCCTTTCTCCCTATAAATACTCTTATTATTTATACATTCTGTATATCTCAATATAAAATATACAAAAACAAGCAGAGATTTGTTACAATCTCCGCTTGTTTGTTCCTGATTTTACAGTTCATGAACTACTCTATATTCTGAATCTGTTCTCTTATCTTTTCGATTTCGCTCTTTACGTCAACAACAATTCTTGTGATGCGTAAATCCTGAGCCTTGGAGCCTATGGTGTTTGTCTCACGGTTAAGCTCCTGCACAAGGAAGTCTAACTTTCTTCCCACAAGCTCTTCCGTCTCCATCATGCTTCTGAACTGGGCGAAATGGCTCTTAAGTCTTACGGTCTCTTCGTCAACCGCAACCTTCTCGGCGAAAATTCCTGCCTCTAAGAGAATACGCTGTTCGTCAATCTGCTTGTTCTCGAGAATTTCATTCATCTTGGCAGTAAGTCTTTCACGGTAAGCCTTTACCGTCTCGGGGGAGTATTCGCATACCTTCTCAATCATAGCCTCAATGTTGGAAAGCTTGGAGAGAATGTCAGCCTTCATCTTTTCGCCCTCGGTCTCACGCATTGCCACGAACTTGGCGAGAGCCTCTTCGGCGGTTTCCTTTACCGCTGACCAGATTTCTTCCTCGTCTACGTCGGCACGGACTACGTTGAAGGCGTCGGACATTCTGAAAATTGAGCTTAAAGTAAGGTCGTCCTTAAGTCCGAACTTTTCTGCTGTCTCTCTCATGGCGTTAAGGTAGTTTTCTACCACAAGCTCGTTAACCGTTACGGCAGTTTCCTTACCCTGAATGTTATAAACCGAGAGGGAAACCTCAACCTTTCCTCGGCTGATTTTTTCCTTTACAAGAGATTTGAGCTTTTCTTCAAGGTACATGTACTGACGGGGAAGCTTCGCGTTGAATTCGTAATAACGTGAGTTTACGGAGCGTATCTCAACAAGATATTCTCTTCCGCCGATAACTCTATGTTCACGGCCGAAGCCTGTCATGCTTCTTATCATTTTAATATTCCTTTCTCAATAGGTCATCTTCCTAAGTAGTCGATTTCTGTGTCAAAATCCATAAGCTCTCCGAGTACGGGAATGTTGTACTGCTCGGAAAGATTGTCGGCAGAGGTAATGGTATTGTCAAGCGCCCATATTATAAAAATGCCGATTATGGAAATGATTACTCCTGCGGCAAGACCGATAAGCACGAAAAATCCGTCGTTGGGGAATACAGGAGCTGTGGGAGCGACAGGCTCGGAAATAATGGTAATTCCCGATTTTTCTATGTAGCCGCCCAGTACCTCGGGCATCACATCAAGATAGCGATTCGCCATAGCGTATGATTTTTCGGGAGTAGGGAAGTCGACCTGTATCTTTAAAAAGCCTGTTCCCGGCTCCTGAGTAACTGTAAAAGCGTTGTCGTATTCCTCATAGGTGTGCTTTGTCTGAAGCGTATCATTAAGTGTGTTATACATGTTGGGGCTTCTGAATAATAATACTGCAGTAGCCGCATTAACCGGGTCGGAATTTCCGCTTCCGTCGGTTATTATAACATCCATATTGGTGACATAATGCTTTGTAAGTCCGTAAGCGGAAAGGAGATATCCCGAAATAGTCGTAAGAACTATTACCACCACCATGATTCTCCAGTTACTTACAAAGGTATTTATAAACCGTTTAAATCTGTTTCTTTTCATTTCTACCGCCTTTCGGGGTTTCTCATTTTAAAGAGGCTTCTTCGCTATAACACCGCTGTTTCGGGGATAAACGGAAGAAATCTCCTTTATCTTCTTTATTACGATAAGACAGCGCTTATCTCCCTCGGGAAGCTCGTATCTTATAACCTTTTCAAGCTTTCCGCCAAGCTTTTCTATTGCCGCGGCGGCAGCTTCGGTTTCATCCTCAGCTCCCTTTAAAGCAATAAAGTATCCACCCTTTTTAACATAGGGAAGACAGTATTCACAAAGTACGTTCAATGCCGCAACAGCACGGGCTGTAGCAAAATCAAACATTTCACGGTACTTTTTGTTTCTTGCTACCTCTTCGCTTCTTCCATGAACGGTTTCACAGGTTACCCCTATCTTTTCACAGGCAAGGTCAAGATATTTCACTCTTTTTCCCAGGCTGTCGATAAGGGTAAAGTTTAAATCAGGTCTGTAAACCTTCATGGGAAGGGAAGGGAAGCCTGCTCCCGTACCTATATCCACTATTTTCGTTCCACGTGGAACATCAAAAAGGGTAAGGGGAAGAATACTGTCTATATAATGCTTTTCGATAACCTCGTTTCTCTCGGTTATACGGGTAAGATTAACATTCTTGTTGTATTCCAGCATGAATTCCATAAGAATTTCAAGCTTTTCAGACTGTTGGGGGGTAATTTCTATCCCTGCCGCCTTGAATTTTTCAATCATTTTCGCTTTCCTTTCCTGACCTTGAAGCCAGCCATATCAGTAATACCGATACGTCAGCGGGATTAACTCCCGAAATTCTGCCTGCCTGTCCGATATTGAGAGGCTTATGGCGGTTAAGCTTTTCCTGAGCTTCAAGTCTCAGTCCGCTTATCGTCTTATAGTCAATATCAGTAGGAAGAAGCTTTGATTCAAGCCTTTTCATTTCCTTGATCTGGGAAAGCTGGGTCTTTATATAGCCCTCATATTTTATGCTTACCTCGATTTTTCCTACTATATCGGGGCGTAAATCGGGAGCATACTTATCGAAAGGCTTTATATCGTTATAGGAAAGCTGCGGTCTTTTAAGAAGCTCGATAAACTTTATACCGTGGGTAAGGGGAGATGTTCCCTTATTTATCAGTATTTCATTGAGTTCGTCGCTTTTATGGACGGTCGTACGCTTTATACGTTCTATCTCGTCGCTGACCTGCTTCATCATATCAAGATATTTTTCGTATCTTTCTTCTGAAATAAGACCGATTTCGTGACCCAATTCGGTAAGACGCTCGGGAGCGTTATCCTGTCTTAAAATAAGGCGGTATTCGCTTCGTGAGGTCATCATTCTGTAGGGCTCAACACAGCCCTTTGTTACAAGGTCGTCAATAAGAGTTCCGATATAGGAATTTGAGCGTTCAAGGATAATCTGTTCCTTACCGAGAATTTTTCTCGAAGCGTTTACACCTGCAACAAGACCCTGTGCCGCCGCTTCCTCATAACCTGAGGTACAGTTGAACTGTCCTGCACCGTAAAGACCGCCAATCTTCTTGAATTCGAGAGTAGCGTAAAGCTCAAGGGGATTACAGCAGTCATATTCTATAGCGTAGGCAGGACGCATGATTTCAACCTTTTCCAGACCCTTTATAGTCCGTAAAAATGCCAGTTGGACATCCTCGGGAAGGGATGTAGACATACCCTGAAGGTAGTATTCGTCGGTATCAAGACCCATAGGCTCAACGAAAAGCTGGTGACGCTCCTTATCCTTGAAGCGGACAATCTTATCCTCTATACTGGGACAGTAGCGAGGGCCGACGCCGTGGATTCTTCCCGAATAAAGGGGAGAACGGTGGAGGTTATCAAGAATAACCTTATGGGTTTCGGCGTTTGTATAGGTAACGTAGCATTTCACCTTATTTTCAAGGGGTAACTCGTTATCAAAGGAAAAGGGGATAATTTCATCATCGCCGTCCTGTTCTTCCATAACAGAAAAATCAATGGAGCGTCTGTGAACTCTTGCAGGAGTACCTGTCTTGAATCTTCTTATATCAAGGCCAAGGTTTTTAAGGCTTTCCGTTAAGTCTACCGAGGGGCAGACATTATCGGGACCCGAAGCATAGCTGAGCTCACCTATATGGATTGCGCCGTTAAGATAGGTTCCCGTAGTTATAATGACTGCCTTCGCTCCATAGAAGCCGCCAAGCTTTGTCATTATTCCCGTAACCTCATTATTTTCAACGCATACTTCGGTTACTTCAGCCTGTTTTACTGAAAGTAAGGGCTCATTTTCGAGAGCCTTTTTCATATAGCCGTGGTATTTTGTTCTGTCGGACTGAACTCGAAGTGAATGAACGGCAGGCCCCTTACCTCTGTTAAGTACCCTCGACTGGATAAAGGTTGCGTCCGCCGCTTTTCCCATTTCTCCGCCGAGAGCGTCTATTTCACAGACAAGCTGTCCCTTAGCCGAGCCGCCTATACAGGGATTACAGGGCATATTTGCGATAGCGTCAAGAGAAAGAACGAAAACTGCCGTTTTCATTCCGAGTCTTGCTGTCGCAAGTGCGGCTTCACAGCCTGCGTGTCCTGCACCCACAACTATAACATCATAATTTTCTACTTTATAAATAGTATCATGTCCTCTCTATGTTCTACGTGGAACATTTTACTTACTCTTGGGATAAATCTTCCATACAGCCGTATAGTCGGGATTCATTACCGATATACCGCTGGGCTGTAGGGTATAAAGTCCCGGACGAGCAGGAATAAAGTTATTGAGCTCAGGAGGATATGCTGTTTTTTCTCCTGTAGCCTTATCACGAATAACTATACCATATTCAATAGAGCCTTCAACGACCTCGCCTAAAAACTCACGGCGGCTTAATTCCTTTTTATTTCTGTCGAGAGTCTTAATTACAACGAGGACGCTTCTGCCCATAATTTCGTCAAATGAAACTGCCATTATAACAACTCCTTCTATGTTCCACGTGGAACATTAACTGACTAATTTCAATATGTAGATAAAAATAATTCTTTTAAATACAATATATTGTATTAAAGGCTGTACTTTCTGAAACCGGGATGTCTTATAGGGAAAGCCTTGGCGATTTCACAGCATTCATCAATCTTGTTACGGGGAAGCTCCTTTGCGCCGCCTAACTGACGGGCAGTAAGACTTACCTTTGCGAAATGCTCAAGAGTTTCCATTCTGTAGTAAGCCTGTGTTAAATCTGCGCCAACGGTAAGTGCGCCATGATTCATAAGTAAGATAGTATCATGGTAGGGAAGGAAGGGAACGATACTGTCGGGAACCTCTTCAGAGCCGGGAGTTCCATAGGGAGCAATCGGAACAGAGCCTAAGAAAATTATAGCTTCGGGCATTGTGTATTCATCAAGAGGAATATGTGCGATTGCGTAGCCTGTAGCAACAGGGGGATGAGCGTGAACTACTGCCTTGATGTCGGGACGCTCCTTATAACAGCGTAAATGCATCTTAAATTCGGAGGAAGGTCTGAAGCCCTCGGGGCATTCGATAACCTCGTTCTTGCTATTCATCTTTATAAGCATTTCAGGCTTTAAGATACGCTTGCTTGTTCCTGTAGGAGTAGCTAAGAAGGTATCATCATCAAGCTTAACGGAGATATTTCCGTCATTAGCCGCTACCATGCCGAGCTGCCATAAATTATGACCTACCTCGCATATTTCTTCGCGGATTTTTAATTCTTCCTGTGTCATAGTTTTATTTCCTTTCGTCAAAATTTTATTATATAAAAAACTATATACACTTTCATTATAAACTATTTTTTTACAAAAGTCTATAATTTACAGAAAAAAAGTGATATCTTTTGGGACTGCCGCCCCTTACCTCCGCCAAGCCTTTTGAAAAAGGCTTGACCTGAAACTCTTTTTCTCTCTTCGCTCGGCTTCTTTTCAGAGAATGACTTTCTGAAAGTAAAGATCCACCGGCGTAGCCGGTGGCTTTTCTTTTGCGGGCAAAGCCCTATGCTACCTGCAACGTCTGAAGACGTCAAGGGGCGGTCTGACACTTGCAAGCCTACTTCCTGCTATTTTGGAATGGATCTTCTAATT
>JAZSBN010000013.1:0-16853 GCA_045602405.1 Ruminiclostridium sp.
GTGGTTCCAGTCAAAAGACTGATATACAAGAGGAGTTGTAGATGCACGACGGCCGCCGAAGATAATAGCGGAAATCGGAACACCCTGAGGATTGTTGAATTCGGGAGAGATGCAGGGGCAGTTTTCAGCGGGAGCTGTGAAACGGCTGTTGGGATGAGCTAAGTTGTTGCCTTCAGCAATAAATTCAGGACCGTTAACCTTAGCGCCCTTCCATTCTGTTGCATTAACAGGAGGATTCTTGTCGAGCTTTTCCCACCAAACTGTCATATCATCATTGTTGATAGCAACGTTTGTAAAGATTGTGCCTTTCTTTGTGCAGTCGAGAGCGTTGGGGTTGGACTTTTCGTTAGTACCGGGAGCAACGCCGAAGAAGCCGTTTTCAGGGTTGATAGCGTAGAGTCTGCCGTCTTCGCCCTGCTTCATCCAGGCAATGTCATCACCTACTGTGAATACTTCGTAACCGTCCTTCTTATAGCCCTCGGGGGGAATAAGCATAGCAAGGTTGGTCTTACCGCAAGCAGAGGGGAATGCTGCTGTGATATACTTAACTTCGCCGTCGGGCTTCTTAACGCCGAGGATGAGCATGTGTTCAGCCATCCAGCCTTCCTTCCAGCCCTGATAGGAAGCAATTCTTAAAGCGAAGCACTTCTTACCGAGAAGTACGTTTCCGCCGTAAGCAGAGTTGATGGACCAGATGGTGTTGTCTTCAGGGAAGTGAACGATATATCTGTTTTCGGGGTCAACGTCAGCCTTGGAATGTAAGCCTCTTACGAAGTCATTGGACTCGTCGCCGAGGTTCTTGAAAGCGTCAGCGCCCATTCTTGTCATGATATTCATGTTAAGAACTACATAGATAGAGTCGGTAAGCTCTACGCCTACCTTAGCGAGAGGAGAACCGATAGGACCCATGGAATAAGGGATAACATACATTGTTCTTCCCTTCATAACGCCGTCATACATAGGAGTAAGCTTAGCGTACATTTCTTCGGGATCGCACCAATAGTTGGTAGGACCTGCGTCCTCTCTTTTCTTGGAACAGATAAATGTTCTGTCTTCAACACGAGCTACGTCGTTGGGTTCGGTTCTGTGATAGAGACATCCGGGAAGCTTTTCCTCGTTGAGCTTTATCATTTCGCCTGTGGATAATGCTTCTGCAGTAAGAGCGTCGAGCTGCTCCTTGCTTCCGTCAATCCAAACAACTTTCTCGGGCTTTGTGAGGGCAGTCATCTCCTCAACCCACTTTAAAACATTAGGATTCTTGGTCATAGTGAGTGTTCTCCTTAAAATTATTATAATACTGCGAGAGTATTTTTTACTGAAACGTGAGAATTGTAAAAAAGTCAAACGTTCTACAAATACTATTATATCTTATTTTTATCCATAGGTCAAGTATTTTTCATAATTTTCCCATAATTTTTACTCAGATATTGTAAAAGTTTTACACAAAACTACGCCACCCCTTTTTTAAGGAATGGCGTAGAAATAAATATTATCTCAGCTTATCTTTACGGAAACAAGATTCTTGCTTGAACGGGCAGTCCACTTACCGTTTACACAGGCTGTAACCAGATACTTATAGGTCTTACCTTTCTTGAGTCCCTTGAACTTTATCGAGGTTTTCGCTGTTGTCTTGACTAAGGTATACTTGCCGTTGCTGTACTTATATACCTTATATTTGGTAGCTCCGCTAATCTTATCCCAGCTGAGGGTTGCGGAGGTACCGCTCTTCTTTACGGTAACGTCAGGCTTTGTTGTCTTTGTCGCTGTGGATGCAGTACTGCCCTTTACGGTACCGTTTTCAACAAGCGCCTTTACAAGTGCAGGATATGTAACCTTCGCGTCAGCTCTGTTTATAAGCTGGAAGCCCTTTTCTCCATCATAATTCGTATCCCATACAACGAGAGAAATACCTAAGGAACGAGCATAGGAAGCAGTATCTGCAAACTTCTTTTCGGCTATACTTCCGTTTTTCTTATAGTTATAACCTTCGGTATTAAGACCGTATTCTGTTATTGAAACAGGTATACCCTTTGAAACAAATGCGTTGTATAAGCCGTCCAATACACCCTTATAATCCTTCTCGCTTATGGAATAAAGGTGAGCGTCAAGGATAAGACGATTCTTTACCGTATCCTTGGGCATCTTGAAATACTTCTGAAGCGCACCCTTCTGACCACCGTCGGTATCATAGCCGGGTATCATTACGTAACGGGTCTTGTTCTTTCCGCCGCCTGCACGGATAGTATCAAGAGCCGCCTGATTAAGCTTGTTTATACATTCGAGAGCGTCGAGCGCCTCCTTTTCAGGCTGCCAGACATTATACCACCATTCAAAGTTTGTGCCTGTAAGACGGGGTTCGTTAATTGTCTCAAAAACAAGACGCTCGTCATAATCCTTGAATTCCTTACTGAGCTGAGCCCATACCTTTGTAAGGAATTTTTCGGAGGTTTTATAGTTCTTTGAATTCGGATAATAGTAGCCTTCAAGAACGTCGTGGTGAACATTGAGAATTACATAAAGATTCTCATCAAGACACCAGTCGATAACTTCCTTTACTCTGTCGAGCCACACCTTACTGATATTGAAATTCTTATCCACATGGTCATGCCATGAAACAGGAACTCTTATTGTCTTGAAGCCGGAATCAGCAACCTGCTTTATAAGAGCTTTTGTTGTCTTGACACCGCACCAGTATTTTTCAAAATCAAGCTCGTTCGCAAAGTTTCCGTTTGTGGCGTCAAAGGCATTACCGAGATTCCAGCCTGCACCCATATCTTCAACAAAGGCTATTGCATCGTTTTTCGGCAGACTCTTCTTAGTATAGCCTGCTGCCGAAGCGGGAACAATAAGCGCTCCTATCATAACGGAAGCGGCAGTAACAAGGCTGATAAGCCTTAAAAACAGCTTTTTCATAATTATTTTCCTTTCATATACAAATCCGCCGCACATATAACATGAAAACACGCTATATATGCGACGGTTAAAGTCACATACGGAACGAATAATGTCCGTTATATTTCTTCTGTCTCTTCCTCAGCTTCAGCGTAGGGCATATCTGCGTCGTTGCCTGTTACGAAGCCTTCATATTCGGAATAGTCATCCTCACCGAAAAAGTCGTCATCATCGCCGATCATGTCGAAATCTTCGAATTCGTCAAAATCTTCAGCCTGTTCATCCATCTTTTTCTTGATAAAGAAGAATGCAGCAGCCGCACCTGCGATTAAAGCGATAATGCCTACAAGTAAAGTAATACCATTCTTGTTCATAGCTTTTACCATCCTTTATAAATTTTTCTTAGTTTATTATACAACAGTTTTAAATAATTTTCAAGTAAATTTGAAAATTTGTCGATTTCAACAAAAAAGCTACATATTTCCTGTAAGATTCATCAAGACGGAAATCGCCGCCACAGGCGCAGTCTCACATCTTAAAATTCTCTTGCCAAGGGTTGCGGGAATAATACCCTGAGAAACCGCAAGCTCCACTTCCTTCTCCTCAAAGCCTCCCTCGCTTCCGATAAAAATATCTATGTTTTTAACACCTGCTTGGCTTACGATGTCATTCAACGTCTCTCCGCCGCATTCGTAAAAAATAATTCCTGTTGAATTTTCCCTGTCGAAGCTCTTCACAGCTTCACTAAAGCTTATCATTTCGCCTATTTCAGGAATTATACCTCTTCCACACTGTTTTGAAGCTTCGTCGGCAATTTTTCTGTAGCGTTCTCTCTTTTTTGCGGCACTTTTCGGATCTGGTCTTGATACACATCTTTTTGAAAGTACGGGAATTACCGAAGAAGCGCCCAATTCAACAGCCTTCTGAACGATAAATTCCAGCTTATCTCCCTTGGGAACACACTGAAACAGTCTCAGATTCACGGAAGGCTCGGCTTCGTTTAATTGTTTATCGAGAATTTCGAATTCTGCCACATTTTTATCTGCCGAGATGACCCTGCAAAGGTAATCGTTTTTCTGTCCGTCGCAAAGCACCGCCATATCTCCGCTTCTCATTCTTAAAACCTGGGAAATATGAAGAGCGTCGGAGCCTGTGACTACCGCAGTTTCACCGATATTTTCAGTAAAAAAACGAGGATAGCGCCATCTTTCTATTTTATCCGTAGTTATCGTTTTTTCAAAACCTTCGTTAAGTTCCATAAAACTTCCTTCCCTGTCAGTCAAACAGTCCTGTATTCTTTATTTTGTTTAGCTCTCTGTCGGTTATATAAAAATTCTGAAAAAGCCCTTCTCCAAAGGCATAGAATTCTTCGCCATGACCCTTTATGAAAAGGTGTGTAACCTCATGAGCCGCCGTGTATTCAAGATATTTCAGAGGCAGCTTCATAAGAAGAAGATTAAAGGTTAACCTTCCACTTTTCCTGTTACAGCTTCCCCATTGGCTTTTCATAAGCTTAATCGAAAGCTTCGGAATACTGCCCCTATAATCGGATTTTTTCAGGTATTTCTCAACAATCGGAGGAATAATCCTCCTTCCCTCTTCACCGTAAAAGCGTATCAGAGCTTCCCTGTGTTTCGCTTCTTCATCAATATCAGGCAGGCTGAGAATCAACCTGTTATCCTTAATGCAGTAACCCTCTTCCCCCTGAATAAATTCCAGAGTAAGCCTTTCGCCGAGGAATGAAACCGCCGCTCCGTTACAAACAGGCTTATCCCTTTTTTCGGCGGCAAGAGCGATATTCTTTCTTATCCATTCCTCGTTTTCCGCCACAAAGCTGTCTATACTGGACTTACTCACATAATAGGGAGCACTTACAGCCACCTTGCCCTCGGAGGTAATTCTTATACGGATATTTTTCATTCCCTTTTTCCGTTTTAAAACGTAGCTGAGCATTCCGTCCCCCTGATATTAAATCCGCCGCAGAATTATACTCCTGCGGCAGAAAATCAATATTTATTATCGAATACGTCCACAAATTCAGCATTTGTGTAGCTTACTTCGCTCTTACCTGCGGCAGGAGCACTCTTCACAGGCTCAGTCTTAGGTAAAGGCTTAGGCTCGCTCTTTACTGTCTGTGTGGGAGCAGGCTGTGCCTTAGGCAAGGGCTTCGGCTCACTCTTTACTGTCTGCATAGGAGCAGGCTGTGCCTTAGGCAAGGGCTTGGGCTCGCTCTTTACCGTCTGCATAGGAGCAGGCTGTGCCTTGGGTAAAAGCTTGGGCTCGCTCTTTACTGTCTGTACGGGTGCAGGCTGTGTCTTGGGTAAAGGCTTGGGCTCGTTCTTTACAGTCTGCATAGGTGCAGGCTGTGCCTTAGGTAAGGGCTTGGGTTCGCTCTTTACTGTCTGCATGGGAGCAGGCTGAGCCTTGGGTAAAGGCTTGGGCTCGCTCTTTGCCGTCTGCATGGGAGCAGGCTGTGTCTTGGGTAAAGACTTAGCCTTGGCGAAACTGAAGCCTGTAACCTTATCTCTGAGAGAATTTGAATGACCTGTAAGCTTAGCCGCCGAATCAGCACATTCCTTAGCGGTATAATTTGTTTCCATTATAACAGAGCTTATCTGCTCGAAGCCTACGTCAACCTGTGAAATGGAGTGAGACTGCTGTTCACAAGCGGCAGATATAGTGAACAGACCTCTGTTTATCTCGCCTGTCTTTTCGGCAATATTCTTGAAGGTAACGGCTGTTTCCTTTGTCTTTTCAGAGCCTTCACGAACACTCTGTACACAGCTCATGATAAGGTCGTTTGTCTTCTGTGCGGCTTCCTGGGACTTTGTAGCAAGATTCTTTACTTCACCTGCAACAACCGCAAAGCCCTTTCCTGCTTCACCTGCTCTTGCCGCCTCTACGGAAGAGTTAAGGGCAAGAATATTAGTCTGGAAAGCGATATCCTCAATTACCTTGATGAACTTGGCAATTTCGTCGGTGGAGCTGTTGATTTCATCCATAGCCTTAAGAAGCTCATCCATCTTCTTTGTTCCGCTTTCAACCTGTTCCATTGCGGCTTCGGCATTCACAGCCGCCGCCTGTGCATTCTTGGCGTTGTCAGATACAGCAGTCTTGATTTCGTTTATGGAAGCGGAAAGCTCCTGAAGAGTGCCAGCCTGCTCAGTGGTGCCTCTTGTAAGGATTGCGGAAGCGGTAGAAACAGTTTCACCGCCGTTGTTTACCGCACTTACATCATCACGGATAGCGCTCAGTACACCTGCGATATTATCCACAAGCTCCTTTATGTAACGGGAAGTCTCGTCGCTTGTATCAAGCTGGTCAGCGGCAGAAAAATCTCCTTCGGAAATTCTCTTTAAAAGCTGATTGTTTCTGATATTTCTTGCGGAAGCTCCGCCGAGAGCGTTCTGAATAGCCTTTATTTCCTCGATATCGGTAGCAGAGCTTACGCTGCCTGTGCCTCCTGCGGAAGCGGCAAGCTCTTCGATAGGCTTCGCAACCTCCTTCTTAGCCGAAGAAAGTGCAATCGCACCGCCTGCAACAGATAAAACAAGTCCGAGAGCTCCTGCAACAGTAATAAGCATACCGTCAACAGACATAAGGCTCATAATAAGTACAGCAAGAGCAGGAACAGCACCTGCACAAGCCGGTATAGCAACATATTTAAGCATAGAGCCGGTAAGATTCTTCTTCACGGTTATACCTCCATATAAAAAATTATAGTTTGTTATATTTTAACATAATTTTCACAATTTGTCCATAGCTTTTTGAAACTATTTTTTAAGGTTACACCGCATAATTATTGCCGTGCGATTGCGAAGCTGAATTTTTCGTCAGACGATATAAAAAACGCAGTCAATACTGTATGTATTAACGAGTATTTTTGTGAAGTATGACGGAAAAGGCACAAGTAAGCGTGCGGCAAAGGCGTGCGACGTTAATTATGCGGTGTTGCCTTAATTGTGTAAATATATATGACAGCGTCATCGTCCCCGTAATAATTTTTTCTTACGGAAATTTCCTCGAAGCCCTTGCTTTCGTAAAGCCTTCGTGCGGGGATATTCCTTGATCTTACCTCAAGGAATATCTTTACCGCCCCTCTGTTTTCGCATTCCGCAATAAAACTGTCAAGAATTCTTCCGCCTGTCCCTTTTCTTCTCGAATCGGGAAGAACAGCTATTCTGTAAAGTTCCGCTTCATCGCATATTATGGTACCAAAGGCATATCCTTCAGGCTTTTCTGTTTCATCAGACAGACAGTAAATTCCCGTTTCTGAAATAAGACAGCTTTCTATCGCCTTTTCTGTCCAGGGATTATCAAAACAGGCATTTTCAAGACCAGATATTATTTTATAAGCTTCCATCAGTGTGCCTCATACCAGCTTTCTCCGCATTTCGCCTCTACTGTAAGGGGAACGGAGAGAGAAACTGCATTTTCCATTTCTTCGCGGAGTATTTCCGCAACCTTTTCCGCTATATCCTTTCTTGCCTCAACGATAAGCTCGTCGTGAACCTGAAGAATAAGCTTAGCGTCAAGCTTTTCTCTTTCAAGTCTTTCGTATACCTTTATCATGGCAAGCTTTATAACATCAGCAGCTGTACCCTGAATAGGCGTATTCATTGCCATACGCTTACCTACCGCCTGAACATTCTTGTTTGATGCGGAAAGCTCGGGAATATAACGTCTCCTGCCCTTTAAGGTAGTAACATAGCCTTTCTTCTTCGCTTCTGTGACAGTTTCGTTCATATATCTGTCGACACCTGAATATTTCGCCAGATACGCCTTTATATACCTGTCCGCTTCAGAAACGGAAACGCCTATATCCTTGGACAGAGAAAAGGCTCCTATTCCGTAGACAATGCCAAAATTTACCGCCTTTGCGCTTCTTCTCATTTCTGGAGTAACCCACTCTACAGGCTGATTGAACACCTGTGACGCAGTAACCGTATGGATATCCTCGCCGCTTCCGAAGGCCTCTATCATAGCCTTATCGTCGGAAATATGAGCAAGTATCCTGAGCTCAATCTGGGAATAGTCGGCGTCTACAAGAGTATAGTCCTCCTTCGCCACAAAAAAGCGTCTGAATTCCCTGCCACGCTCGGTTCTTACAGGAATATTCTGGATATTCGGCTCAACCGAAGAAATTCGTCCCGTACGGGTCTCGGTCTGCTTGTAGGTGGTATGAACACGGCCGTCCTCGCTTATTACCTTAAGCAGTCCCGCCGCATAGGTAGAATTGAGCTTTGTAACAGCACGGTATTCAAGTACAAGCCCCACGATCGGGTCGTAATCCGCAAGTCCTTCAAGCACCTCCGCATTGGTGGAATAGCCTGTCTTTGTCTTTTTTCCCGAGGGCAGTCCCAGCTTATCGAAAAGTATTGTTCCAAGCTGTTTGGGAGAAGAAATATTGAAGGGCTCTCCTGCACAGACATATATTTCCTGTTCAAGGTTTTCCGCCTCGGCAGTAAGCTTCCTGCCGAAGTCGGAAAGAGCCTCCTTATCAAGCTCTATACCCTCTTTTTCCATAGAAACAAGCACATAGGAAAGAGGAATTTCTATTTCACGGAGAACGCCATACATTTCTTCCTCGCGGAGCTTTCCGCTGAGAACGCAGTTAAGCCTGTACACGGTTTCACCCGCATTGTTTTCGTCAAAAGAAACACCATATTCATTACAAAGGCGTGAAAGGCTGTATTCCGATGAGCTTACGTTAAGAAGATAAGCCGCAAGAGTTGTATCGAAAACGACATTCTTTATATCAACGCCTGTATCGGTAAGCATTCCCTTAAGATCGAAGGTGCGCTTTTCGCAGCCGTCGGAAAGAGCCTCGCTGTATTTTTCGGGCGGTATTTCCTCGGAAATACCGTTAAGATAACGGATAAGCTTATTATCGGCATAAATATAGTCGGGAACAGCTTTGTCCAGCTCCTCGGCATCCTGCTTCTTTTCCGATACGGACGAAGATACCGCCGCTTCGTTTATCACTTCCGCTGAAACATTAAGCTTTTTCAAAAGCGTAAACATCTCCAGCTCTGTAAGTATCGAGGCAAGAGCCTTTTCATCGGGAGAAGAAACCCTCAGCTTCTCAATATCTGTATCGATAGGAGCAGTTTTCGAAATCGTGCCGAGGAAATAACTGAGCCTTGCGCTTTCTTCGCCCTTTATAAGCTTTTCCCTTACTGATTTCGTAACCTCAATCGCTTCTATTTCGTTATAGATATTCTCTATTGAATGATACTTCTGAATAAGTCCGAGAGCGGTTTTTTCGCCTATTCCCGCTACGCCCGGAATGTTATCGCTGCTGTCACCCATAAGAGCCTTCACGTCTATCATTTCGGGAGGTGTAACACCGTAAACCTCCATAATTTTTTCGGGAGTATAAAGTACGTCCTCCTTATTTCCTGCAAGATTCACGAAAACCTTATCAGTAATAAGCTGGAAGGAATCCCTGTCCCCTGTAGCTATTATACATTCGTTATCCGACTCGTGGCATACTGCACTGAGAGTACCGATAATATCGTCTGCCTCATAGCCTTCACATTCGATAATCGTCACATTCATGGCACGGAGTATTTCCTTTGCATAGGGAAGCTGCATTGCAAGCTCCTCGGGCATGCCCTTACGGCCTGCCTTATATTCACTGTACTCCTTATGGCGGAAGGTAGGAGCCTTAAGATCGAAGGCAACTGCAACAGCGTCGGGCTTATAGTTTGCCGTAAGCTTGAGATATATATTGAAAAAACCTGTAATGGCATTGGTAAATACGCCTTTTTTGTTGGATAACAGTCTTATTCCGTAAAATGCGCGATTGATAATGCTGTTTCCGTCTATAACAAGTAGCTTCATAGTTATTTTCTTCCTTTCGTAGCATACATTTATCATAACATATTTTTACTTTATTTTCAATAGAATGTCTACTTTTAATAAATATATCAGAGTTTCATTGTTTTTTTCGGAAAAATATTGATTTTTTTGTAAAAATATGATATCATTTTTTTGTATTTATGATTGGATGTGCTTATAGCATTATCCTGCAGTCAGATGTTGTGAAAGGAAAAACTATTATGGCAAAAAGATGCACTAAATGCGGCAATTTCATGATGGAAGACGAAAGATTCTGTCCTAACTGCGGCGAAAACGCACAGCTTCCCCCTGACGCTGCTGTTCCTGCCGCTCCTGTGGAAATGCCCCAGCAGAATTACAATTCTACACCTCAGTACAATAACACACCCCAGTACAACGGCACACCCCAGTACAATGTTCCCCCTCAGTATACTGCACCTTACCCCATTCCTCAGGAGGAAATGAGTCTTAAAAAGTGGGTAGGAACTATCGTCGTTACAACCTTCTTCGGTATTATAAGCCTTGTATTCTTATTTATCTGGGGCTTCGGCGAAGGTCCCGAGTCAAGAAAGAACTACTGTAAGGCTATGCTTATCACAATGCTTATCAGCTTAGGCGTAGGTATCGTTCTCTGGATAATTTTCAGTGCAATTATCTTCGGCTCTATGTCCGCCGTACTGTCGGAGCTTGACCCAAGCTATTATGACTATGACTGGGCAAGTGTAGCCGCTGCTATTTTCATGAAGGCGTAAAATATAGTTCTTTACTTTTCAGTGCAGTTGTGATATAATTATGGTGTTTTATGCCGCATACAGATATCCAGCGGCAATTATACAGCACAAAAAGGAACTATTATGGATTTAAAGAAGCTTACTATTGTTACGGGGCATTACGGCTCCGGAAAAACAAATTTTTCCGTTAATCTGGCTCTCGATATCGCTTCCAAGGGTCATCAGGTCACAATTGTGGACCTGGATATAGTTAACCCTTATTTCAGGACTGCGGATTTCGGAGAACTGTTCTCGGAAAAAGGAATTACGCTTAAGGTATCCGCCTATGCTAATTCCAATCTTGATATTCCTGCATTAAACCTCTCGGTCAAGAGTATTATTGATGAAAGCGAATACGTTATAATCGACGTGGGCGGAGACGACGAGGGTGCAAAGGCTCTCGGAAGATACGCTCCCGCTATTTTAGCCTGTGAAGACAGACAGATGCTCTATGTGATAAACAAGTACCGTTATCTCACAAAGGAGCCGTCGGAAACAACAGCGCTTATGAAGGATATCGAGAATGCCTGCGGCATAAAATGCACAGGCATAGTAAATAATTCCAATCTGGGCACAGAAACCACAGAGGAAACAGTCAAAGCCTCGCTCTCCTTCGCTGAGGCGGTTTCAGAGGAAACGGGACTTCCCGTTGTGGCTACTGCAGGAAAGGAATCGGTATTGAACGGAATTACGGATAATCCTTATCCGATTGATATTTACGTTAAAACCTTATGGAGTTAAACTTATAAAAAGAAAGGAATGGTCTTATGGCAAAGATGACGGTAGATTTTGACCGTTGTAAGGGCTGCGGACTCTGTATTACCGCCTGTCCCAAGAAAATTGTCGAAATTCAGCAGGAAAAGCTGAACAAAAAGGGCTACTACACAGCTCACTGTACAGATGACGACGCTTGTATCGGATGTGCATTATGCGCTATGATGTGTCCTGACTGTGCAATTACAGTAGGAGGTGGAAAGTAATGGCAGAAAAGAGCTTAATGAAGGGTAACGAGGCTATCGCCGAGGCCGCTTTAAGAGCAGGCTGTAAGTGCTTCTTCGGTTATCCTATCACTCCCCAGACTGAAATTTCCGCATACCTTTCCAAGCGTATGCCCAAGGTTGGCGGAACATTCTTACAGGCTGAAAGTGAAGTTGCGGCTATAAACATGGTTTACGGCTGTGCAGGTACAGGTATAAGATGTATGACATCTTCCTCCTCTCCCGGAATTTCCCTTAAGTCTGAAGGTATTTCCTATATCGCAGGTGCTGATTTACCCTGCGTAATCATCGACGTTATGAGAGGCGGCCCCGGTCTCGGCGGTATCCAGCCTTCTCAGGCAGACTACTGGCAGATCACAAAGGGCGTAGGTCACGGTGACTATCATGTTCTCGTATTTGCTCCCTCCACTGTTCAGGAGATGGCTGACACAGTAGGAAAGGCTTTCGACCTTGCCGATGAATACAGAATGCCTGCAGTAGTTCTCGCTGACGGCTTACTCGGTCAGATGATGGAGCCCGTTGAATTTGATGACGCTGAAATCAAGATGTCCGACGCTTCCGATAAGCCCTGGGCTGCCAACGGAACAAAGATGGCAAGAAAGCACAACATCATCAACTCCCTTTATTTACAGGCTGACGAGCTCGAAAAGACAGTAAATGACCGCTTCGAAAGATATGCTGAGATAAAGGAAAAGCACACTATGGCTGTTGCTGATTACTGTGACGACGCTGAAATCGTAGTAGTAGCTTACGGCTCTACAGCAAGACTTGCTAAGTCCGCAGTTGACGCAGCACGCAAGGAAGGTATCAAGGCAGGCGTATTCCGTCCTGTAACCCTCTGGCCCTTCCCTGAAAAGGAATTAAACGAAGCAGTAAAGAACGCCAAGAAGGTTCTTACTGTTGAAATGTCCATGGGTCAGATGATCGACGACGTAAAGCTCGCTATCAACTGCTCCAAGCCCGTAGAATTCTACGGAAGAACAGGCGGCGTTATTCCTAACCCCGCTGATATTCTCGAAAAAATCAAGGAAATGGGAGGTAACAAGTAATGCCTGAATTTAAAAGACCTCATGCGCTTACTGACGCATACCTTCATTACTGCCCCGGCTGTACCCACGGTATAGTTCACAGACTTGTGGCTGAGGTTATCGACGAAATGGGTATCGAGGGTGATACAATCGGCGTTTGCCCTGTAGGCTGTTCCGTTATGGCTTACGATTATTTCAACTGTGACATGATCGAGGCTTCCCACGGACGTGCTCCTGCAGTAGCTACAGGCGTAAAGAGAGGCAACCCCGACAAGTTCGTATTTACATATCAGGGTGACGGCGACTTAGCCGCTATTGGTACTGCCGAAACAGTACACGCCGCAACAAGAGGCGAAAACATCACCGTTATCTTTATCAATAACACAACCTACGGTATGACAGGCGGTCAGATGGCACCTACAACCCTTCCCGGTCAGATTACACAGACCACACCCTACGGCAGAGATACATCCGTAGAAGGCTTCCCTGTAAAGATGTGTGAAATGCTTTCACAGCTTGACGGTGTAGCTTTAGCCGAAAGAGTTACCGTAATCGACCCCAAGAGCATAGCTAACGCTAAGAAGGCTATCAGAAAGGGCTTCGAGTTCCAGAAGAACAAGCAGGGCTTCTCCATTATTGAGGTTCTCTCTACTTGTCCTACAAACTGGGGACTTACTCCCGTTAAGGCAATCGAAAGACTCAAGAACGACATGATTCCCTACTATCCTCTCGGAGTTTATAAGGAGGGTGCAGTAAGATGACACATGAATTATTACTCGCAGGCTTCGGCGGTCAGGGTATCCTTTTCGCAGGTAAGCTTTTAGCCTATGTAGGTCTCTATTCCGGTAAGGAGGTTTCATGGCTTCCTTCCTACGGTCCCGAAATGCGTGGCGGTACTTGTAACTGCTCCGTAACCGTAGGCGACGACCCTATCGGCTCTCCCCTTATCTTAGAGCCTAACGAGCTTCTCGTTATGAATACTCCCAGCTTCGATAAGTTTATCGGCTCCGTTAAGGCAGGCGGTATCGCAGTAATCGACAGCACCTTAGTAGAAGGCACAACAGACAGAACCGATATCAAGTGCTTCTATGTTCCCGCTACAAAGCTTGCTGCTGATAACAACCTTAAGGGTATGGCTAATATTATTCTTGCAGGTAAGCTTTTAAAGGAAGCAGGACTTAACGATCAGGCCGCAATCGACAAGGCTATAAAGAAGGTTATTCCTCCTAAGAAGGCTGACCTTACCGACGCCAATATTGCCGCTTTAAAGCTCGGCATGGAATACGAAGGCTGATTATGAAAATTAAAACCGCCGTGTTACAAAATACTGTTACACGGCGGTATTTAATCGTAATATTACAGAAGCTTTCTGAGCTGTGTTTCGCTTCCCTTGACGAGGCTTAAAAGTGCGGGAGCCTGTTTCGGAAAATCGCTTTCAATCATTACCGTAGAAATCTCTGCGGCAGTACCATCGGATTCTCTTATTATAACAGCGGCCTCGCCCTCGGCAATATGTATTCCTGCATCAGCTAAATGGCAAGCCTTTGCGTCGGGGATTTCAAACATAGTATGAGCGTTTGACTTGTTTGTTCTGAAAATAATGCGGAAAACCTTATATACAGAATAGTTGAGAACGGTAGTTACCGCAAGACTGAGCTTTGAATTACCGATTCTTGAAAGAATTGAATAGATTATGTCAATACTGTTGGTAAGAAGCTTTTTAGAAAGAGTAAGAGAAAGGTCAGCTCCTGCTCTTGCCTTTTCCTGTACGCCAGATTCGGGTATATCGCTTTCCATTATAACGCTTCCTGTACTCATAGGAGAGCGTCCGAGAAGATAATCGGTAGATACATTATAATAGTCAGCGGCTCTCACAAGAAAATCGAGACCACATTCACGCTTTCCTTTTTCATAGTGGGAAAGAAGTGCCTGTGCCACACCGAGAGCGGCGGCGGCGTCCTTCTGGCTTATATGCCTCTCCTTCCTCAGAAGAGACAGAATTCTCGGAAAATCATTATTCATATTATAGCCTTTCTATTTTTCATACTTTCCTTTTAATTGTCGCACTGTATATTATAATAAATTATTATCATCATGTAAAGTGGCAATTTCGACAAAAAAACGCACTACTATTAGAAAAAATGTCAGTTTTCTGTTTATTTAAACCTGAATATGGAATTCAGGCTTAAATAAGCAATAAGCTGAACTAAACCGAAAGGAATATTTCTATGAAGAATTATACTCTTTATCTTATACGACATGGTATTACTCAGGGAAATCTTGAGGGCAGGTATATCGGACTTACGGATATGCCTCTTTGTGACGAGGGCTACTACGCTATATCCCGTTACGCCCACGACAGGCTTTATCCCCCTGTACAGAAGGTTTATTCAAGCCCTCTGAAGCGCTGTCTTGAAACAGCCGATATTATCTATCCCGACAGATATGTAAAGCAGATTGATAATATCGCGGAATGTGACTTCGGAGAATTCGAAGGTAAGACCCAGGCCGAGCTGGAAAATCTCCCCGAATATACCGAATGGATAAAGGGCGGCTATGACGCGAAGGCTCCCGGCGGAGAAACCTTCGGGGAGTTTACCCTGAGATGTCTTGACGGACTTGAGGAAATTTTCAAGGACATGATGAAGGATCAGGTTACAAAGGCGGCCGTAATCACCCACGGCGGAGTTATCATGAATCTCTGCTCTGGCTACGGACTGCCTAAGGGTAAGCCTGCGGATTTTGCCATTGAACAGGGTCAGTGTATTCAGATAAATCTTTCTACCTTTTTATGGCAGAAGGGTCCTGTTTTTGAAATAGTCGGAAGAATTGTTTAAGGAAGGTAAGAAATAATGGATATTATCAAACAGCTCGCAGAAGAGCTCAAAATCAGAGAAACACAGGTCGACGCGGCAGTAAAGCTTATCGACGACGGAAATACAATCCCCTTTATCGCAAGATACCGTAAGGAAGCGACGGGCTCCCTTGACGACCAGGTGCTGAGAGAGCTTGACGAAAGACTCAACTATCTCCGTAACCTCGAAAAGCGTAAGGAAGAGGTTTCCGCTTCAATCGAAGGTCTCGGAATGATGACCGAGGAAATAGCCGATATGCTGGCTAAGGCGGTTACGCTTTCGGCAGTAGAAGACATCTACCGTCCCTATAAGCCCAAGAAGAAAACAAGAGCAAGTATCGCCAAGGAAAAGGGCTTACAGCCTCTTGCCGATTTCATTCTTGAACAGACTCTCAAAGACCCCTATTCCGAAGCGGCAAATTATATCAACGAGGAAAAGGGCGTTGCTACAGTCGAGGACGCTATCGCAGGCGCTTCCGATATTATCGCTGAAGCTATTTCCGATGATACCAATCTTCGTATGCAGTTAGGCGCATTTTACGACAGAACTGCCCTTTTAACCTCGAAGCAGGCGAAGGAGCAGGAAAACTCCGTCTACGAAAACTACTACGACTACAGCGAGGGCGTAGCTAAAATCCCCACCCACCGTATTCTCGCCATCGACAGAGGCGAAAAGGAGGATATCCTTAAGGTTGCCGTTACAGTTGACGAGGAAGCGGCTATGGCTATTATAAAGAAATACTGCATAAAGGCGAAGAACACAAATGCAGAGCTTGTTCTCGCCGCCGCAGAGGACGCCTTCAGCCGTCTTATCCACCCCTCTATCGAAAGAAGAGTAAGAAACGACCTTACCGATAAGGCTTGTACAGGGGCAATCAAGGTTTTCGGCGATAATCTTCGCCAGCTTCTTATGCAGCCTCCTGTTAAGGACACCGTTACTCTCGGACTTGACCCTGCATACAGAACAGGCTGTAAGATTTCTGTAATTGACACTACGGGAAAGGTTCTCGATACAACCGTAGTTTATCCTACCCCTCCCCAGAATAAGGTAGCCGAGGCAAAGGAAAAGCTCAAGAAGCTTATCGAAAAGCATAATGTTACCACAATCGCTATCGGAAACGGTACAGCAAGCCACGAAAGCGAGGTTTTTGTAGCTGAAATGCTTAAGGAAATAAACCGTCCCGTAAGCTATATGGTGGTTTCTGAGGCAGGAGCCAGCGTTTACTCCGCAAGTAAGCTTGCCGCAGAAGAATTCCCTGAATATGACGTTTCCTTAAGAAGTGCTGTTTCAATTGCAAGAAGACTTCAGGATCCTCTTGCTGAGCTGGTAAAAATCGAGCCTAAGGCTATCGGCGTAGGACAGTATCAGCACGATATGCCTCCTGCACAGCTTTCAGCGGCATTAGGCGGCGTAGTTGAAGATTGTGTAAACAATGTAGGCGTAGATGTAAATACAGCTTCTGTTTCC
>JAZSBN010000014.1:0-4981 GCA_045602405.1 Ruminiclostridium sp.
AGCGTAAGGGTAAGGTAATGGTTATCTGTCAGGACCCTAAGCATAAGCAGAGACAGGGCTAATAACCCTAAATTAAACAGGAGGAACAATTATGGCAAGAATTGCTGGTGTGGATTTACCGAAAGAAAAGCGTGTTGAAATCGGTTTAACATACGTTTACGGTATCGGTAGAAAGTCCGCAAATGATATTCTCGCGAAGGCTGGCGTAAATCCTGATATAAGAGTTAAGGATTTAACAGACGACGACGAAGCTAAGATTCGTGAAGTTATCGACAACGAATATACAGTTGAAGGTGACTTAAGAAGAGAAGTAGCTCTCAATATCAAGCGCCTTGTAGAAATCAACTGCTACAGAGGTACACGTCACCGCAAGGGTCTTCCCTGCAGAGGTCAGAGAACAAAGACTAATGCAAGAACTCGTAAGGGTCCTAAGAAGACTATCGCTAACAAGAAGAAGTAATAAGGAGGCACATAAATGGCACAGGCTAAGTCCAACGGAAAGAAGCCCGTTATCCGCAGACGTCGTGAACGTAAGAACATTGAAAACGGTTCTGCACATATCCAGTCTTCTTTCAATAACACAATCGTTACAATTACAGACCTCCAGGGCAACGCTTTATCATGGGCAAGTGCAGGCGGTTTAGGCTTCAGAGGTTCTCGTAAGTCTACTCCCTTCGCAGCTCAGTCCGCAGCAGAAACTGCAGCTAAGGCAGCTATGGAGCACGGCTTAAAGACCGTAGAAGTATATGTTAAGGGACCCGGCGCCGGTCGTGAAGCAGCTATCAGAGCTCTTCAGGCAGCAGGCCTCGAAGTTCGTATGATCAAGGATGTAACTCCTATTCCTCATAACGGATGTCGTCCCCCCAAGAGACGTCGCGTCTAATTTATAAACTGAGTCCAAGTTTACTCAGAGTCGAAATTCAAGAATCGATATTGATTAAAAAACGGAGGTTATTATGGCAGTAGATAGAACGCCGGTACTCAAGAGATGTAAAGCTCTCGGAATCAGCCCTATGGTTATGGGTTACAGCAAGGAAACAACAAGAAACAAGAACGCAAACATGAGAAAGAAGACTTCTGAATACGGTCTCCAGTTAAAGGAAAAGCAGAAGTTAAAGTTCATCTATGGCGTACTTGAAAAGCAGTTCTACCATTACTATGAAATGGCAGTAAAGGAAGAAGGTATCGCAGGTCAGAACCTTCTCAGACTTTTAGAAACAAGACTTGACAACGTAGCCTTCAGAATGGGTCTCGCTATCACAAGACGTGAAGCAAGACAGTTAGTTGGCCACGGTCACTTTACTGTAAACGGTAAGAGAGTAGATATCCCTTCTTACAGAATTAAGGTTGGCGATGTTATCGCTTTATCCGATAAGAGCAAGAAGAGCGCTAAATTTGCACAGGTTGCAGAAGCTACAAACGGCAGACTCATTCCCTTATGGCTTGATATGAACAAGGAAGCTATGTCCGCTAAGGTAACAAGATTACCCCAGCGTGACGAACTCGA
The DNA here is from genome assembly GCA_045602405.1 of Ruminiclostridium sp. Classification (GTDB taxonomy): domain Bacteria; phylum Bacillota; class Clostridia; order Oscillospirales; family Ruminococcaceae; genus Ruminiclostridium_E. The sequence continues at coordinate 1,508 of JAZSBN010000014.1, forward strand.
CTTCGAAATCGAAGAACAGTTAGTAATCGAATTATATTCTAAATAATAGCTTCTTAGCATATAATGCTAATGGTGCAGTTATTTTTAATTTACAATGCGACCTAAATAAAATCCGCTTAACGGAATTTATTTATCGTAATTTAAAATTAACTGGGGCAGCTTTGTTCAATCATATTGTTCTGTCATTTTATTGAATTTAATTGCCCTTTATACGCGGGAATATCCCCAACAACTTACAGAATTTAGCAGGAGGGTTAAAGGAATGCTTGAAAAAATCGAAAAGCCTGAAATAGAAACAGTTAAGCTCAAGCCGGACGGAAAGTACGGAATGTTCGTACTCGAGCCCCTTGAGGCAGGCTATGGCAACACATTAGGTAACAGCCTCAGACGTGTTTTGCTCTCCTCTTTACCCGGTGTTGCAGTAACATCAGTGAAAATTGACGGCGTACAGCATGAATTTTCCACTATTCCCGGTGTTAAGGAAGATGTTACTGAAATAATCCTGAACGTTAAGGGCCTGATTGCAAAAATGTACTGCGATTGCCCTAAGACAGTTTATATCGAAGCAGAAGGAGAAGGCGTTGTAACTGCCGGCGATATCAAGACCGACAGCGAAATCGAAATTCTCGACCCCGGTATGCATATCGCTACCTTAAGCGCAGGCGCTAAGCTCTTTATGGAGCTTACCTTCGATAAGGGCAGAGGCTATGCTTCCGCAGAAAAGAATAAGACCATTCTCCAGCCCGCTATCGGTGTAATTGCCGTGGACAGCATTTATACACCTGTTTTAAAGGTCAACTATACTGTTGAAAATACTCGTGTTGGTCAGAGAACTGACTACGATAAGCTTATCATCGAAGTATGGACAGACGGAACAATTTCCGCTAAGGAAGCTGTTTCCTATGCTGCTAAGGTACTCTGTGAGCACCTCGCACTCTTCGTTGATCTTTCGGACGAGCTTATCCAGCCTGACGTTATGGTTGAAAAGGATGACAAGAGCAAGGATAAGATCCTTGAGATGACTATCGAAGATCTCGATCTCTCTGTTCGTTCCTTCAACTGCTTAAAGAGAGCAGGCATCAACACAGTTGACGACCTTATCAACAAGTCTCAGGAAGACATGATGAAGGTTAGAAACTTAGGTAAGAAGTCATTTGAAGAAGTTAGAGCAAAACTCCAGTCACTCGGTTTTGACCTCGCTTCGAGCGAAGATAATTAATTGACATTTTAATTGTCAGAAAGGAGAAACCATAATGGCAATGAGAAAGTTAGGTAGAACCAGCGATCATAGAAAGGCTATGCTCAGAGCTATGGTTACATTCTTACTTGAAAACGGTAAGATTGAAACTACAGTTTCCAGAGCAAAGGAAGTACGCAGCGAAGCTGAGAAGATGATTACTCTCGGCAAGAAGGGCGACCTCCATTCTAAGCGCCAGGTTTTCGCATATGTAACAAAGGAAGCAGTTTCCAAGAAGTTATTCGATGAAATCGCTCCCAAGTACGCTGAAAGAAACGGCGGTTATACAAGAATTATCAAGATTGGTCCCAGACGCGGTGACGCAGCTGAGATGGCTATTATCGAGCTTGTATAATTAAATTTACCTAAGAAGTCCTGCGGCCTGTTGCTGTGGGACTTTTCGTTTAAGGAGGAACTATGAAGAAAATTTTATCCTTATTTTTATGTGCAGTACTTTTCATCTCGGGCTGCAGCACACCTACCGACAATAACAGTGTAACTACAGAAGAAACCGCTGCTGTAATCGAGACTACCGAAAAGGAAGAAACAGAAGCAACTGAGGAGACCCCCGCCGAGGAGGTTACAGAGGAAGCTACCGGTGAAAATACTTCTGCCGAAAGCGTCAAGGGAATGTATGTTGAGGGCAGAAGGCTCTACGATATCGGCGGAAATGAGATTGTTTTAAGAGGTATCAATCACGCTCATACATGGTTTAAGTCCAGTTCGGAAACCGCTATTCCCGCTATTGCGGAAACGGGTGTAAATTCCATAAGAATTGTTCTTGCTAACGGCTACCAGTGGGAAAAGGACAGCCTCGAGGATATAAACAGGCTTCTCGAAATCTGTAAGGAGCTGGGACTTGTGGTTGTTCTTGAGGTTCACGACGGAACAGGTAAGGACGACGCTTCTGTTCTTGAAGGAATCGTTGATTACTGGATTGAGATGAAGGAGACTCTTATCGGAAACGAGAACTTCGTTATCCTTAATATCGCCAACGAATGGTATGGCCAGTGGGGCGACCGTCCCTGGGCAGACGCATATATAAATGCAATCCCCCGTTTAAGAGAAGCAGGAATAAAGAACGTTATCATGGTTGACGCGGCAGGCTGGGGCCAGTACGGTGAAAGTATCGCGAAGCTGGGCAAGGAGGTATTCGATTCCGACCCCATGAAGAATACCATGTTCTCTATCCACATGTACGGCTCGGCAGGCGGCTCAAAGGGTAAAATCAAGAGAAATATCGACGACGTAATAAATCAGGATCTTTGTCTTGTTATCGGCGAGTTCGGTTATAACCACAGCGACGGCGATGTTAAAGAAGATTTTATAATGGAATACTGCACAGAAATGTCAGTAGGCTATATGGGCTGGTCCTGGAAGGGTAACGGCGGAGGCGTCGAATACCTTGATATCGCCAAGGACTGGGAAGGTAAGGAGCTTTCCTCTGACTGGGGAGAAATCCTTATTAACGGAAAGAACGGTATAAGAGAAACATCAAAAATGTGTCAGATTACCGAATAAAATTATAAATACACAGGGAAAAATGACTGTATTTACAGCTTTTTACCCTGTGTATACTTTTTTACAAAAAAATTTCTTAAAATCCATAAAAAATTTTCATAAAATACTGGAAATTTGCGTTAATATCTGCTATAATATAGATGTTATGCAATATCTATACGCAGAAGTATACGGTTTGAATATTGTGCCACTGTATATACGCTGTGTTAACGCATATTGCGACATCATTTTTATATTAGGAGGACTACCCCAATGGCAAAGAAGTATTGTTATCTTTTCTCCGAAGGCGATGCAAGCATGAGAGAAATCCTCGGTGGTAAGGGCGCTAACCTTGCTGAAATGACAAAGCTCGGTTTACCCGTTCCCCAGGGCTTCACAATCTCTACAGAAGCTTGTACTCAGTACTATGAAGATGGCAGAAAGATTAACGACGAAATTTTCGCAGAAATCAATGAATACATCGGTAAGATGGAAGAAGTTACAGGCAAGAAGTTCGGCGACAAGACTAACCCTCTTCTCGTTTCCGTACGTTCCGGCGCTCGTGCTTCCATGCCCGGTATGATGGACACAATCTTAAACCTCGGTCTTAATGAAGACGTAGTTGAATACATGGCTGAAGCTTCCGGCAATGCTCGTTGGGCATACGACTGCTACAGAAGATTTATCCAGATGTACTCTGACGTAGTTATGGAAGTTGGTAAGAAGTACTTTGAAGA
>JAZSBN010000015.1:0-48974 GCA_045602405.1 Ruminiclostridium sp.
TGCGTTTTTGTCTGCCCATGTGTTGTAATGCTCGCCGAGAATGTCAACTGCGTTTCTCAGTTCTTCATTCTCCATCATTGCCTTTGAGATTTTCCATGTGCCGACTTCATCGGAAGCAACGATTTTTATTTCGCCGTAATCATAGCGTTCATCGGTTTCGTTTTCGAGAGCATTTGCAAAATAAATTATCCAATCGGTATCAATTCTGTCAGCTTCATTAGCGTCTGCACTGATGTGTGTGAACTTTATTCCATAAGTATCGTATGCTTTATCAATTGCCGCCTTGTACCATTTATAACGTGCTGTATGACCTGATTCAACGCTTTCGGAAAATGCGTCTGTGACCCATTTAGGTTCGCCCCAGCGGAGTAAGTCAACAGTAATGTCGGGGTTTATGGAAAGTGCGTCAGCTGCAAACATAAATCCCGCGCCTCTTGTAACGTCAGCTTCTTCGTCAGCTGAACGCATAATAGAAGGCTCTGTTCCCGATGAGGAGTTTACATCTGTGCCAAATTCTATTTTAACGTGGGTCAGTCCTGCACCGTAGTCGGGCTTGAAAAGAAGGTTCATAATCTCCCAGTATGCATCGGGATTCTCGGTTTTATAATCCATAAGCAGACGGGAGGAGTTGTTGCCTGTTACAACGCCAAGTCCTCTGTAAACTGTACCTTCATCAGTATTTATTGTATTTCCGTCAACTGTGACAGCATAGTACGAATCGTCAACAACGGCAACAGGTATTTCCTTTTCGGTAACCTCGGCTGTTGTTATTGCGGTAGTTGTTTCTGCGGTCTGCATTGTGGTTTCCTCCGTTTCAGTGTTGTTGCCTGCACAGCCTGTGCCGAAGCATAGAAGCATTGACAGACATGTTACGGTTGATATAAACTTTCTGATTTTCATATTAAGCCTCCTGTGTAAGGTTTATAAGGCTATTTTATCGTAGATTGCAAGTGTATAGCATTATAAAATCTGCTTAATATTATAGAAAATCTGCTGTAAAAGTATTGTAATATCGATTGCGTTATGTTAATATATAAATAGTGAAAGAGGTGACTCAGAAAATGGCAATAATCGAACACTCGGGATATTACGAAAATCCGCTTGCACCTGTAAGCCACGCACATACATCCTGTGAGCTTATGTATGTTATTGAAGGTGAGCTTGAAATAACAGTCAATGATATAATTCATCGTATTATGCCGAACACGCTTGTGCTTATAAAAAGCCGTCAGCATCATAAGGTGAAAGTCGTTTCGAACGGAAATTATCACCGATATATCGCAATGATAAATCCGTGGGAACTGAGAAAACAGCTTGTCCGTCCTGACTTGTTTGCAATGCTCACCGATATAAGCGAGGAGGGTATAGCTGTTGTAAAAAATGTAGCTTTGCTTCCTCAGTTCGAACGAATGACTGATATATTTGAAAATGGCGGAAATATATATTCAGAGCTGAGTTCCGCTTTGGAAATAATCTCGTTTATATATGAACAACTAAAGCCGCAAAAGAAAAGCGACAATGAAAGTGCAGGGAATCAGCTTGTAAGAAACGTCCGTGAATATATTGAACAATTCTACGCTGAAAACATAAAAATTTCGGATATTGCAAGAGAAAATTTCATAAGCGAGGGTTATCTTACACATACATTTAAAGCAGAAACAGGTATGTCACCCCGTGAATATCTGTCGCATATCCGTTGCACCAGGGCCTATGAGCTGATACGGCACACGGAAATGAAATTCTCTGCAATTTCAGCGGTAACAGGTTTCTGCTGTGCCAATGACATGAGCCGCAAAATCAGAGAATATTACGGCTATACACCTACAGAAATAAGGGCAGGAAGATAAATTCTCCTGCCCTTAAAAATATGTAATTGTTTTATTCGGTGATTGGTTTGTAACAGTCTATTATTTCCTTCTTGATTTCACATGGTATTGAATCTGCAATTTCAGCAGAAGGTCTGCCTGTATAATAACCCTGAATAAGGTCTGCACCAAGACGGATAACTGTCTGCAATTCTTCGGAGGTTTCCACGCCTTCAGCGAGAACCTTGATATCGTTGAGCTTTGCAAATTCGATTGTACTGCTGACAAACATCTGCTTGTTCTTGTCGTTCTGAATATCAGTAATAAGATAGCGGTCAATCTTTATAATTTGAGGTGAATATCTGAGCAGATTTACAATGTTTGAATGTCTGGTGCCGTAATCGTCAATGGCAATAGGGCAACCACCGTCAGCAGAGCCGATATTTTTAATTGACGCCAGCTCGTCATCTGTAATGGTACTTTCTTCGGTTATTTCAAACACAAGATATTTCAGGTATTCAGCATAATCGCTTTCCCATTTGTTATAATCGATTGTTTTGAGGAACTGACCGGGAATAGAGTTGATAAATACTCTCCTGCCTTTAAATTCTGAAAAATGTGTTGAGAAATGCTCCATAACATTGAACATTGTTGCTTTTTCAATGTCATACAGACGACCGTATTCTTCGGCAGTCTGAATAATCTGAAGAGGATTCATTCCGATTGACTTATCGGAACGCATAAGTGCTTCGTAAGCGTAAATCTCACCTGTCTGAACGTCAACAATAGGCTGGAAATGATAATAGAACAGGTTGTTGGAGACGAGCGCCTCGAACGCTGCATAGTATTCCTTAGGCAAGGAGATTTCATTTGCTGCACTTGCCATACCTCTGTTAACTCTGTTGATATACATTTTGCCGCTTGCAAGCTTTGAAAATGTTTCAAGTGTTCCTGTCCAGCCGGAATATGCTTCGGTACAGCCGCAGTTTACTTCTACATAATAATCCTTGACAAGGCTGTTGTTATAGCTGTCTATAATTTTGTAGAACGATGTAACGGCAATGTCGATAGCGTCTGAAATTTCTTCCTGTTTATCAAACCAGTTGATAACAAGAAATTCATCATCCGCAGTACGGGCTATATAGCAGTTATTCGGGTTAGCGTGCTTGAGAGCTTCGGCAACAAGGCACACAGCTTCTTCGATTTCATTTATACCATAATTTTCATAAATGTACTTGTATTTCGGCAGTGCGTATATTGTAACGGTTATGCACTTCTGATGATTTTCGGGAACTGCTGAAAACTTTTCAAACCAGCCGGTAATTCCCTTGATATTCGGAAGTGTTGTAACGGAATCGGTAAGAGCTGCATTTTTCAGATTGATAGCCATAAGTCTCTGACGCAGCATATTGACTGCAGAATTAAGAGATATGTTTATACATTTGGAAACACGGTTTATTTTGTGTGCCTCTGCAATAAGGTCTGCAGTTTTCAGCACATAATATCCGAATACTTCATTACCTGAAAAGACAGGGTTAATAATGTATAACGATTCTTCCTGAAGCCAAAGCTCAGAGTCGGGAATAATTTCTGACAGTCTGAAATTCTTTCTTCCGATTTCAACGTGAGACCATTTGGATGATATTATTTCCAGATTATCAGAGATTTCCGTCTTGTTCGTATTGGAACTTCCCATAATCTTGGCTATGAAATCACTGTTCAGGCATACATAAGAGCCTGCGTGTATCCAGTTTGGCAAAAGCTGACTAAGCTGACCGATGTCAGTCATATCAAGCATTCTATCCATCCAGGCGTAGATATATGATTCGTGGTTCTCTACCGACTGGTCTTTATGGAAAAGAGTAAAAGCAGCCTTTCTTCCGTTGGCGTCATCACTACTGCATCCGCAGGATTCGGTATAGTGAGGAGCATAGGTGTTAAGATAAGTTTCCGATGTTTTGCTGTGAAGTAATGCGTTGTTTATTGCTTCAAGGGTAATCGAAGAAAGCTTATCATAATCCTCCTTGCAGATCGTAAGACGAGGAGTGAAATAACCTGTTGCAGGAACGCCGTCAAAGCCTGTAACTATTACATCTTCGGGAACACGATGGCCATATTTCTGCAATGTTTCGCAAGCTGCAAAAGCCATGTAATCGTTCGCACAGAAGATGGCACGAGGCGGCTTTTTACCATCTGAAACCATATCCTCAATTATTCTGATAACAGGCCCATCCCAGTATTCGCCGTAGGCTATCATAGAATCGGAAAAAGGCAGACTGTTTTCCTCCAGTACTTCCTTGTAGCATTCTATACGTTTTTCTGATTCGCTGTCGTCAGCTGCCTTTCCGGCAATAAAAAAGGTGCCCTTTGCCTGATGTTCACGGATAACATGATTCATCATAGCCTTAAAGCCTTCCTTATAGTCGCTGATTATTGAGCAGCAGCCTTCTTTTTCGCCTCTGATAAGTATCACAGGAGTATTGTGTTCATGTGCATTCCTGATAATCTGTTCAGGAATTTCCTTGTCATAATAATTATCCCAGAGCAGAACAAGAGCGTCGATTATATCGTAATTAATCGTCTGATATACAGATTTTGCACCTGCATCATAATCATCGTGATTGTAGAAATCGACAGGACTGTTGAATACCATAGTCCTGTAACCTTCGCGAAACGCTTTCCAATGCAGACGATTAACAAATTCCATTCGGGAAACATCCTGAATCAAGGTAAGACAAACGCCGATTATTTTTGTTCCGTTAATCATATTTTAACTCCTTGTGAATAAATATGAGCGTTTTGAATTTACAAATATCATAGCATAGCAAAATAATAGTTGTCAACGAGATAAAAGCAAATTCAACATTTTCAGCGTTTTGATGGCAGTGGCTATTTGGATTCACCAACGCGTATAAGAACGGGGAATCATGTTTATCGAAAACACAAAACCCAGAGCTCTCCTGCTGCTCAGGGTTTCAACAACAAAACAGACACACGGATGATTTCCGTGTGTCTGTTTTTATAATCCGCTGTATTAAGTTTTTATGATATTGGTGAATACTTCTTTCACTATATGCCCTTGTTCGAGGGCATTTTTCTTTTTTTAAGGCTTAAGTTCGAGATATACGGTCTTTCCGAGCTGCCCGTAAATTACCCCCGAGGGATAACAGCCGTACTTACTCAGCGAATTGAATAGTCCTGACTTGATTTTGGCGAGAGTGCCGGTTACGATAGAATTATCGCAGGCGATTTCTGTGCGGTATACGCCTTTCTTGTAATTTTTTGCGGCCGCTTCAGCCAGCTCCGCAAAAGCGTCTCCTGCATTATCATGCACCTTTATACCCTTGGCTTTAAAGTAGTTATATTTTGTTGCGGTAGCCTTCGGGACGGGGAAAGGATTGTCTATTATGTGGTCTTTGAGTATTTCCTTGTCTGTAAGGCAGAAATAGTCGTGACTCAGAATAGGCTTTTCACTTATCGGGTCGTCGAAGGTCGGGTCCACATGATACCATTTCCCTTCAAGCTTTACCATGTTCCACATGTGCAGGCCGTTAGATGTACCCATTATGCAGATGTTTTCAATTCCAACGGACTGACAGAGATATGAAAATGCTTTTGAATATCCTTCACAGAGAGCTATTCCGTTAAGAACGGGTCCGTCCACTTCTCTGATGTGGTATGAGCCGCTGGCGGAATATGTAGTTAAATCCACAACAACGTCATGAAGATACAGAACTCTGTCAAAAAGATTGTCGTATTTCAAAGCCTTCTTGATTATCTTATCGGTTTCCTTGTCCAGTTTTTTCTGTATTTTCTGAGCCTCGCTTTTTGAACGGGAATAGCCGGGAATTATTTCCATAGCCTTTTTTCCGAAGTAGGTATACTGGAGAGAGCCGTTTATCCAGAAAAGCTGAGGATTATCGCCTTCAAGAGCACGGAATGCAGGCTCTATATCGCTTATTTCAGCATTGGCGGAGGATACGTTTATTGTCTTGGAATGTTTCTTTATTCCATCATACATAAGCCCGTAAAGCTTTTTCTGCCTGGAGGTCAGAGTTGAATAGGCGTATTTGTTCTTGTAGTCGTCTAAAATGCTCTTTGTGCTTGCTGTGCTTCCTGAGGAGGCTTTTCCTATTGTATAGGTTTTTGTTTCATATCCGTTTGTCCAGCCGCTTTTAACTGCAAGTATACGAAGCTTTACGGATTTCTTTACAGTAATGCCCTTGGAGGAGTAGGCTGTTGACTTTTTATTGGGCTTGCTTCCGTCAAGGGTATAGTAGAATTTTACTCCTTCAACATCGGTGGTGATTTTTACTGTTTTAGAGGAGGTGTAGGAGCCTGCATCGGGAGAAACCGTAAATTTTGGGGTAAGCTTATATGTACGGGAAACGACCTTGCTCTTTACGCCGTTCTTTTTTGCGTAGAATTTTACGGTTGTATTTTTTGTTATCTTGAAAGCCTTTGAATAAGCTTTATACTTATTTCCGCCGTCGGTGGAATAGTATATTTTCGCTCCCTTTGTGTCGCAGGAAAGGGTGAGCTTCATGCCGTCGCTTACGGTATAGGTGCCCGACTTCTTATTGGCGGCGGGAGCTTCTACTACCGAAGCGGCTTCCGCAACAACGCTTATTCCGATTAAATTCTGTACAGGCTCACAAAAGGTGGTACATGAAATAATCAGGGCGGATAACAGGGCGGTTAATTTTCTTTTCATAATTGAATCCTCCTAAAAGGGGCAGGGCTACCCTTACTGAATTATTCTGTTTCTTCGGAATATTTATCCGTATACGTCTGTAAGGTATTATACCATATATTTTCTGAAAACTCAATATATAACAGCAAAATGGAAAAAGTCCCCATGTTCCGTCAGGGAACACAGGGATATCTTTTATTCTATAGGCTCAAAATCGGAAGCGCCGTGTTTGCATAGGGGACAGATGAAGTCCTCGGGCAGCCGTTCGCCCTCATATACATATCCGCAAATTTTACACACAAAGCCCTTTTTACCTTCTGTCTGAGGCTTCGGCTTGACGTTCTTATGATAATAGGAATAGGTCATAGTTTCACGGTCGGAGATAACCCTCGCCTCTGTAATACTGCATATAAACATACCGTGGGTTCCCATGTCGAGATATTGTTCAACCTTAAGAGACATAAAGGAGTTGATATATTTTTTAAGGAAGAAAAGTCCGTTGTCGCTTCTTATGGCCTCGATATTTTCAAATTTATCGGTATCTCTTCCGCTTTTAAAGCCGAAGGCTTCAAAAATACTGAAGGGGGCGTCTATAGAAAGACAGTTCACGTTCATAGTTCCCGTTTCTTTTATTATATCGTGGGAGTAATTCTGCTTGTTGATTGTAACGGCGATTCTGTTGGGTGTATCGGTTATCTGAGTAACAGTATTAACTATGATTGCGTTATCCTTTTCGCCGAGACGGGAGGTTACTGCGTAAAGACCGTAGCCTATATTGTTAAGGGCAGTAAGATTGTTTTTATCGGCGGTTTCCGCTCTCAGGGAAATATAGTCGCGGCAAAGCTCGTCGGCAAGAGCCTTAAGCTGTATACGGCTTTCGCCGTTTACTGCCGAAAGTATTCTTACGGTATTTTCAGCGATAGTTATATTTTCTGAAGAAGAGAACATTTCCTTCATTATTTTTACTGCCGAGGGAGCCCAGCTTCCGTTTTCGATAAGACCGATACGCCTGTTTTTATAGCCTCGTTCGGTAAGCCCCTGAATAAAGGCTCTCATAGGCGGAAAAATTTCTGCGTTATAGGTAGTGGTAGCGAGAATCAGCCGTCCGTAGCGGAAGGCTTCGGAAATTGTCAGAGACATATCCGTTCTTGAAAGGTCGTATACCGCAACCTTCGGACAGCCCCTTTCCTTCAGCATTTCCGAAAGAATTTCCACAGCGTTCCTTGTATTTCCGTAAACAGAGGTATAGGCTATCATGATGCCGTCAGTTTCAGCCTCATAGCCTGACCAGATATTGTAAAGGTTAAGGTAATGGCCTAAGTTTTCCGTCAGTACAGGGCCGTGAAGAGGACAGATTTTTTCTATATCGAGGTTTTCAACTTTTCTGAGAAGAGACTGGACCTGTACGCCGTATTTTCCCACAATTCCGATATAATAGCGTCTCGCTTCCTCCGCCCATTCCTCGTTGGCGTCAAGAGCGCCGAATTTCCCGAAGCCGTCGGCAGAAAAAAGCACCTTATCAAGGCTGTCATAGGTGACTATTACCTCGGGCCAATGAACCATGGGGGCGGTAATGAAGGTTAGAGTGTGATTACCGAGGCAGAGAGTGTCGCCCTCCTCAACTATCATTCTTCTTTCGGCGTATTCTGTTCCGAAAAAGTTGCCCATCATCCTGAAGGACTTCTCGGAAGAAACTATAAAGGCGTCGGGGTATTTTTTCAGAAAAGCGTCTATATTGGCGGAATGGTCAGGCTCCATGTGCTGAACAACAAGATAGTCGGGACTTCTGTTACCGAGAATATTGGCTATATTTTCCAGCCATTCACGGGTGAATTCCCTGTCTACCGTATCCATTACCGCTATTTTATCGTCGATAATAAGATAGGAATTGTAAGCCATTCCGTTGGGAACGGAATACTGTCCCTCAAAGAGGTCGATATTATGGTCGTTAACGCCGATATACTTGATTGTTTCGGTTATATACAAAGCTGCTGCACCTCGCTTTTATCATGTCTTAAAGTCGTGTAAAGGTTTCCTTGCCTACGCCACAAAGAGGGCATACAAAATCCTCGGGCAGGTCCTCGAATTTAGTTCCGGGGGCGATTCCCTCTTCGGGACAGCCCTTTTCTTCATCATAAACCCAGTCGCAGGCTTCACATTTATACTTCATATTTTCCTCCTTAAATATCTGTTTTCCATAGGCCGTGCTTGTTGCAGTATGCATACACCGCAACAGGCTTTTCTTCGGTAATAGCGAATTTGATCTCCGCCTTTTTGTCAAGGGTAAGCTTCTTTCTCTGGCCGCCGCGGTCGGTTTCAAGATAGACCCAGGAGATATTGTGGTCGTCGGTCATGGGGTGGGGGTCGGCGCCGATGGTTACATGAACGGCGTTACCCTTTACCTCGGCGGAAGGAACGTGCTTTTCCACCGAAGCGTCGCTTGTGTTGGGTACAAGCTCCTGCATTTTTTCGCCGCAACAGGTCAGGGGAGCCCCCTTATCTTCAATCATTCCTATTACATTTCCGCAGTGTCTGCAGGCATGAAATCTGTTGTACATGGTTTATAATTCCTTTCCTGTGATATGGTGTTATTATCTGCTGTTTTTTCCGCGTTATGTAGAGAAAAATGAAATTTTCCTTAAGTATTGACAAAATTTTCGTATTGTGCTATACTGATATAAATTGAATATTAAACCGTTGAGGCGGAGATAAAGGTAGTTATGATTTCACAGAGAGCCCGTGATGCTGAGAAGCGGGTAAACCCCAGATTATCAAATGGACCGCTGAGGGCGCAGTCAAATGTGCGATACAGATTGTACAGAGTATTCTGCGACGTGGGACACGCGTAAGTTGTCGGAGATATGTAGGTATCCCGCTAAGTGCATAGCGTCGCCGCTATGAATCAGGGTGGCACCGCGGATAGGTTTTATTCGCCCCTGACAGAGCTTTTTTGTTCTGTCAGGGGTGTTTTGTTTTGAGAAAGGTACTGTTATGTTAAAGATATTTTTGCTGACGAAGCGATGGCGTCACTGGTAACACATGAATAAAGCTGAATCAAACATTTTATTAACGGAGGACATTATTATGAAATACAACAATATTGATTTTGACACTTATTTTAAGAATTATCCCGACAAGAACGGCTACTTCGGAAAGTACGGCGGCGTTTATATCGACGATAAGCTTAAAGCGGCAATGGCTGAAATTACCGAGGCTTATTATTCTATCTGCCAGTCCAGAAAATTTATTGCCGAGCTCAGAAGAATCCGTAAGGAGTTCCAGGGCAGACCTACTCCCGTAACACATCTCGAAAGACTTTCCGACGCTCTCGGCGGTAAGGTACAGCTTTACGCAAAGCGTGAGGACCTTAACCACAGCGGCGCACACAAGCTCAATCACTGTATGGGTGAAGCTCTTCTCGCAAAGTATATGGGCAAGAAGAAGGTTATCGCCGAAACAGGCGCAGGTCAGCACGGTGTTGCTCTTGCTACTGCGGCGGCATATTTCGGACTTGAATGTGATATCTACATGGGCTCTGTTGATATAAAGAAACAGGCTCCCAACGTAGCAAGAATGAAGATTCTCGGTGCTAACGTAGTTGAAGTTACACACGGCTTAAAGACACTTAAGGAAGCTGTTGACGCCGCTTTTGACGCATACAGCAGGGAGTATAAGGATTGTATCTACTGTATCGGTTCCGTTCTCGGCCCTCATCCCTTCCCCATGATGGTAAGAGATTTCCAGAGCGTGGTAGGTATTGAAGCGAGAGAACAGTTCATGGAAATGACAGGTCATCTTCCCGACGCAATCGTTGCCTGTGTAGGCGGCGGCTCCAATGCGGCAGGTCTTTTCGCAGGCTTCCTCAATGACCCCGTTGATATCTACGGTATCGAGCCTCTCGGAAAGGGTCCCAAGCTTGGCGACCATGCGGCAAGCTTAAAGTACGGTACCGAGGGCGTTATGCACGGCTTCAACAGCATAATGCTTAAGGATGAAAACGGCGAGCCTGCTCCTGTTTACTCTGTTGCCAGCGGTCTCGATTATCCTTCCTCAGGTCCCGAGCATGCATTCCTGCAGGAAATCGGAAGAGTAAAGTACGACGTAATCGACGACGAGGAAACTATCGACGCTTTCTATAAGCTTTCCCGTCTTGAGGGTATAATCCCCGCAATCGAAAGCTCTCATGCAGTAGCTTACGGTATGAAGCTTGCGAAAACAATGGAAAAGGGCTCCGTTCTTATCAATCTTTCGGGCAGAGGCGATAAGGATATGGACTATATTATCGAAAATTACGGCATCAGATAAATTCTGAAAAAATCTTGCTTTAAAGGGTTGACATTTTTTTGCAGAGGTGATATAATACAAACGTTAAAGGCGTTGAAGCGGACCAGTAAGTAAGGTGACTTCTTCCTACAGAGAAATGTCGGTTGGTGCGAGACATGGAAAAGACTTTGCTGAACTCACCGTGGAGCTTCTGCAGTGAAATCCTGTGAAAGTAAGAGCAGACGGGAACTCCCGTGACAGAGTATGAGCGTGATAGCGCTTGAAGGGCATCCGTAATAAGGATGAAAAAGAGTGGTACCGCGGAAGAATATATTGAATTATAGCTCTTTCGTCTCTTTAGTTATCATATAGGGTAACATTGAGGCGGAAGAGCTTTTGTTATCCCTCGGAACGGTACGGTAATGATAAATTACCGAAGAAGAAAGGAAGATTAAAAATGAAAATCAGTTTTTCAACTTTAGCCTGCCCCGATTATTCATGGACAGAAATTTACACAATGGCTAAAGACTTAGGCTTTGACGGTATCGAGGTAAGAGGTCTCGGCGATGAGCTTGACGCAGTAAAGGCAAGACCTTTTACTGCCGAAAAAATCGATAAGACAGTGGCTAAGCTTTCAAAGCTCGGAATAGAAATTCCCTGTCTTTCCTGCGGAGCTTGTCTTAAATTCACAGATAAGAGACAGGAGAATTTAAGCGAAATCTCCGATTATATAAATCTTGCAGCAAAATTATCCACACCCTATATAAGAATTCTCGGCGACCTTACTCCCGCACCCGAGGGAGAGATTGACGACGCTTTTGTGGCTTTAGCTTTAAAGGAAGCGGCTAAGGAAGCTGAGGAAAAGAATGTTACACTTCTTGTGGAAACCAACGGCGTTTATGCGGATACAATGCGTTTAAGAAGACTCCTTGACGCAGTAGGAAGCAAGGCTGTGGGTGCATTATGGGATATGCATCATCCTTACCGCTACATGAATGAAACAGGTAAGACTACCGTGGAAAACCTCGGAAGCTACATTAAGTTTATCCATGTAAAGGACTCTGTTATAGAAAACGGAAATCCTGTTTATAAGCTTATGGGGCAGGGCGATATGCCTCTTAAGGAAATGTTCTCCGCACTCAAGGAGATCGGATATAACGGATACATTTCTCTCGAATGGGTAAAGAGATGGTCTAAGGATTTATATTCCGCAGGCGTAGTATTCCCCCAGTTCGCAGAATACATGAAGCCCTACCGTACAGCAAGAGAAACCGCTCTCCAGACCGATACAAGAGGTGCAGGCTATTATCCCTGGCCCAAGGAGACTATCATAAACGAAACCTTCCCCGACGTTCTCGACAGAATATGTAAGGAATTCCCCCAGCAGTATGCCTTCCGTTATACTGAGCTTGACTATACAAGAACCTATCCCGAATTCAGGGAGGATGTTCTCCGCTTCGCACGCTCTCTCATCGCTATGGGCGTGAAGAAGGGCGACCACGTTGCTATCTGGGCAACCAATGTGCCTGCATGGTACATCACCTTCTGGGCTTGTACCTATATCGGTGCAGTTCTTGTAACAGTGAATACTGCCTATAAAATCCACGAGGCGGAATATCTCTTAAAGCAGTCTGATACCCATACTCTCGTTATGGTTGACGGCTATAAGGATTCCGACTATGTGGCTATTATGAAGGAGCTTTGTCCCGAGCTTGAGACCTGTAAGCCCGGCGAGCTTAACAGCACAAGGCTTCCCTTCCTTAAGAATATTATTACAACAGACAGCAAGCAGAAGGGCTGCTTTACATGGGACGAGGCTATGGCTCTTTCCGACAGCGTTCCCGCTTCGAGACTTGAAGAAATGCGTTCGAGAATCCGTAAGGATGACGTTGTAAATATGCAGTACACCAGCGGTACAACAGGCTTCCCCAAGGGCGTTATGCTTACTCACTACAACGTTGTAAACAACGGTAAGGCAATCGGCGACTGTATGGATCTTTCTACTGCCGACAGAATGATGATTCAGGTTCCTATGTTCCACTGCTTCGGTATGGTTCTCGCTATGACAGCCAGCATTACCCACGGCGTAACAATGTCTCCTATTCCCGCATTCTCTCCCAGAAAGGGTCTCGCTTGTATCACAAAGGAAAAGATTACCTGCTTCCACGGCGTTCCTACAATGTTTATTGCTATGCTGGGACATGAGGATTTTGATAAGACTGATTTCTCCCACATGAGAACAGGTATTATGGCAGGCTCTCCCTGTCCTATCAAGACCATGCAGGAGGTTATCGAAAAGATGCATATGCCTGAAATCTGTATCACCTACGGTCAGACTGAGGCAAGCCCTGCAACAACTATGAGTAAGACGACAGACAGCATTGATATCCGTGTAAATACAGTAGGTGCTTCTCTCTTCGGCGTTGAAACAAAGATTGTTGACCCCGAAACGGGCGAGGAATTAGGCGACAATATGGACGGCGAATTCTGTGCAAGGGGCTACAATATCATGAAGGGCTACTACAAGATGCCCGAAGCTACAGCAGCCGCTATCGACGAGGACGGCTGGCTCCATTCAGGCGACCTTGCAAGACGCACTCCCGACGGATATTACAAGATTACAGGCAGAATCAAGGATATGATTATCCGTGGCGGCGAAAACATTTACCCCAAGGAAATCGAAGAATTCTTCTATACAAACCCCAAGGTCAAGGATGTACAGGTTATCGGCGTTCCCGATAAGGCATACGGAGAAGAAATCATGGCTTGTATCATTCTTAAGCCCGGTGAGGAATCTACTGTTGAAGAAATGAAGCAGTACGCTCTCGAAAGACTCGCAAAGCATAAGGTTCCCCGTTATGTAGCCTTTGTAGACAGCTTCCCCATGAATGCGGCAGGAAAAATCCTCAAGTATAAGATGCGTGAATGGGCAGTTGAACACCTCGGCTTACAGGACGCAAGCAAGATAGTTACCGCATAATATAGAATGTGCAGAACAAAAGAGTTACCTCCGCTTTATCATTAGGGCGGAGGTAAGCTTTTTTCTGTATATTGACAAAGCTGAAATATTGCAGTATACTGATATTGTTAGCTTATGCTAAGTATTAAAGAAAGAAGATGATAAAATGAGCTGTGAATGCGAGCTGAATTTTGAATATCATGAAATGCTGGAGTGCATAACCTCTGCCCTTGACGCAAGAGACCCCTACACGGGAGATCATTCCCGACGGGTCAGCGATATGGCCTGTGAAATATGCAGACTTATGGGGCTAAGCGAGGAAGTGGGGAGTGAAATTCATGTTGCCGGACATCTTCACGATATAGGAAAAATCGGTATTCCCGACCGTGTTCTTTTAAAGGAGGGGAGGCTTACCGACGAGGAATGGGTACTTATGAAAAAGCACCCCGAAATCGGAGCGAAAATACTCATGAAATCCGAACATTTCGCCCGTATAGCGGCAATAATCCTCCACCACCACGAACGCTGGGACGGAAAGGGCTATCCCTTCGGAGCGAAGGGTGAGGAGATTCCTCTCGGAGCCCGTATTATCGCAGTATGCGACTCAATTGACGCTATGGCCTCAAAACGCGCCTACAGAAATTCTCTTCCCTTAAGCGTCTGCCGTGAGGAGATAGAAAAGAACGTAGGGATTATGTACGACCCCGAAGTTGCCCGTATAGCTCTCGATAACTGGGAGCTTCTTACGAGGGAATATGAGGCTTGACGAAGAAATAAATGGATATTGAATAATGAATAACGAATAATTGTGGTGTCCGTCTGCGACGGAGGTTTATAAAAGCTTTGGAATGCCGAAGCTGCACCGAAGGCGGCTGAAAGTCATTATTCGATTGAAAAAATCTCTGTGCGAAAAAGAAGCAAGTATAAAGAAGCAGAACCCGTGAAGAATTTCTTCACGGGTTGTTTTGATAGCTTACAGATAAATTGAAATTTGTGCGTAACTAAGTTTTACATAAAAAACTATTTCTATTTTCGATTAGGTCTTCTTTTAATCTTTAACATTTCAATAATATCTTCAATCTCAATCTTGTCGTCGAGTGGTATCCATAACCACTTTCCATCATGATATGTTTCTGTTCTTTCATATATATCCTGTAACTGTTTCGAAACAGATTCTTTAATTTTCTCAAACTTTTCTCTTTCGGCTTTGCCATAGATTATCAAAAGATTCGCAACTTCTTCCTTCGCATAAAATGTACAAAGAGTCTTTCCACCTCTGCGATACTTATATTCTATCTTCCAATCACCAAACCCCTTATTCCATAATCTATCTACATCATATAACGAATTTATCGCCTCTGTTAGTTGGTTCCATACGAATAAGGCTTCTTTGGATATTAAAACATTTACTTTCTCTTTCATACTGAAAAGCTCCTTTTTCCTTGAATGCGTCAAATTCATATTATTCATTGAGTTGATTATAACAAAGTCTCCATACTAAGTCAATGCCATAGGCAACACAAAGCCACTCCTGACATAATATCAGAAGTGGCTTTCTTTTTATATTACTGCTTCGCCTTGTAGTTTTCAGCGTCCTCGCTTCTGATTTCGGAACGGCGGATCTTTCCGCTTCCTACAGTCTTAGGTAAGCTGTCTCTGAATTCGAGAACTCTCGGATATTTATAAGGAGCGGTATGCTTCTTTACATATTCCTGGATTTCCTTCTTAAGCTCCTCGGAGGGAGTTGTTCCCTCGGTAAGAACGATAGTAGCCTTTACTACCTGACCTCTGATTTCGTCGGGAACACCTGTTACCGCACATTCGAGGATATAAGGAAGCTCCATGATAACGCTTTCGATTTCGAAGGGTCCGATACGATAGCCGCTGGACTTGATAAGGTCGTCAACTCGTCCGATGTACCAGTAATATCCGTCCTCGTCCATTCTTGCGGTATCGCCTGTATGGTAAT
This sequence comes from Ruminiclostridium sp., assembly GCA_045602405.1. GTDB lineage: Bacteria > Bacillota > Clostridia > Oscillospirales > Ruminococcaceae > Ruminiclostridium_E. Next base: position 15,690 of record JAZSBN010000015.1, read on the forward strand.
AGCCGTCATGCCATGCCGCCTTTGTGCTTTCCTCGTTGTTGTAGTAGCTCATGTATAAGCCGCAGGGCTTCTTATCTCCTGTCTTGATGCAGATTTCGCCTGTTTCGCCAACGCCTGCCTCGCTTCCGTCGGGAAGAAGGATATGAACGTCATAGAGAGGATTGGGTCTGCCCATGCTTCCGGGCTTAGCCTCCATGCCTACGAAGTTTGCTACTGCAAGAGTAGTTTCAGTCTGACCGAAGCCTTCCATAAGAGAAAGGCCAGTAGCCTTCTTGAACTGGTGATAAACCTCGGGGTTGAGGGCTTCGCCTGCGATAGTTGCGTACTTGAGGCTTGAAAGATCGTACTTGCTTAAATCCTCCTTGATAAAGAAGCGGTACATTGTGGGAGGAGCGCAGAAGGTTGTGATATTGTACTTCTTGAACATGGGGAGAATATCGTCAGCGTGGAAACGTTCAAAGTCGTATACGAATACGGCGGTTTCACACATCCACTGACCGTAGAGCTTACCCCAGAGCGCCTTACCCCAGCCTGTATCGGAGATTGTGAAGTGGATTCCGTTGGGGTCTACGTTGTGCCAGTAGCGGGCTGTTGTATAGTGACCGAGAGGGTACTTGAAATCGTGCATTGCGATTTTAGGATAGCCTGTTGTTCCCGAAGTAAAGAACATAAGCATAGGGTCGGAGCCGCAAGGGGATTCCGCAGTACGGTTGAAGTGAGTGCTGTATGCGGGGAGCTCCTCGTTGAAGTCGTTCCAGCCTTCCTTGCTTCCGCCTACAAGTATCTTTGTGCGGAGAGTGGGTGAGCCGTCAACTGCCTTATCTATTTCGTCGGAAACCGTTCCGTCGGCGGTGCAGACTACTGCAGAAATTTCCGCCGCATTAAAGCGGTATTCGAAGTCATGCTTTACAAGCTGATTTGTTGCGGGGATTACGATAGCGCCAATACGGTGGAGAGCGAGGATAGAGAACCAGAACTGGTAATGTCTCTTAAGAACAAGCATTACCTTATCGCCCTTCTTGATTCCAAGGGACTTGAAGTAATTCGCTGTCTGGCAGGAGTATTTCTTCATGTCCTTGAAGGTGAAGATACGCTCTGTCTTATCTTCCGCCACATGAATCATAGCAACCTTATCGGGAGACTTAGCGGCAAGCTCGTCAACGATATCGAAAGCGAAGTTGAAGCTTTCCTCGTTTTCAAAATTAACCTTGGAGAGAATGCCCTGTGCGTCGGTTTCACAGGTTACGAATTTATCGGCTACGGGGTGGGAGATTCCTGCCTTATCTACGTTTGTGGCTACATATTCCTGTACCTTTTCGTGGTATTCGGAGGGCTCCTTCATGCCCTTGGGCGCCATAACGAAGGCGTAGATTTCACAGTCCTCGCCGCCTAAAGCGATTTCATCATGGGGAACGGAGCTGTCGTAATAGATACAGTCACCCTCATGAAGAATTTCTGTATGACTTCCGATAATCATACGAAGAGTACCCTTTATTACGATATCCATTTCCTGACCTGCGTGGCTTCCGAGATGGAGAGGACGGTTAAGAGCCTCCTCGGAATAAGGAATAACAACGTGGAAGGGCTCGGCAATCTTATGCTTGAACTTATGCGCAAGACGATTGTACTCGAAGCCTGTTCTTCTTACGATAGGCATTCCTTCGCCCTTACGGGTGACGGTATAGCCTGTTAATTCAGGGCTGTTACCTTCCATAAGGTCGGTAATATCAATTCCGAAAATTCCTGCACACTTATGAATAAAGGTGAAGCTGAAATCGCTTTCTCCGTTTTCCATCTTTCTGTAGTCTTCCACAGAGAAGCCTGTCTTCGCCGCCATTGTCTCGGAGGATATACCCATATCCTGACGAAGGCTTCTGATTCGCTGTGCGACCTCGTGGATTTTTTCTTCTGTACTGTTTGGCATGATAGTTTACTCCTTTCGTAATGATAAACGAAAACAAAAAAGCCCGTCTCAAGTAAAAACTTTGAGACGAGCTGTTAACCCGCGGTACCACTCAAATTGCGACGTAACTATTATTACGTTCGCCACTTTCAGGCTCATTTATAAGCCCTATGCATTAACGCAGCCTAACGAGAACGCTTACTGAAAATTTCAGCGCTCCAACTCTGAAGGGATGAGCTTTAAAGGTCGTTACCGATTCACACCAGCCATCGGCTCTCTGAAAACGTTGCGGTCAAAGCCCCTGTCTTCGTCATCGCTTTTATCGTTGTCAGTATATCACTTTAAATAAGAAAAGTCAATACCTTTTTGAAATTTTTTTGAAAAAGTTTGAAATGCTGTTTAAAGACGGGCGTTGCCAGAGGCGGCTCGCCAGAAAGTTACGCGGAAAAGCAGTTTTGTGTATCCTGCCGTTTATCTGATTGTGCAAAGCAGATTTTCTTGAAAAGGCAGGTGTTGTCCAAGGCGGCTCGCCTTGAAATTTAGGTCGTAATATGGTATAATATCATATACATTTTATGAAAGAGAGACTTTAAATATGAATAAAAAGGAATTATCCGACCTTAAAAAGAATTTCTCCGATAAATGCGGTTTTTTTACCTTCAATCATGTTCTTCGTGCCTTTGTGAATGCCGATAAGGAGGTAACCTACAGCGACCACAGGCTTTTCGGCTTACTGCCCTCCGATGAACAGGAGCTTATAATGGATACTCTCCGAAAAGGTCTTGGCGGAACTCTCGGAAAAAATCAGGTGGAATATACTTTCCCGAAGGAGGCGTACGATGAAAACGGCCCTCAGAAGATACTTCATAAAACCCTCAGGGAAAAGCTTCTTGACGATTCACAGAATGAGAAATTCCTCGCAAATATAACCAATCATATTGACTATGTATCAACCTTTGTGGTAATAACGGCGCATTGCACCTATACGCTTTTCAGGAAAAACAAGAATGACGAGCTTACCGAGGAAAACAGCGACTATAATTTCCTGCTTACCGTTTTCTGTCCTGTGGAAACTGCCGAGGATATGCTTGTATTTGACGACGAGTCAAATAATATCTGTAAAAGAGGGAAGACGGAAAGGCTTATAAGCCGCTCTCCCAGCGACGGCTTCCTTTTTCCTGTCCTTACGGGTAATGAGCCTGACGTAAACGGCGTTCTTTGCTATTCCTCGAAAGCGGCGGCTCCCAACCGTTCTCTTATTGAGGATGTCCTTGGTTGTGAGCTTACATATACTGCAAAGGGACAGAAGGAAATTTTCGGAAAGGTTATGGAAAATATAGTCGGAGAAGACCTTGACTATACAATAATAACTAAAGTTAATGAAAAAATTGCCGAAGAAATAAAGGAGCATCGCTTCGACGAGAAGCCTGCCGTCATAGACGACATAAAGCTCAGGGATATACTTTATGATTCCGGCGTAAAGAGGGAGAAGCTTCAGGACGTAAAGAAAGCTTTTACCGATACTGTAGGAGATAAGCCTCTTACGGCAACAAATCTCGTAAGCACGAAAACCGTCATTTCCACCCCCGATATAACCATAAATATAAGTAAGACTGCTACGGATAAGGTTCGTCCTTCTCTTATAGGGGGCAGGAGATGTCTCGTTATCGACCTTGACGACCCGAATATAGTTATAAACGGACTTCCTACTACTATAGCGATGGCAGAGGATAACGCATCGGAAACAGCCTCCGCTCATGAGGATTTATCGGAAAATAATACAGTCGATGAGGATATCGAATTATAATATGCCATATTTATGGCAAGTTTAGCATATTATTATGACAAATCATGTGAAATTTTACAGTTTTTATTTGAATTTATATTGATTTTCTACGTTTTCTATGCTATAATACATTTACAAAAACGGAATATTTCTCGGATATAAGCCTATGAAAACGTTTTCTTGGTGAAACTGCATAAATTATACACCGAAATAATTTATATATTGGTTTTATGGAGAATGGAAATTTATTGTTATGTATGGTATTATTAGCGTAGACGATAATATCCGTAACATTTGATAAATGGGATAAATATATTGAGGGAGGTTATTTTTATGACTGATAAGAAAAAGAGAAAAGCCCTTACCAAAGCTATGGTAGCATTTACCTTTGCGCTTACAGTTTTAGCGGCACAGTCCGTTGTTGCAGGTGCTGAGGATGTAGACGATACAGCTAACTATGTAGGTATACAGATGATGAGTCAGGGAGAAGGAAACGACGAGGAAACTACTTCTGAAGCAGGCGAAAATGAGCCTGAGCCTGAGACAAAGCCTGATGATACCGTAAATGAAGCGGCACAGGCTGTTATTCCTACAGTAAGCGATGATACTGTTAATTCAGGCGGTAAGGTTATCGGTGAAACCTATGTTGATTCCGATTTCTATGATGATGACGCTGAGCTTGGTATAGCAAATAACTTCCATATTTTTACAAACGGTAATGTCGAGAATAATGCTCATATCAACGGTAATATTGCTGCAGGAAATATATCTACAGATAAGAATTTCGGCACAAACGGCCTTTTTGACGGCGATATTACATATTCCGAGGGCTTCGATGTGGGCGTAAACAGAGGCGGCTCTACCACTCCTACAATTATTCTCGGCTCTGATAATGATGTTGTCGAAAATAATAACGGATTAGGCTGTACCGTAATTTCTCCCGATGGCGGAACTTACAGCGAAAACGACAAGACCAACATCTTTATCGAAAATGACGATGTCAAGTATATCGATCTTGACGGCGAAATGGAGGTTTACAAAAAGCTTTCCGATACTCTCGCAGGTTACGAGTCGACAGATACTGACATGGATCTCAGCGATAGTAATAATGCATATATCGTTATAAATGACGAAGGCTTAAGCGTTGTTAACCTGACAGCTTCCGATCTTGCGAATATTGCTCTTTTAAAGATTACAAACCTTTTAAGAGGTGAAAGCGACCAGACCCTTCTCATAAATGTTGACGGTGAAGGTAATGCAGTAGTAATCAATGCTCAGGTGAAGGTTGAATATTCCGACGGTGAACAGCGTAAGAATCAGGAAACAACAGATTTCAGCGATTCAAGAATTCTCTGGAATTTCATCAATACAGGCCTCGTAGATATCACGAAGGAATTTTCCGGCTGTGTTATTGCTACCGGTGCAGATATTACTTTCGACGCTAATGTTGATGGAAATATTATAGCTCAGAATGTTACAATCAATGGCGAATCTCACAGATGGGATTTCCATGGTGAGCTTGGCGATATTGATGTTGACCCTGTAACAGGTGATGAGCCTACAGGAGACGATCCTACAACAGGAGACGATCCTACAACAGGTGATGATCCTACAACAGGCGATGATCCTACAACAGGCGACGATCCCACAACAGGTGATGATCCCACAACAGGTGATGATCCTACAACAGGAGACGATCCTACAACAGGCGACGATCCTACAACAGGTGATGATCCTACAACAGGCGACGATCCCACAACAGGTGATGATCCTACAACAGGAGACGATCCTACAACAGGTGATGATCCTACAACAGGTGACGATCCTACAACAGGTGACGATCCTACAACAGGAGACGATCCTACTACAGGTGACGATCCCACAACAGGCGACGATCCTACAACAGGCGACGATCCTACAACAGGTGATGATCCCACAACAGGTGATGATCCCACAACAGGTGACGATCCTACAACAGGCGACGATCCTACAACTGGCGATGACCCTACAACAGGCGACGATCCCACAACAGGAGACGATCCCACAACAGGTGATGATCCTACAACAGGTGATGACCCTACAACAGGCGACGATCCCACAACAGGTGATGATCCCACAACAGGTGACGATCCTACAACAGGCGACGATCCTATAACGGGCAGTGATGATCCTATACCTAGCAATCCCACACCCAGCGATCCTACACCCAGTGATCCCACACCCAGTGATCCTACACCCAGCGATCCTACACCCAGTGATCCCACACCCAGCAATCCTACACCCAGCGATCCTACACCCAGTGATCCTACACCCAGCGATCCCACACCCAGTGATCCCACACCCAGTGATCCTACTCCCAGCGATCCTACACCCAGTGATCCTACACCTGATGATCCTACAGAAGAGATCGAAGAGTTTGATGACGATCCTACACCTCTTGGAGACGATCCGCTTGGTGATGAAGACGAGGATAAGGAAACTGAAATATTTGATGACGATCCCACACCTCGCGGAGATGATCCCTTCGGTGACGATGATGGTATAACAGACAGCACTACTGATAATCCTCATACAGGAGTTGCTGCTGCACCCGCAGGCGGAATATTAGCTTCTCTTGCTGCTATGATTTTAGGCAGAAAGAAGCGCAAGAACTCCGATAAGGAATAATAAATCTTAATTAAGTGAAACCGCTGTCTCAGTACAGCGGTTTTTGCTGTTGTTTATTGTTGACAGTACGGTTGTTTAGTGGTAAAATTGAAATAGATTATATGTGAAAGGGGTAGTTGCCGTGAAAAAGCGCCTGATATGCGTGCTGTGCTGTGTTTTTGCAGTGCTTCTTTCTTCCTGCGGCAGTACCTCGGTAAGTGTTACTTCCTATACCGAGAAAGAAAATCCCCCCGTTTCTATAGAAACTGTTTCCGAAACAAAGGCGGCTGAAACAGAAGCTATAACTACCGTTTCATCTGAACAGACGGTAGCTTCAACAGAAAAAACAACCGCTTCTACCGAGAAGAAAGAGACAGTTCCCGTAACCTCTGAGATTGTTACAGAAACTGTTTCTGAAGCAACCAGCGAAGAAAGCACAGCAGTTTCTTCCGTGAGCGTTGATGTATCCGAAGAAACAACAAGAAAAAGTTCTGCCGTGAGTGATACGAAGATAGAATTTTCCGATACAACGATACCTCTATCCTCAGAAGCCGAAACAGAAACGGTAGCTAAGGCTGAGGTGGTTATTCCGAAGCTTAAGCTTCCCTCGGCGGACGGTACAAAAACGGAGAAGAAGGATACTGCAGAAATAGATTACAGCAACGCCGATAAGGGCTATATCTCGGCACTGTATTCAGGCGACAGCGATCGTGCGAAGGTAAGGATAAAAAACGGCGATTTACAGTATGACCACGATCTTTCTCCTAATAAAAGAGAGTTTTTCCCTCTTATGGAAAAGGGCGGTTATTCGGTAAAAATATATGAACAGGTTTCGGGCAAGAGCTATTCCGAGGTTGTTGCGGCGGAGTTTACTGCAGAAATATCCGACAATAAGGAAATGTACCTTTATCCGAACAAGTATATTGATTTTGACGAGGGCTCGGCTTGCGTGAGAAAGGCGGCAGAGCTTTGCGTGGAGGCGAAGACTCCCGTTGATAAAATAGCGACAGTATTCCTCTACATAACCGACCATGTGGTTTATGATAAGGAGCTGGCGAGAACGGTACAGAGCGGATATACTCCTTATCCCGACAGGACTCTTGATAGCGGTAAGGGGATATGCTACGATTACGCCTCTCTTTTTGCGGCAATGTGCCGTTCACAGGGGATTCCCACAAGGCTTGTGATAGGCTATGCAGAGCCCGATATCTATCATGCCTGGAACGAGGTTTATACTGCTGAGACAGGCTGGATAACCCCCGAGCTTTTCCTGAAGAAGAAGGGCTACAATATAACCGACGCAACATTTTATGCAGGAAATAAGGATAAGGAAAAAATTTCCGACTATATTTCCGATGAAGGAAATTATTCCGCAGTATATCGCTATTAGGAAGGAATGATATTTATGGGACGGAAAATAAAAAGACTTAAGGACGAGGAAGCGGCTTTTTTCTTTGAACAGCTTGGCATGATTCTTGAAGCGGGTATACCTGTGGCTGACGGGCTGGAAATCTTTACAGAGGACAGCGACGACGAGGATTTCAAAAGAGTAAGCCTTATAATAACGGAGCTGATGAACGAGGACATGACTCTGGCTGAGGCTATGGAAAAATCGGAGCTTTTCCCCGACTACTCGGTAAAAATGGTTAAGATAGGCGTTGTGACAGGCAGACTTGAGGAAGTTTTAAAGGGTCTTTCGGATTATTATTCGAAGAGAACGGCTCTTAAATCGGAGATAAGAAGCTCGGTTTCACATCCTCTCCTTCTTCTCGCCATGATGACCGTGGTAATGGTAGTAATGGTGGTAACGGTTATACCTATGTTCGAGGATATTTTCACCCAGTTTGACGAGAGCGTAGCCGCTCTTCTGGGCGAAAGTGTTGTATATGCGAAGAATACGGGTCTTATCGTTATGATAATACTTATTGCAGTACTTCTCATAAGCCTGCTTACTGCAATATTTATGAAAATTCCCGGCTTCGGAAAAAAACTCAGAGGCTTTTTCTCCTCATTCATACTTACAAGAGGACTTTCCGAGGATATGGCTCTTTCCGACGTGGTGAACGCTTTAAGTATTATGGCGGCCTGCGGAATTTCTCCCGAGCAGTCTCTTGAGCTTGCTCTCACGATTACGGAAAACAAGAGAGTTCTTAAAAGGCTCAGCGAATGCGAGCGTATGGTACTTGATGGGGAATATTACGCCGACGCTTTAGGAAAGTCGGAGCTTATTCCAGCAGTTTATGCTCATTCCTTAAAGGTAGCCTACAAGTCTGGCTCCTTTGAGACTGCATGGAACAAAACTGCCGAACGGCTGAGCGAAAAATGCGATAAGAGGATAAATACCGCCATCTCCTTTATCGAGCCGATTATTATAGGTATTCTTGCGGTTATAATAGGTGCAGTCCTTCTGGCTGTTATGCTTCCTATGACTAATATAATGACTGCGGTAGGATAAGGGTGACGGCTATGAAAAAGAAAAAACGGCTCAGGGTTACCGCCCTGATCGGCCTGCTTGTTTTTGCGGCTGTTACAGTATGGTTCATGATATCCCTGAATAATGCGGATACTGCCGCAAAGGAAAACAGAACAACGGCGGTCTACAACAACATAATGAACGGGTCGGTGCTCTGTTACTCCATAGAGGGGGAATATCCGCCCGATATGGATTATCTCAGGGAAAATTACGGTATAACCTATGACAGGGACAGTTACATAGTTGATTACAGCTATTTCGGCGCCAACGTGCGGCCTACCATAAGGGTTATAGAAAAATAAAAACAGAAGGGAGTGATTATAGTTATGGAAAACGGGTCAAGGCTCAGAAAAGAAAAAAATCTAAGGGAAACAGCGTCCACGGCGGCAAGTATGTTCCTTTTCCTTCTTTTCTCGGTGTGCAGTCTTGTTATGATAGCCGTGGCGGCCTCCGCCTACGGAAGAACGGGAAATAACTATAAGAACACCTTTAATTCAGCCGCTACGGTAAGATACATAAGTAACAAGCTGAGAGCGGCGGAGTCCTCGGAGCTTATTTCCGATAAGAGTATACTTATAAGCTTTTCCGATTATAATGCCCTTATTTACGAGGACGGCGGAATAGTATACGAGCGTATCGCTTCCGCAGGAGAAATCCCCTTAGCTCAGGGCGGAGAACGTCTTTTTGAGGTGCAGGACTTTTCTGTTGCCGAGGAGGAGGGTCTTATAAAGGTAACCGCCATTTCGGATGGAGAAAAGACCTTTACAGTATACTGTCGAAGGGGGATTGCTGAATGATTAAAGAGATAAAATCCTCCCCGAAGCGTAGTAATTCCCACCTCTTTTTTGTGGAAATGATAATTGTACTTCTGTTTTTCGTGATTGCCTGTGGGGTGGTTATGAATGTGTTTGTTCATTCCGATAAGCTTTCACGGGAAAGCGAGCGGCTTGAAAAAATGACCTTCTGCAGTCAGTCTGCCGCCGAGATATACTCCGAAACGGGAAGTACGGCGAAGATAACGGAAATGCTTTTCGGTATCGCTACTGAGGATAATAAGGCGGTACGTCTTAGTCTCGGTAATGATTTTTCGGTATCGGAGAATAGCACGCTTATCCTTGAGCTTATTCCCGAGGATAAAGGCGGCAGAGAGAAATTTACTGCCATAGAAATACGCTTTTCGGATAATAAGGGCAGGGTTCTTTATTCCGTTAAGGCGGCTCATATCCCTATGAGTGATGAAGGGACGGTGAGCAGAAATGGCTGAGAAAAAAAGAGGAATAGTCGGCGGAGGGACAGGTTATCTTTCCCTTATGATGATATTCGTGGTTATTTCCGTTTCGATACTGGCGGCACTTTCATTTTCTGCCGCCTCCAACGAAAAGAAATACAGCGAAAAAAGCGCAGAATACACAGCCGCCTATTATCAGGCGGATTATAACGGGAAGCTCCTTCTTTCGGATATACTTACTGTTACCGAGGGCTACATGAGCCTTGACGATTTTATGCTTGCTTCCGACCTTGAAGCTATGGGCGTGGAGCTAAGTCAAGCACGTCCCGACAGGCTTACGGTAAGCTGGAAGGAAGAAATAAACGAAAGACAGAGTATAGCTGTTGAGGTTGAAATCTTCAAGGGCTATCACGAAATAACAAGGTGGCAGACTGTTTCAACAGCAGAAGAAAATGACGGAAAACTGAACGTCTGGACAGGAGAATAGAATGAATATCAGGGAAATACTTATTGATGCGGCGGCGAAAAAAGCCTCGGACATTTTTATGGTAACAGGCTCTTCGGTGGCCTATAAAACCGATGGAAACGTCCTGCATATCGGGGAAAATATCCTTACGCCCAAGGATACCGAGGAGGCAGTCCGTGAAATAGCGGAGCTTGCAGGACTTCAGGCGGAAAGGCTTATTGATTCAAGAAGGGAAATGGATTTTTCCTTCTCCATAGCGGGAACAGGCCGCTTCAGAGCCAATATCTACCGTCAGAGAGGCTCTTTTTCGATAGTTCTCCGCTGTGTGCCCTTTGAGCTTCCGAACAGCGAGGCTCTCGGCATTCCTGAGGAGATAATGAAGCTTTCTGAAATAAAGAGCGGTATTGTTCTTGTGACGGGGGCTGCAGGAAACGGCAAATCCACAACCCTTTCCTGTATCGTCGACAGGATAAATTCCGAAAAATCGGGTCATATCATAACTATCGAGGATCCTATCGAATTTCTTCATAAGCACAAGAAATGCATTATTAGCCAGAGGGAAATAAATATTGATACGGAAAGCTATGTGGACGCTCTCCGTTCCGCACTCCGTCAGTCCCCCAACGTTATTCTCGTAGGCGAAATGAGAGACTACGAGACTATGAATATTGCGATGACTGCCGCCGAGACGGGTCAGCTCGTACTTTCCACCCTTCATACAAACGGAGCGGCGAATACCATTGACCGTATAATCGACGTTTTCCCCACCAATCAGCAGCACCAGATAAGAGTTCAGCTTTCTATGGTGCTCCGTGCAGTAGTCACTCAGCAGTTAGTACCTTCAAAAACGGGTGAGCTTGTGCCTGCCTTCGAGATAATGAACGTTAATAACGCCATACGCACAATGATAAGAGAGCAGAAAACTCACCAGATAGACACAGTTCTCCAGTCCGAGTCGGGAATGCAGACCATGGACAGCTCTCTTCTCAAGCTTTACAGGGACGGTATAATTTCTGCTGAAACGGCAGTAGATTATGCGTATAATCAGGCACTTATGGAGAAAAGAGTTTCAGACCGTCGATAAACCCACGCAATACAGAATATATGAAGAAATCCCCGCAGTTTACTGCGGGGATTGAGCTTTTTACAGAGAATTATTTAACGTTTATTTTAATTTTTATCGAGGAAGAGCCGAGCTTTGCGGTAATAACTGCAGAGCCCTTTTTCTTTGCGGTAACCTTACCCTTTGAGGAAACGGAGGCTACTGAGGATTTAGAGCTTGACCATTTTACGGAGGAGCTTGACTTGGCACTTAAAATCGCTCCGAGCTGAATAGAGGAGTTTTTGGGAATTGTTAATGAGAGATAGCTTATCTTAGCGGAAGAGGATGAAGAGGAGGAGGGGAAGGTGGGTGTTATTTTTGTTTTTCCGCTGAATGTTACGCCACTTGAAGTACCTTTATAATAACAATTACCAACTCTTAGATAATATGTTCCTTTTTTTATATTCCAAGTAGTTGTTGAAACAATCTTTTCTCCTGTTCTGTTCCAATAATATGTAACATACTCATATCCTTCTCCTCCGTTTTCAATGCTACCTGTGGTTACTGCAGTGGAAGCAACATCAACTGTATTAAAATTACTATCAAATAATTCAAATATTACGTACTCGTTTGTCGCATTAAGCTTAATTGAAAGCTTTCCTTTACCATTAGAAACGATCTTATAGTCGGCTCTATCTTCGTGATATTTACCTGCAAAAGTGTGACTGTAAGTCTTCCCACTCGTAATTTTAACAGCAGTATCCTCTATACTCGCCGCACTTGATGTAACAGCAAACGCAGTAATTGCCATTACTGACGCCATAAGGATTGAAATGACTTTCTTGAAAATCTTCATAATATTACCTCTTTATTATAAATTTTAGTACTATTAAGTACTATATTTTTCATTATACATAAAATATATGATAAAGTCAATAGTACTAAGAGGTTCTATTCTGAAACTGTCATTATGTATAAGCTAAGGGAGTGATTTTTGTGTATTTTCAGAGGCTGAGAGACCTGCGTGAGGATATGGATATGAATCAGACGAAAATAGCGGAAATCCTCGGCATAAAGCAGACTGTATACTCCCGTTATGAAAGAGGATATCAGACTATTCCCGTTGAACATCTTCTCGCTCTTGCTGATTTTTACGGCGTGTCTGTGGATTATATCCTCGGACGGACGAACTGCAAGAAAATAAGCGGACATACAAATTAAAAGCAGTATTGCCCTTTACAGCAATACTGCTTTATTTTATTCACTCATATAATTTTCAGGATTTACGAATTTACCGTCTATAGATAAGGCGAAGCCGAGATGAGGCCCTGTTGACCAGCCTGTGTTTCCCACAGAGCCGATAATGTCGCCCTTGTTTACTGTGTCGCCTGCCTTGACGTAGGCGGCGTTCAGGTGATAATAAGCGGTCTCGATACCGTTTCCGTGGTCGATTATGATGTACTTGCCCTTGTCGGGGTCGTCGGAAGTATTATACTCATCGCCTACGACAGTCTTAACCGTTCCGCCTTCCGCCGCATAGACGTTGACGCCGTTAATGCCCTCGCCGCCGATATCCATACAGTAATTAGGCTTACCGAAGGTTTCCGCACGTTCGTCGTTTTCATCGAAGAAGGGCTGTGTTACCATCCATTTTCCTTCATCAACGGGATAGAAAAGGCTTATTGCTTTGTCGGGTGCAGTAAGCGTATTATCCTCGGAATATTCCTCCATGGGGGGACTGTTCTGCCAGTAAGGCGGGAAGATTCCGTCTTCTGCCTTAGCCTCTAATTCCTCGATAGCCCTGTTGATTTCCTCAATGAATTTCTTCTGTTCGGCTATCATCGTTTCCGCTTTTTCTAAATTGTCCAGAACGCTTTCGTCCTCCTCGTCGAGGGCTTCAAGAAGTCTCTGCTGCTCCTCCAGAGCGGAAAGATAGGTAGCCTGATTTTCTTTCAGCTTTTCAAGCTGGTAGACCTGCTGATTTATCGCTGTATTGCGGTCTTCAAGTATCGCTTTAAATTCATCCCTCGGGTCCACCGTTACGGTAGTAACTACGGGGACTTCTTCGGGAATTACTGCTGTGGTAACTGTGGCGGTGGTTACTGCTGATTCCTCGGCAGTTTTTTCGCTAAGCTCGCTGACCGTACGAATAAATTCGTCTATTTCTTCGGTAGTACAGCTTCTTAAATCAAGAGCGGTTTTTGTTATGTCGCTTCTGAGCTGTACTGTTTCGGGGATTTCGCTTTCTTCGCCGCTAAGATAGAGATACAGAGGTGCATAGCCGCTTACATAGTAGCGTATACCCGAAGCGTGTTTTTCACGCTCGTAGTTCTTCATGTCCGACCAGGTGAGGCTGTCTGCCCTTTTATGAATCTCATAGATTTCATCGGGAGAGATATTGGGCTTGTCGGGAGGAATCGGAGCGGCTACGAGAAGCTTATTATCGTTGCTATAGTATATTTTTCCGTCGTTGCCTGCTCTTACGATATTGAGCCTATCGCTCTTAAGATGAGCATAGCCTATAAGTACCGGCTCGCTGTTTCTGTCCGAAATGTCGTACATATTATAGGTGTACACCTCGGAGTCGGTGAGGTCTTCGTAATAGAAGCCGTAGCCGCCCTGAATAAGGAGATATTTTCCGTTTTCGGAAACTGTGGCAAGTCCGGTTTCGCTTACGAAGCTTCCGAAGCTTGATGTTTTTCCGTCGTGGTAATAGATATCTACTGTTCTTTCGCCGTTTACCTCGCCTGAAAGGAGAATACCGCCGTCAAAATCCTTGATAAAGTGGCCTTTTACGGATAAGGTAGCCTCATAACCGTCGAAAACGTACTGATAAGATTTTTCGCCCAGCTCGTTATCATATTTTGTCTCGTCCTCGCCTGCGTTCATAACGCTGTATATGTATACGAAGCCTTCGCTTATGTCTGTTCCCTTGGCGAATTTCTGACCGTAATAGATAAGCTCGTCGGTTTCCTCGTTATATTCCGCCCATTGTACCGAGGCTGTTGTCATGGGGAGTACCACTATCTTTAAAAGAGAGGTTTCCTCGTCGGTATTATAGATTTCCATAAGACAGCTTTTTTCGTTACGCTTGAGAGAGGGGTTATCGTCGATAAAGCGGAGAATATACTTACCGTCATGATTTACCATTATGCCCGTAGAATCGGCTTCGGTTTCGGGAAGGGTATGGCGGCTTACAAGCTGAAATTTTTCGTCGTAGAAGCATACTGTACCGTCATTGTCGATATCATATACGCCACGCTGGCACACGCCCGTTATATTGGCTTTTCCTATAGAGCCTACAGAGTTATATTTGCCTGTCCTGTAGTTGAAAACGGAAACTTCAGGCTCTCCGTTAACGGAATTAGCGGCGTACATATTTCCGCCCCCGTCCTCGGCAAGCCACGCGCCCTCGGCAGATTCGGGCGGTACAGGATATTCCTCCCAGGCCTCGACTATAATATCGTTTTCGATTTCCTCGGGGCTGAGGATTTCTTCGTGTATTTCCTCTTCGGAAATCTCATAGATTTCCGAGGTATCGGCGGCGGAAAGTGTAACGGAAACGCCCTGTCCCTCGTTAAGGGAATTATCGCCTGCGGTAGGGAGTCCTGCTGAGTTATTGGAGATAACTGCGGCGGTTATTCCTATGCCTGCCACGGCGGCTACCGAAGCGGCAAGTCCAAGGATTTTTCCGTAGCTTCTCTTAGGCTTAGGGGTTTTCTTCACCTTTATTTCGTAAAGGGTTCTTTCCTGTGCAGTAGTTTTAAAAAGCGCTTCGGCGGCTTCATCAACATATTTTTCGTCGATATGGTCTACTGCATAATCCAGTAATTCTTCTTTTTTCATACTTCAATTCCTTCTTTCGAGAGATAGACTCTGAGCTGTTGACGGATACGGAAAAGTCTCGACCTCATAGCGGTTTCGGAGAGCCCGAAGCGTTCCGCTATCTCGTTTATCGGCAGGTTGAAATAATACCGTGCCATAAAGATATTGCGGCTTTGCTTATTCAGAGTGCCGAGGAAGCGGTTAAGGGCTTCCGCAAGAGAATTATTGTCGTATCGGCTTTCCGTTGTTTCACTGTCGGGCAGTATTTCCGTAAGCTCGGTGAGCTGCTCGGTTTCGTAGCTTTTGCTGTTCCGTTTGTACATGGTGAGAGAAATATTACGGATAATCCTACAGACATAACCGCAGAGGGACTGGGGCTTTTTAGGCGGTATCGCCTCCCAGAGCTTTATGTATACGGTGTTTACTGCCTCGTCGGTATCTTCGTTATTGCCGAGAATTCCGAAGGCTATCTTCCTGCACAGCTTTCCGTATTTATTTTCGGTTTCGGTTATCGCCCGTTCCTCTCTCCCGAAGTACAAGCGGATTATTTCTTCATCATTCATATTCAGGATTCCTTTTATTTTATTGCTGAAGGCCTTTCAATATATATAACATCTTTTTTTCTGAAATGTTGCGTTATAATTTTATTTTATTATACTATATTTCTGCAGGGAATGAAACAGGGCAGGTTGAATTCAGAGGCGGCGTGTGGTATAATGAAAAAAATAAAATCACTTTAAGGAGTACGGCATTATGGGGAATGAAAATACCAACTGGGGGCAGAGTGTAACGGGAGTTGTGATACATGACGGAAAGGTTTTGCTTGCCCGTCATACATACGGTAATGGAAAGGGAATGTTAATTGTTCCCGGAGGCTATGTTGAATACGGAGAAACGCCGCAGGACGCATTGATTCGTGAATATAAGGAGGAGGCTGATATTATAGTTAAGCCTTGTGACATTATTGCAATAAGATTTAATATGCATGATTGGTATATCGCATTCAGGGCTGAGTATATTTCAGGAAATGCAACTTCCGATAACGATGAAAATGATGAAGTAATCTGGTTAGAGGTTGAAGAAGCCCTATCAAGAGAAGATGTGCCTGACCTTACTAAAAAGATTATTAAAAGTGCTGTAGAAAATAAGAAGGGTTTAAAATTTACTGACTATAACGGCAGTACAAATAACGCTCCATATTCGTTGTACAGCTTATAATTCACAATGGAGAAGAAATAAATGAAAATCACGGTTATTCACGGTCAGAGCCATAAGGGCTCTACATATAATATTGCAAAGGAGCTTTATGATAAGCTTGGCGGAGAGGTTACAGAATTTTTTCTGCCGAAGGATTTTGACTGCTTCTGTAAGGGATGTACGGCTTGTTTTACTACGAGTGAAACGAAATGTCCCGATTACGAAAAGCTGAAGCCTATTACCGAGGCTATGGACGAGGCGGATATCATTATCCTTACAAGCCCTGTTTATGTTATGCACGCCACAGGATCCATGAAGGCATTTTTAGACCATTACGGCTACAGGTTTATGGTGCATCGTCCCGAGGGGAAGATGTTCAGAAAGCAGGCGGTATGTATTTCAACTGCCGCAGGCGCAGGAACGGGAAGCACCATAAAGGACATGGCAGACAGCACCTTTTTCTGGGGAGCAGCGAAAACCTATAAGCTCGGAGTTGCCGTCATGGAAACGAGATGGGAAGCGGTAAAGCCGAAAATAAAAGCGAAAATTGATAAAAATACGACCTCTCTTGCAAGAAAGCTTTCAAGAAAGGTCGGGAAAGTAAAGCCCGGTATAAAGACGAGAGCCTTTTTCGGGATAATGTCAATGATGCAGAAAAACGGATTTAATCCTGCGGATGTACGGTACTGGAAGGAGAAGGGCTGGACAAAGGGGGAGCGTCCTTGGAAATAAAAAAGTGAGCTGTGCGAAACAGCTCACTTTTGTTGTATATGGGATGGGATTATTCCCACTCAATAGTACCAACAGGCTTGGGAGTAAGGTCATAAAGCACTCTGTTAATGCCTTCTACCTCGGCTGTGATACGGGCAGTAATCTTGTGTAACAGCTCGTAGGGAATTTCTTCGATTGTAGCGCTCATAGCGTCGGTAGTGTTTACTGCACGGATAATAGCGGGCCAGCCTTCGTAACGCTTATCGTTCTTAACGCCTACGCTCTTGAGGTCGGGTACTGCAATAAAATACTGCCATACAGTCTTGTTGAGGCCTGCCTTGTCGAATTCCTCACGGAGAATTGCGTCAGCCTCACGGAGTGCATGGAGACGGTCACGGGTGATTGCACCGAGACAGCGAACGCCGAGGCCGGGGCCGGGGAAGGGCTGGCGGTCAACCATTTCGGCAGGAAGTCCGAGAGCCTTACCTACTACTCTTACTTCATCCTTGAAAAGAAGCTTTATGGGCTCTACAAGCTCAAACTGCATATCCTCGGGTAAGCCGCCTACGTTGTGATGAGCCTTTACGCCGTCGCTTTCAAGAATGTCAGGGTAGATTGTACCCTGTGCAAGGAAGGAGATTCCTTCAAGCTTTCTAGCTTCTTCGTCGAATACCTTGATAAATTCGCCGCCGATAATCTTACGCTTTGTTTCGGGAGCCGCTACGTCCTTGAGAAGGTCAAGGAAGCGGTCGGTGGCGTCAATATAGATAAGATTGGCGTCAAGCTGGTTTTTGAAAACTTCGATTACCTGTTCGCTTTCGCCCTTTCTCATTAAGCCGTGGTTAACGTGAACACAAACAAGCTGCTTTCCGATAGCCTTGATAAGAAGTGCTGCTACTACCGAGGAGTCAACACCGCCGGAAAGTGCGAGAAGAACCTTCTTGTCTCCGACCTGTGCCTTTACTTCGGCAATCTGCTCGTTGATAAAAGCGTCAGCAAGCTCTTTTGTGGTTATACGAGCCATGGATTCGGGTCTTTTGTTGTTGTCCATTATTTTGTCCTCCACAATTATTAAAAATTATGATTTATTATAACACTATTCTTTCTGTTTTTCAATAGTTTTATAATGTTTTTTTGCAGTAATTTTGTATAAAATTTGAAGGATTTTAAGCTCAAACTTTCAAAAAATCATTCATACGCCTTTTTCACTGTCTTATAAGCTTTGTTTTTTCTGCAGGCTGTGGTATAAAAATACTGCCGATAAGAGAAAAAACCTATCGGCAGTAAATGTTATTCTGAATTACATTTCAATTTTTAAGCCTTGTGCGCTTTCAACAGTAAACTTAGCAGCCTTATCAGCGGAAACCTTGATTGTGTCGCCGTTTCTTACTGCAGTAACAGTAAGAGCGAGGTTAGCTTCCTTGTCGTAGATCTTGCATTCTGCTGTCTTACCGTCCTCTAAGCCGTAGATAACAAGCTTAGCGTCGGTAACGTAGTCATAAGCGAAGTTTCTTGTGAAATTACCGTAGGCGATAATGGAGTTAGGCTTAGCGTAGAGAGGCATTCCGAAGTAGTCGTACTTCTTTTCGTACCACTTTCCGCCTTCGAGAGCTTCGCCTGTCTGAATGTCTGTCCATGTACCTGTGTTGGGGAGGTAGAACTGAACTACGCCTTCCTCGTTGAATACGGGAGCAACAAGAAGATTGTCACCAAGCATATACTGTCTGTCGAGGGAGAGGGTAGCAGGGTCGGAGGAATATTCCATAACCATAGCTCTCATCATAGGAATACCGTCCTCGTGAGCCTTTACTGCATTAGCAAATAAGTAAGGCATAAGCTTCCCCTTAAGCTTTGTGAAGTGGCGTACAACGTCACAGCTTTCCTCGTCGAAGTTCCAGGGCACTCTGTAGGAGCTGTTGCCGTGGAGTCTCGAATGAGAGGACATTAAGCCGAAGGCAGACCATCTCTTATAAAGGTCGGGAGAGCCTGTAGCCTCGAAGCCTGAGATATCGTGGCTGAAATAGCCGAAGCCGGAGAGACAGAGGGATAAGCCGCCACGAATTGTTTCCCACATACTTTCGTAGTTGGAGAAGCAGTCGCCGCCCCAGTGAACAGGGAACTGCTGGCCGCCTACGGTAGCGGAACGAGCGAAGAGACAAGCCTTGTTTTCGCCGTAGTATTCCTTAAGCACGTTAAATACAACCTTGTTGTAGAGGAAGGTGTAGTAGTTATGCATCTTATAGGGGTCGGAGCCGTCAAAATATGTAACGTCGGTAGGAATTCTTTCGCCGAAGTCAGTCTTGAATGCGTCTACGCCCATTTCACAGAGAGCGCGGAGCTTTGAAGCGTACCATTCGCAGGCTTCGGGGTTAGTGAAGTCTACGAGAGCCATACCGGGCTGCCACATATCAGCCTGGAATACGGAGCCGTCCTTCTTCTTGATGAAGTAGCCCTTTTCCATGCCTTCTTCGAAGAGGCTGGAGCGCTGTGCGATATAGGGGTTGATCCATACGCAGATTTCGATGTTCTTCTTCTTGAGACGGGTGAGCATAGCCTTGGGATCGGGGAACATTCTCTTATCCCATGTGAAGTCACACCAGTTGAATTCCTTCATCCAGAAGCAGTCGAAATGGAATACCTCAAGAGGAATATCTCTTCTTTCCATTTCATCAATAAAGGAGGAACATGTTTCTTCGTCATAGTTTGTTGTGAAGGAGGTAGTAAGCCATAAGCCGAAGGTGTATGCAGGGGGGAGAGCAGGCTTACCTGTAAGAGTTGTATATGTCTTTATTACGTCAGCAACAGTTTCGCCGCCGAAGATGAAATATTCAAGATGCTGACCCTGAACTGTGAAGGCTACCTTGGAAACGCTTTCGCTTGCAACCTCGAAGGTTACCTTTTCGGGGTGGTTTACGAAACAGCCGTAGTTTCTCGAAGAAACATAGAAGGGGATAGACTTGTAGGTCTGCTCAGAGCAGGTACCGCCGTCGTTGTTCCATACTTCAACAGTCTGACCGTTCTTAACGAAGGTAGAGAACTTTTCGCCGAAGCCGTAGATATTCTCGCCTACGGAAATATTGAGCATTTCACGCATGAATGCATTATCAGCGGTTTCGCTGTCTGCATAGAAGTTTTCGCCCTGCTTGGAAAGCATACGGTTGTTTGTACGCCATGCTTCTTCTTCTATGTAGCTTGTTGTACGCCAGCCCTGCTTTGTAAGGAGCTTGTCGCCGTAGTAGTATTCTACGCTCCATGCACCGCCCTGAGCGCCGATAACAGCCTTTGTCTTACCTGAAATAAGCTCATAGCCGCCGTTTTCAAGCTTGTTGATAACGGGCTTGAAGCTGCTGTCCTCATAAAGCTCGAAGAAGGGACCCTTTCTTACCTGACCTTTATAATGGTCAACGGTAACCTTAATGGAATTTTCGAGAGTAGATGTAAATGTGATTTCGAGAGCGGGACCGCCGAGGGTCATACCTCTGTTCTGGATCCACTGGTTAGTAGCGAAAACTGTAATGGAGTTTTCGGTTGTGGTAATTTCGTAGGACTGTGTAGCGTAATTTACGCCGTAGCCGGGCTTGTTAAGCCAGAAACCGTCAGAAAATTTCATGGTGTTTGGTATCCTTTCGTGTTTTTTATTCATGTTAAAACGTCGTTTCTGTAAACGTTTTCATTCCATGCTCTAATACTAACATATATTTTTGGGTTTGTCAAGGGATTTAATAAGAATTTTTAACAGAAAAGCGTAAAAATCAGATTCACAGTATAGTATTCAGAATAAATTTCCTTTTTAACGAATAGTTATTAAAAAACAGATGTGGGAGGGGATAATATGATGAAATACATAATGACCGCCATGATAATTCTTGCGGTTGTTTTTGCGCTTATATCGGGTAATATTTCCGAGGTTTCCACAGCCTTTCTTGAGGAATGCTCGGGAGCGGTGGAGCTTGCTTTTTCTTTGATCGGAATAATCTGTCTCTGGAGCGGAATTATGAATGTAGCCCAAGGGGCAGGGCTTACCGAAAAGCTCGCAAAGCTTTTTTCTCCCCTGCTTTCAAGGCTTTTCAAGGGGCTTAAAAAGGGCGGTAAGGCTATGCAGTTCATCTCTCTTAACTTAACCGCCAATCTTCTCGGGCTCGGTAACGCTTCAACCCCCTTTGGAATATCCGCCATGAAGGAAATCGAGGCTGAGGAGAAAAGTCCTGAGCCTGAAAAAGCGTCTCACAACATGATTTTGCTTACCGTTATGAACACAGCAAGCCTTCAGATAATTCCCGCTACCGTAGCGGCAATACGCCTCCGCAACGGCTCGAAAAATCCTATGGAGATATTGCCCTGTGTATGGATAGTGTCGGCACTTTCGCTTACTGCCGCACTTTTAGGGGCTTCCTTCTTTAAAAAGCTTTGGGGTAAGCGGCTATGAGCTTTACCGATTTTATTATTCCGCTTATTTTTGCGGCGGTGCTTCTTTACGGCTGTATAAAAAAGAGCGATGTGTTCACGGATTTTACCGAGGGCGTAAAGGAAGGCCTTAAAACCGTGTACGATATTTTTCCGTCGCTTTTCTGCCTTGTGGTTACAATAGCGGTGTTCCGTGCTTCGGGCGGAATGGAGCTTCTTTCGGAGCTTCTCTCTCCGCTTCTTAATGCAGTAGGCTTTCCACCTGAATGCTCTCCGCTTTTACTCTTAAGACCCTTCTCGGGAAGCGGCTCTATCGCTATCTTTGAACAGATTCTTTCCGAAAACGGAGCCGACAGCTTCGCAGGGAGAGTGGCTTCGGTAATCCTCGGAAGCAGTGAGACTACCTTCTACACGATTTCCGTCTATTTCGCCGCCACAAAGGTGAAAAAGACCCGTTATGCACTTCCTGCCGCTCTTTGCGGAGATATCACGGGCTTTATCATGAGCGGAATATTAGTAAGTTTAATATTGCAATAAAAAAAGACCGTGCAGGATTTTTCTCGGCGAGAAGTCCTGCACGGTTATATTATTTATTGAAAAAAGCAAGAACGAAAACTGTGGGTGAGTTCCAGTATATCGTTATTTCGTTCAGGGAATAACAGCCTACGTCATCCGCAAAGCATTTCATAGGCGGAGTTCCCTCAGGAACGAGAATTTTTGCGTCAGGGTCACAGGGGAAGCGGTTAGGGCCGCCGCTGACCATTCCGGGAATACATTCCTCAATTCCGTCGGCGTGGGCAGGACGAAGGTGAGGATAGTTACAGCGGTATTCGCCGTTTCCCGTGACGTAGCTTATTCCGAGAGGATTTGTCCCGAGAAGTACGTCAAGCTGTTTTTCCGCATAGGGAGTGAATTCCTTGCTGTCGAAAAGATAGTCCGTGATAAGAAAAAGCATTGCGTTTTTCATAAGGCTCATATTACTGCCCCAGCCGTAAAGCTGTTCCGACATAGCCGCACCGTAGCCGCTTCTTTCGGAAAGCTCCTTAAGATAATAGGTATGATTACGGAATTCGTTTCTGAAGCTTTCGGTAAGTGTTTCGTCCTTTTCTTTATCCGTCAGCAGATATGAAAGAGTACCGAGACCGCCTATTGAACCGTAGCCGAGAGCGGTAAGGGGAAAGTCCTCGGAAAGAAGCTCCCTGAGCTTTTCGTGGTATTTCTTATCTCCCGTAAGATTATACATTTCCGCCGCCGCCCAGAAGCGGTTGTCCTTATCGCCGCCTTCTCCGTAGCCGCCCGTATTACAGCCATCAGGATTCTGAAAGCCGATAAATTCGGGGTGGGCTTCAAGCCAGCTCCATGCTTTTAATGCAGTATTATAAAGCTCCGAAGAAAAGCTCTTGTCAAAAGGCTCGTATATATAGGAAGCGAGAGCGGTTACTGCACACAAATCGGCGGTAGCAAAGGAGGAAACGGGAAATACGAACATTTCCTCTCTGTCCTCCTCGGGCATTACAAAGGGAGCGTGGCATTTTGTTGTTGCCTTATGATAGGCTCCGCCTTCGCTGTCCTGCATCTTCATAAGCCACATAAGCTCATATTTACATTCAGAAAGTATGTCGGGGAGAGTTCCGCCGCTTTCGGGAATATTGAGATTCTGCTTATCAAAAGCGGTGGGATAAAGCCTGTAGGCGTAGAGAAGATGAGCCAGAGCACAGGCGCCTGCGGTAACGTATCTTCCGTAATCTCCTGCGTCATGCCAGCCGCCCGAGACATTCAGCTTTACATTTCTGTCATTCCAGAGAAGGGCTGTTTCATCGTGGCATTTTCCGTGAGCGTATTCCCCTGCATGTTCTCTGTCAAGAGAACATCCGCAGCGCAGGTAGTAAAATGCTTTGGTAGTATCGTCAAATACTTTTTTCAGGCAGTCTTCGTCTAT
The DNA here is from genome assembly GCA_045602405.1 of Ruminiclostridium sp. GTDB lineage: Bacteria > Bacillota > Clostridia > Oscillospirales > Ruminococcaceae > Ruminiclostridium_E. The sequence continues at coordinate 39,310 of JAZSBN010000015.1, forward strand.
AGCGAACGGAGCTGAGCCTTCGCCACCGGAAAAAATCCTGTAGCTTCCCGCTTCCTGAAAATCGGAAAAATCTGCTGTATAAATCTCGTCTCCCGATAATTCATCAAAGCCGTGATATGCTGTTTTTCCGCAGTATTTTATATTCCCTGCCCCGTCTCTTATTTCGAAGCTGTCCGTTGGAAAGGTCATTACTGCTGTTTTTGCGGAAGCTTCATGATATCCTGCCTGATTCACGAAAATTTTATAGGGCGAAGCGTTAAGCTTCGGTTTTGTTCTGTCAAAGTATGTTTTATCCATAAGCCTGCTCCTTAAAGAATACTGAGCTGAAAAATATTCTGTAATTTTCTTGAAAGTATAGCATTTTTAATTCTTATGTGATATAATATAGCTATACAATAATTGTAAAAATCTATTCAGGATAAGGTGACTGCGATGCATTATCTTTTTGAAGAGGGGGACTTTCTTAACCGTCCCTTTGAATGCTTTTATTTTGATACGAAAAGCGAGAGCTTTCCCGTAAAGCCTCATTGGCATAATTATATGGAAATAATATACATGCTTGAGGGTTTTTCGGAAATGCATTCAGGCGAGGAGAAATATTTTCTCCGAAGCGGTGACATGATTCTATTTCATCCCAAAACCGTACATTCTATTTTTTCCGCAGACGGCAAGCCTTTGAGATATGCTGTTCTGAAATTCGATATAAACCGCCTCAGTATAACCTCTGATTATGCTCCTAAGCTGAGAAGTATTTTCAGGAGTGCCGAAAAGAAGTCCATGAATATTTTTTTCGGGAAGGATATAACGGAGAAAATATCTGCGTCGTCTCTTTTTGAAACCTGCATAAATGAGGTGAGAGAACACAAATACGGCTTCGATCTTGTTATAAGGTCGGCGATATATCAGCTTCTTATAAAGCTCCTGAGATTATGGCAGGAGGAGGGCTTTTCCATTGATAACGAGGTTTTCGCTCAGGACGACAGCTACGATATTTTCAGCATTACCGAGTATATCGACAAGCATATCGGCGACGGAATAAAGGTTACCGAGATAGCGGAAAAATGCGGCATGAGCTATTCCTATTTCGCTAAGAAATTTCTCTCTGTTTACGGAAAAAGCTGTAAGGAATATATCGAAATGATGAGGCTTTTCAAGGCAGAGGAATTTCTGCTTTTTACAGATTTTGACCTTAACTATATAAGCCAGGAAACAGGCTTTTCCGACTGCAGTCACATGATAAAAAGCTTCAAGAGGAGCAGGGGAGTTACTCCAAAGCAGTTCAGAATAAGCAAGCGGACAGATATGACGTTAAAATAACTTATTTTTTCTCAATATCGGAAGAGTTAACCCAACTGAATATCTCCTTCAGGAGCACCCTCTTACCGCTTACCTTTTCAACAGTATAAGGCTTACCCTTGCAGTAGTAGGGAATCTTGATATTCGTACCCGAATAATAAATGGCAGTATTTTTAATAACCACCTTGTCACCCGACTTTATTTCGGGTGATTTTTCCTTTTCAGGCTGTGTTTTTGTGTCGGTATACTCGATATAGGGACACTTGAACCAATGGGTCCAGCCCGACCAGTTTTTTACCTTTGTTTTTGAAACACCGTCGCCCCTTATGCTGAGAGTGCTTTCGATTACGTCACCATTGCCGACGTAAACGCCTACATGGGGATGAGTGGTACTGTAGAGAATAAGTCCGGGGATTTCGGGGAGTGTGTCGATTGTACCCTTTTCCGTTGCCGCCCTGAACATTCCGCCTGCATTCACATCGGGATATCCGGGCTTTCCGTAGTCCTTGGAGCCACGTCCACCGTCAGGGCTTCCGCTCCAGTAGTAGGACTTTACAAGTCCCACGCAGTCTACACCATAGTAGCCTTTACCGATATGCTTTCGGAGCTCCTGAAGTCGGGCTTCGGAATACTGCTTTTTTCCGTAGATTTTGTATAACTGCTGTATGTAGTTTTCCGTAATGGGACGGTAAATTCCGCCCCACATATATCGGGTATTGTCCTTAAGTGCCTTTTCGGCGTGCTTTACAAGTCCCTCATTCGTGTACATCTGCACTTTCCCCCTTGAATTTGTCGATTATTTCCTTAAGCTTGTCGAAGCCGAATTGGGCGGCGTAGCTTACGAAAAAGCCTGCCACAACGGCGCCGACTATCATATACCATTCAACCGCCACGCCCATAATTCCCACATAGGCGAAAAATGCGGATAAGGTCAGCACCATTGCCACGATAAAAGCGGTAAGCTGTGCAGGAAAATTCTTTGTAGTCTGCTTGACTACCTCAGTTACAACGTTTGTGCAGAGGGTGAGCCCTCCGATAACCATCATAAGAAAGGTAACGTCAATTCCCTCGATTATCATTGTTCTTCCTCCTTTCTTTTTTCGGGTATTCCGAATTTTGCGGAAGTAAAGGCTCTTGCGCTGTTCTGCAGTGCGTAGCCTATGAAGGAAACGCCGCTTGTGCCCCAGAGCGTTTCTATTATTGCAGTTGATAAAGCTTCAAGGGGCTGCTTATCGAAAACCGACAGGACATAGCTTCCTGCCGTAAAGATAACGCTTACCGTCACGCAGACGGTAAGCCATATTTTTGAAAACTCCCGTTTACCCTTCTTTTTCCGAGGCTTTCGGGGATTTTTCTCAAATGAAATTTTAAACATTTCAGCCACCCACGATAATTGCTACGAGATAGCCGATAACACCGCTGGCCGCCGCCGAAATTGCGGCGGTTATAAGGGTGTCCCAGCGTTTCTTAGGCTTGCTTTCAATGTCGGATATCTTGTCGCCCATTTCGTTGACCTTTTCATTGAGATTTTTTATTTCATCCACGAGCTGTCTTATACTTTCAATAAGCTGTTCGTGGCGGTCAACTCTCTTATGGAGCGATTTTACAGAGGCTTCGGCGGCTGTAAGCCGCTCGAAAACCTCCTTTTCGTAATTTTCCATTTAAATATCTCCTTACTCTGTGATAAGTTCTTCCATACCGCTATCGATAAGGATTTCCTTAACGGCTTCCTTAAGAAGTCTGGGGACCTGTGCATAGGTCTTCTTGCCAAGCATGATCTGCTGAGCCCATAACATAGCCATCATTGTTTCACCCTCCTTTCCGAAAAGAATATAGCATACTGCACGACGGAATAAATCAGGCATAGATAATCTCGCTCATTTCCATAATGCAGTCGGTAAGCATTGCTATCTGTTCCTGTGCCTCTGCCAGTTGTTCCGCCACGGAAGGCTCGGGTTCGGGTTCCTCAGGCCGTTCCGTCGGGGTTATATCGACAAGCTGACCCGTTTCATCGGTGATAGGCTCAAAATAGGGAGCGTTTGAACGTATCTTTTCCGCTAACTCTGAACGGCTGTCAACAAGGTAATACTTCTCGTTATCTCCCGTCCAGTTTTCAAATGGCTTGTCGCTTCGCTCAATTACGCCTTTTGTCGATTTATTTATAATCATGCGGTATCCTCCTTTTTTGAAATATTAACCCTGAGATTCTATTTCTTCTTCTATTTCTCCGTCACTCTTTTTCACGAATGCGATATACAGGTATTTACGTCCTGATTTGTTGTTAAAGCTGTAATTTCCTGTTGAATAAGCTGTAAAACCGTTTTCAACTATTTTTATAGGATAGTAATATTTGGTTACTACTTGAGTATTCTGGTCATAGCTACCGTATACATAAATAAGCGGTTCATTCTTTATCATTACAAATGGCAAATCTCTTGCAGAATCAGAAGTACAATTTACTGGATCTGTAAATGCGTTATAATGAAAAATCACTAATATATCGGCTGTAACTCCTATATTAATTACACCTTTTGTGAAGTCTGCCGCCGTTGCATTTTCCGCCGCCGCCTGTGTACTGAAAGATTTTGCGGACGTTCCATCGCCCACATAGGTTCCTATAACCATATCATAATCGTTTCCGCTTGAGCCGCTGCCTATTTTTTCTTCAAGCTCTGCTATTTTTGCGGCTATAGCTTTATTCGCTACAGGATTATTTGAATCGGCGGAGAGCTCAACATCAATAGCGGCGTATTCTCCCTGAGGTCCTGTATCGCCCTTAGGCCCCTGCGGACCTTCGGGACCCACTTCTCCTTTAAGACTTTCAAGCCATTCCTTTTCAGTTCCTTCGAAGCCTTCGGTAACTGCAATTTCGTAAGCGGATTTTCCATTATCGCCATTCTCTTTTATTTTACCTTCGAGGTCGGTTATTTTACCTGTTATAACTTTATTCTGGACCGGGTTTACAGAGGTAGGGGAGAGCTCGTTATCTACTGTTACAGTACCGCCTTTTCCTGAACTGAAGGCGCCTGCGATAGCGTAATTTCTCATACCGCTCTCACCTCCACAGTGCCATCAGCTGACGCTTCGACGGTCACCTTTCCGGTGAATGCTTCGGTTGCGGCGGAAACATATTTGTTCTCGATAATCTCAAAGCAATCAGGAGGAATTATTATATAATTCTCCGTCATTTTTTCGCCGAGACAGACTTTGATGCTCCCACCTGTAAAATTTTTTATAAGAAAAGCGGAGCTCTTTTTTGAGAACTCCGCTGTTAAGACTGCTCCTGCAGTCAGGTTAATATGTTTGACTTCCATTTTTGTCTCCTTGGAATGTATATTTTGTTACGGATTCAGCCATATTAAAACATATCACCAGCTTAATGGACAAACAATGATAAATATCGCTGCTTATACGGACATACAAGGACTTTTTCGGGGTCGAAACTACCTTTTGCAAAAAAACAAAAAATATTTTGAAAAAATTCGAAAAAAGTATTGACAAGCAGAAATGTTTGTGATATAATCATATCTGTTGTTAGGCGGTAACGCTTACAGCCACATGGCGGTATAGCTCAGTTGGCTAGAGCACTTGGTTCATACCCAGGGTGTCGTTGGTTCAAATCCGACTGCCGCTACCATTATGGCCCGTTGGTCAAGAGGTTAAGACATCGCCCTTTCACGGCGGAATCATGGGTTCGATTCCCGTACGGGTCACCATCAACACTACTCTCAAATGGCTTTGTAAAGCCGTTTGGGAGTTTTTTCTTTTGTGCAAAAACAGCCTATGGGTCTTATTTGGGTCTTGTTTTCTCTCACGCCCCTCTTTTGCTGAAATCGAGAGCCTCTGCAACAGCGTTGCAAGCCTTAATCTGATTCTCTCTGAACATATGTCCGTAGATATTCAGACTTGTGCTTACCTGCGAGTGCCCGAGAATGCCCGAAACGGTTGTCGGGTCAATTCCTGCTCCTATCAATAAACTTGCGTGGAGATGTCGGAATTGATGAATTCCATAAAACGGGAAATCGTGCTCCTCACAAAACTCTTTCAGCCAGCCGTAGGGCGTTTGCGGATTCATAGGCATACCGTTCCATTTCGTAAACAAGCGGTCGTTCTCTATCCACTTGCTGCCAAGCCTGTCCTTTTCTTTTTCCTGTTCAGCTCTGAACTGTTCAAGAATTTCAAGCACTTCAGGCGGCAGCTTGATGAATCGTACCGATGTTTCGGTTTTTGTCGTGTCGGTATAAATGCCTTTTGCCTTTGTGTAGTTGGATGTACGCTGAATGTGTATTATTCCCGTTTCAAAGTCAATGTCTTTCCATTCAAGACCAAGCATTTCACCTCTGCGCATACCGCTGTAAATATCCAGCGTGAAGAATGTACGCCATTTTAATGGAGCTTTCTCCAGCAGCTTCAGAAATTCCTCCGTCTCCTTAATAGAAAGGATTTTACGCTCTTTCTTGCTGCCTTTCGGAATCGTCACTCTGCGGCAGGGGTTATCTGTCAGCATATCCATCTTGATTGCATAATCAATCACAGTTGAAATGAATGAAAGATAATGCACCATTGTCTTGTGGGAAAGCGGCTGCTTTGTAATCTCGTTCGTTCCGTCCTGTGCGAGAGAGTTTATGAATTTCTGGATAACACGAGTAGTTATCTTGTCCAGCCTGATATGCCCTATGGCAGCATAAACTCGTTTGGTAAGTTGTCTTTGCCTTGTATAGGTTGTACTTTTGAGATTGAGCTTTGCATATTCTTCAAACCATTCTTCCGCAAAAGGCTCAAATTTTACCGCAGACACTATCTGTCCACGCTTGCATTCCTCCTCAAAGAGAATTGCCTGTCGTTGTACCTCCTTTTCGATTTGCTTTGCAGTCATCTTTTCGTCAGGCGTCCACGTCATTCTCTGAAAGACCTGTGTTCCGTCTGCCTTGTAGCCGCAGGATACTTTAATTCTGTAAGAGTTGCCTCTTTTTTCAATTGATGCCATTAGTTTACCTCCTTGTCGGTCAAACCATTGGCATATTTCTGCAATTACATTTTATCACTTTAAAGCATAATTGTCAAGATACAGAAATATGCCGTTTTCAGAATAAGTCTGTAAACAAATTTTCAATCTGAAGAAGTGCCGCAGACCGCCGTCACCTCTAACCGTCAATCAGTAACTATCTCTTGTTCTTTCTATTGCTCGTCTGTATATATTTCGGCTGCTCGGAATTTTTCTATGCAGCCGTTTTTCTTTCACGCTCCGCACGAATGAGGTTGTCGATGTAGTTGCCCTCAACAATATCTTCATAGGTACGTATTACACTCTCTATCTTTGAAAGCTGTAATTTCAATTCATCGCTGTTGTTACTGTCAAGCTGTTTCTGCAAATCCGATGATATATTGTAAAGCTGCTCACGAGTATCAATCCCGAATTCCGACAGCGTGGTAAGACAGCTCACCATATTTTCAATACTGTGGTCGTTAAGAAAGCTATACGGCTCATTTGGATTATGCTTTGTAGGAGTGATATTGAATTTCCGTATCAGCGTAATGCTTGTATTTATTGCATAGTAGAACGGCTTTTGTAATTCATTAGCTCGGTTTTCACATTCGGCAAATTCGTTCGGAATATCGTTTCTTTCTCTAATCCTCTTTTTAAGGAAATACTCCGAATAATCTTCTCCGAGAGATTTCAGCCGCATAAATCTTTTTGCATAAGGCGGCTTTACCGCTATATATTTCCCTCGCCGCACTTCATATTTGTTCGCCTCCAGCAGCTTGATGAAATGTTCAAAGTTTTGTGCCGAAAACAAAATGCGGTCTATGAAAAATTTCAGCCGTTCCCGTATGTTCGGCGTGTCGGTTTCTTTGTAAGCGGCGGCAATTTTCTTAACCGACTGCTCATAATATTCAGGGACATAAATCGTGTTTCGTTCTTCTACGAACGGACAGTCAGCCTGTGTTAATTTCTCAATTATGTACTGCCGCTTTTCGTCGCTGAATACTTCGATAGGCACAAACTTTGCAGATGTCATTGCTTTCAGTTTTGCAAGCTCCGCTTTCTGTCCCGTTATCTTTTCACGCAATACATCGTTCTGATTTAATATTTCTCCTACTTCGGTACTTGAAAGGTCAACGGGATTTTTCTTTTTCAGAGCATTTATGTGAGCCTGCGTATTACCGAGAATTTGAGCATACCGCTTGTATTCCTCAACAGATTTGTGGCCGTGATATGCACCTACTACTTGTCGTGAAATTCCTCTGCCGTTAAGAATTTCGGTAAGTCTTGCACGTTCCGAGCTACCCCATAAAATAGCTTCCGTTTCTTTTTTGCCCTTTGCTGTAAATCCCATCTGCTGAATTGCACGCTTCATTGACACACGAGTAGAAAGTCCTTGTTTCTGTCCGTAGCACACAGGAACGAAATCTATGTGCAGATGAGGCGTAGCCTCATCAAGATGCATAACCGTATTGAACACTTTCAGATTAGGATTGCGTTTTTCAAAATCTCGCATATATTCGTCCAGCAGCTTTACGGCAGTATCCCAGTTTTCAGAGCCAACGCCGCAGGTGTCGGAGTTCCCGAACATAACTATTATCTCCTGAAACATTTTCTCCTTTTTACCTTTTCTGATGTGTTCGTAATAATCGGGAATCTGTCGGTCTGTTCGTTTTTGCTTTGCGTTGTATTCTGCAAGAGCCGTATCGAAAAGCTCGTGGTACAGCTCACGCAAATCACGCTTTATGTAGGTTATGTTATTCGGTGTGCGCATTTTATCGACATTATCCGAAAAGAAATCTCGGTTGTTATGCTCGATACAACCATCGTCCGAACGAAAGGAAACTGACATTGCTTTTATCTCCTTGTTCATCCTTTTTACCTCCTTCTTTTGTGTATTTTCTGCTGTAATTTCAAGCCTTCGCAGAATAGGTATAACGCATTACCTGTTTTGTCAATCTCCGATTAACAAAACCGTATGCGTCAGGGGCGTTTTTACTCCCCTGAAATCCCTCACAACCGCCGCTTAAACGAGCAGAATGCTCATTTAATATTGTATGTGTACTCCATAATCTCGTCCACATCACAGCGAAGAATTTCGCAGAGCCTGTCAATCGTAGCGGTGCTGATAGGCTTGTTGTGGCGTAAGCGATTTATTGTGCTGCCGCTTATATGGTAATCCTTGATAAGCGAGTAGGTTGACATATCGCACAGCTTGAGAGTGAACCAGAACCTTGAAAATGAAATCATAGCGTTTCCTCCTTTCTGAAAAAATAATTGCAAAGCTGAAAAGAAAAATCCCAGCTTGACAATACACCATATTCGTGATAAGATATATAAAAGGCGACGATTGTGGGTGTTGTTCAGATTATATCATTATAAAACCTGCTCGTCAAGTCGTTTGTGGTGAATATTTTGAAATTCCACAAATATAGTCTTTTTGAGAGCGATACAAGGAGGAAAGTTATTATGACAGAAACAAAAAACACCTGCATCGAGGTGTTCGGAAAAAGATTAAAGGAATTACGAAAGGAGAACGGCTACACCATTGAGAGTTTTGCAGAGGTAGTCGGTATAGCGAAAAGCACGCTGGGTTATTACGAAAACGAGAAACGTCTGCCCGATATTGAAATCCTTACGAGGATAGCCGACGCACTGAACGTCAATGCGGACTATCTGCTCGGCAGAACGAACACCACCGCACAGAAAGGAAAGCTGAAAACCGTCTGCGAGTTCACAGGCTTATCTGATATTGCGGCGGAGTATCTGTCACAGCTTGCGAAGAACAAGAACTACGAAAAGCTCTCAATTATCAATCATCTGTTCAAGGAGCTTTGCGAGGATTACGAATTTTATTCCGACGGCGAAACTGCAAGCAGCATTCTCGGAGCATTGTTTGCGTACTTTGATAAATTCGGCGGCTCGGAAAACATTTGGGAGGATTATGTAGATTTAGGCGATGAGCAGAGAAAGCGGGTTCTCTCTGCGGCGTACAAGCAGTATATGCTCAATCAGGTGACGGAGGCGGTTGAGAGGAGTATGAGGGATTATGGGGAGGATAACTATAACAAGGAATGAATTATTATAAAAACACATCATAACATATTATAAAAAATACTCCCTACAGATTTAACTCTGCAGGGAGTATTCACATTTAATAATCATAATAATATTATTTCATCTCTTTGCTGATTGCAATTAAAAGATTAAGTTGATTTCTGTTCAAAGATTTAAACGCATCAAGCGATTCGGCAAATGTAATCGGCTCGACAATATTTTCGTCAAAAAAATCCTTTGGAGCTATCTCTAAAAATTCACAGATGTATATAAACATTTGCATCGAAGGAAGTGATTTTCCGTTTTCAATATTGTTTATATAACTCTG
>JAZSBN010000016.1:0-53319 GCA_045602405.1 Ruminiclostridium sp.
AGTGCTTCGCACTGCGTATCGCTTCCTACCAGGGCTGGAAGGAAGGCTGGATGGCTGAGCACATGCTCATCCTCGGTGTTAAGAAGCCTGATGGCGATGTTAAGTACATCACAGCAGCATTCCCCTCCGCTTGTGGTAAGACAAACCTCGCAATGCTCATTCCTCCCGCAGTTTACAAGGAGCAGGGCTATGAGGTATTCACAGTAGGTGATGATATCGCTTGGATGAAGCAGGGTGCTGACGGAAGACTTTACGCTATCAACCCTGAAAACGGCTTCTTCGGCGTAGCTCCCGGTACAAACGAAAAGTCCAACCCCAACGCTCTCGAATGTACAAAGAAGGATACTATCTTCACAAATGTTGCTATCAACAACGACGATATGACAGTTTGGTGGGAAAAGCTCGACAAGAATCCTCCTGTTAATGCAACAGAATGGAAGGGCGCTAAGGTTAACGGTGTAGAATATACTGCAGAAGGCAACAACCTTGCTCATCCCAACAGCCGTTTCACAGCTCCCGCTGTAAACTGCCCCTGCATCTCTCCCGAATTCAACAATCCTCAGGGTGTTCCGATTTCCGCTATTATCTTCGGCGGTCGTCGTGCGTCCACAACTCCTCTCGTATATCAGTCCTTTGACTGGAACCACGGCACTTATGTTGGTTCTGCTGTTTCTTCCGAAACAACAGCTGCCGCTACAGGTGCAGTAGGCGTTCTCCGTCACGATCCTATGGCTATGAAGCCCTTCATCGGCTACAATGTAGGCGACTACTGGGCACACTGGATCGAAATGGGTAAGAAGCTCGGCGATAAGGCTCCTAAGATCTTCAATGTTAACTGGTTCAAGCAGGATGAAGACGGAAACTTCATCTGGCCCGGCTTCGGCGATAACATGAGAGTTCTCGACTGGATCATCAAGAGATGTGAAGGAACAATCGAAGCTGAAGAAACTCCTATCGGTTACCTTCCTAAGAAGGGCGATATCAATGTTCAGGGTATCGAGGACGAAGTAACTCCCGAAATCATGGATAAGCTCCTTGCTGTTGATAAGGATCTCTGGACTAAGGAAGTTGCTGAAATGAGAAGATATTACAAGGAAGAAATCGCTGATAAGGGCGGTAGACTCCCTGCAGCTCTCGAAGCTCAGCTTGACGCTCTCGAAGCAAGACTCAACAAGTAATTATAAAAGACTGCTGTGGATTTCCGCGGCAGTCTTTCTTTATGTAATGAAAAATCCGCAGGAGTGATATCCTGCGGATTAGCTTTATACATTTCCGTTTCGTTCGATACGGTTTCTTATTACCTGCATTCGGTAGTCAATGGCATTTATAGCGTCGGAGCACATTTTAAGCTCAGCCGCAATCTCCTCGGCATCCTTGATATTGTGCTTGTATTTCATCTTATGGTCGAGACTTGCCCAGAAGTCCATGGCTATTGTACGGAACTGCACTTCGACCTTCATGTTTTTCTTACCTGTAGAAAGAAAAATCGGTATTCCGAGGATATAGTGGAGGCTTCTGTAGCCGTTGGGCTTAGGATTTATTATATAGTCCTTTTTTGCGATAACGGTAACGTCGTCCTGTTTTGTAAGCATTTCCGCAATAGCGTAAATATCCTCGGGGAAGGAACAGATTACTCTTATTCCCGCAATATCATTAAGGGTCTTTTCGATATTTTCTACTGTAGGAAGAACGTTCTTCCTGTGCATCTTTTCAACAATGCTGATAGGGTCTTTAACTCTCGTTTTAATAGTCTCGATGGGATTGTAATTATATAATGTAGAAAATTCGTCGTTAAGAATGTTGAGCTTTGTTTCTATTTCTCTGAGGGCACATTCATTGTGCATTATAAGCTCCATGAATGGCTTTGCTGTCTCGAGTATTTCGGCAGTACGGTTTGAATTAAGTATATTGTCGAAGCTTTCGGGAGTAGTGAGCTGTGTATTTTCCTGCATTTTTCATCTCTCCTTTCATATAAGAATTATACCATAGCTTTGTTTTACTGTCAAACCGATTCACAGTTTTTTCAGTCAAATATTGCATAAACGTCAGAATTTTTCTAAAAAGTTACAAATTGTAACTTTTTAGGTTGAATTGTTACCGTTTTGTAATAATTTTTAACCGTTTTGTAATTGTATTTTGAGAAACAATAGTATATAATATAATCAGAAAGAGAAATTCTCCTACTTCATGATTAAGAGAATACTGAGTTATCCTTCCATAAAGAAACCGCCCTGTACCTTTGGTGCAGGGCGGTTTCGCATTTATTCAGCTTTTCGGTCTTCTGAGGGACAGCTTCTTTGTTTCGTTTGCACTGTATACTACCTCGGCATAGATAGCCGCTACAATCTGATAAAGCTCGGGAGGAATCTGTTCTCCCGAATTAAGCATAACCAGCAGGGCGGCGGTACTGTCGTCACGGTAAATCGGAACGCCGTTGGAGTCGGCTATGTTTACGATTCGCTGAGCAAGCTCGCCGAGACCTGAAGCTACTACTACAGGAGCGTAGTTAAGGCTGGGGTTGTATTTGAGTGCTACTGCGGCCTTCTGACCGTAATTTTTACGCCTGGACATTAAGACCCGCTCTCCTTTCGTTCAGTTTCGGGAATACCTGAGTAAGATTATGAGGCTCCTTCAGGACGCCTGTGTTGAAATCTGTGATTGTATACTGGGTTGCGGCGGCGATTCTGTTGATTTTTGTAACGATTGATTCTACGTTCTTGGTGAAGCTTACGGGGTAGAGAAGACTTACGTTCACGTTGTTGTCTCTTGCATAAACGTCAACTTCAAAGCGTCCGTATGTATCCACGTCAAAGGTAAGGAAGAGATGGTGATTCTTTCCCATTCCGCGGCCGCCTGTCTCGGATTCATCGTTATTATCCACCCAGAGCTCTCCGAAGGCTCTTGTATCCTCCACCTGAATAGGGAGAATATAATGTGCGAGGGGAGTCATTACGCCCGGAGCGTTTATCATGCTCTGGAGAAGATTGGAAGCGTTGAAGCTGTCGATTGACTTTAATGCAGGATGATTGATATTACGCTCAACGAAATCGGTCAGAGCCTGTATTGAGCTTGACTTTACGGGAGGAGCCTTCCTGAAGGGATTGTTTTCCTCCATGTCGGCGACAGCCTGTTCAAGAACGTCGTAAACCTGCTCCTTAAGCTCTCCGTCAGGCATATTATCCAGGAGATTGTTAAGAAAATCCACCATCTGTTCGGGAGTGTTGATTGAATTAAGCTGGGAGAGCAGGGTATTCTTTACCGATTCATCCCCGATAAGGGAGGTGAGGAGGCTTTTTATTACCTCGGTAGAGCCCATATTTCCATCCTGAAGCTTAATAATATAGTCGGAAAAATCGGGATTTACGAGGTTTTGTGACGTAAGATAGTCATCATTACCTAAATTTTCTGTTAAATACGCCGAAATTATAGGGTCAGTTTGGTGTTCATTACTAAAATTAGAAATTTCTACTTGATTTTTTTGTTCACTTATAGTATAATTAGATAGGGAGTTGTATTTGGTCAGCTTCGCAAGTATATTTTCGAAGGCATTGGCCAGTTCATTTCTTATTTCATAAGAAGGAATCTGAGATAAAAGCTGTCCGAAATATTCCCTCAGCATTGAGCTGTTTGTGTTGTATTTTGAAAGATTATGGGTAACGATAGGAAGAAGCGTCTGAGTATGGCTGTCGTTTAAGAGACTTTCCGAAAGACTCTGTAAAAGATCTGCGGTACTGCCTCTGAGACCTGCGAAATTGGTTTCTGCTTCGTTTCCGCTCCATCTCTGGGCGAGATCGGTCAGCCGTTCGGACAAGTTCTTGTTCGGTGAGAAGTATTCCGCAAGGAATCTCAGGTTGGCTGAAACGGCGGTTGTGATTTCACGCTTGTTGCTTGAAAAGTTTATCGCCTTGAGCATGTTTCCTATAGCTTCCTTGAGATCTTCGTTGGCGTCCTTTGCGATTTCACGGAGAAGGTCATAGAACTTGTTGCCCGAGAACATGGTGTTCTGCTTTTCCTGCTCCATCATTTCCTTTACGAGTGCTTCTGCAGGAATGTAAAGGGAGCTGCTGAGACTTTCAAGCTCTCCCACGAGCTCAGTATATCCGTTAAGACGGGCTGTATTAAGAAGGTCGGTGTTGATTATATCCTTTACGGTTTCAACGGCAAGAGTCTGATTCTTGGTGCTTGTTATCGCAAGGGGAATCAGGTCTCTCTGACCCATGGTAGTCTGAGGATTGTTACTTGTATTTTTATCGGATACCGACTGAAGCTGCTGCTGCTTCGGGGTTCCCGAGACGGTAAACTGTTCGCCGCCCTGGTCGGAGCCTCTGTTGTTAAGCGATGAATTGCTGAAATTCTTGCTTATTGACGAGTCGCCTATGTTCGATATATGAGGCATAGAATTTCCTCTCTTTCAACGTATTTCTTATCGGTTAATTCAATATTAACATAAATTTTTGTCTTTTGCAATATTTTCATTCAATATTTTATGTATATTCCTCTGCCGCAGGCTCACAGGCGGCAATCAATAATATATTAGTGAGCGGAAAGGTTTGGATTTGTTATGGCTAAAGTTGAACCCGGAATGGAAGCAATGGTTGATGTCTACATATTTGAGACAACCGGTCTGCTCGAACAGCTTGACGAAATTCTTTTAAGAACAGAGAAGGCTAATGAGTTTACTGAGGATGACATCAATGAGATTTTCCGTATAATGCATACGGTTAAGGGCTCCTCTGCTATGATGGGCTTCGAAAATCTCCAGCAGCTTGCTCATAAGGGCGAGGATATGTTCTTCATCATCAGAGAAAACCCTGAGAAGATGACTGACGTAGGCTTTGTCTATGATCTGGTATTCCAGATGTCTGACCTTTTCAAGGCGGAAATTGACGCTTTACAGAACAGCGATGAATACGAAGCTACCGATTTTTCTGCTATGATATCCCAGCTTGAAAACGGCGCAAAGATATTAAAGGGCGAGGTTGCTTCTGCTGCTCCTGCAGCTTCTGCAGCTGCTTCCTCTTCTGCACCTGCCGCCCCTTCGGGATCTTCCGTTGAAGGCAGTATGACAGTACGCGTATTCTTTGATGATGGCTGTAAGATGGAGAACATCCGTGCATTCATGCTTCTCAACAGCATCAAGGAAGAGGCTGAAATAATAAAGTTTGTTCCCGAGGATATCGAATCCAATCAGGATTCTGCAAATGTAATTATAGATAACGGCTTCCTTGTTACCTTCAAGGCTCAGGATAACGCTTCTATTTTACAGCTTATCGAAGGCTCTCTTAATGTTCAGTCCTACGAGGTTATCGAGGATGAAGTGAAGAACGTTGAAGAGGAAAAGGCTTCCGATGAGGTTACAGAGGCTCCCAAGGCTGAAGCCGAGGCTGTTTCTGCTCCTGTGGCACAGACTGCCGCTCCCGTAGCACAGAAGGCGGAAGAAAAGCCCAGACAGGAAACAAAGCAGGCTGCAGGCGGCGGTGGTAAGCAGAGTCTTATCAGCGTAAATCTTCTTAAGCTTGACCAGCTTCACGATATAGTCGGTGAAATTATTACAACCGAATCTATGGTTATTTCAAACCCCGAGCTTAACGGTCTTCGTCTCGAAAGCTTCTCCAAGGCGGCTCGTGAGCTCCGTAAGCTTACCGACGAGCTTCAGGATACAGTAATGTCCATCAGAATGGTTCCCTTAACAGGTACATTCCAGAAGATGAACAGAATTGTCCGTGATATGAAGGTTAAGCTCGGTAAGGATGCAGAACTTGTTATCGAGGGAGATACCACAGAAGTTGACAAGTCTATCGTAGACAACCTCAACGACCCGCTTATGCATCTTGTAAGAAACTGTATGGACCATGGTATCGAGGATACTGCCGAAGAGAGAATTGCGGCAGGAAAGCCTGCGGCCGCAACTGTAAAGCTTTCTGCTATGAACGCTTCCGGTGAGGTTATTATCACAGTTTCCGACGACGGTAAGGGTATTGATACAGCGAAGATTCTTGCAAAGGCTGAACGTAACGGAATGCTTATGAAGCCCGCAAGCGAATATACAGAACGTGAAATCCAGAACATGATCCTTTTACCCGGCTTCTCCACTAACGAGGTTGTTACCGAGTACAGCGGACGTGGCGTAGGTATGGACGTTGTTAAGAAGAATCTTGAAAAGGTCGGCGGTAGCCTTGCCGTAGAAAGCAAGAAGGGCGAAGGTACAACCTTTATCATCAAGATTCCGCTTACCCTCGCTATTATCGACGGTATGGACATCGAAGTAGGCGGCGCAATCTTCACAGTTCCGATTTCCAATATCAAGGAAAGCTTCATGGTTACCAAGGATCAGATCATCCGCGATACACAGCAGGGTGAAATGATTATGATAAGAGGCGTATGCTATCCTATTTTACGTCTCCACGAGAAATTCTCATTAAAGACAGATATTACCAATCTTGAAGACGGTATACTTTTACTTATCGAGGCTGATAACAGAAGCGTCTGCCTCTTCTCCGACAGACTTATCGGCGAACAGCAGGTTGTTGTAAAGCCGTTCCCCAAGTATCTCTCACAGTATGATATCAAGGGCGAAGGTCTTTCCGGATGTACCATTATGGGCGACGGAAGTATATCTCTCATCATTGATGTAAATAATCTTATCAACGCACGTTAACGGAGGCTTAAGATGGATGTAAAGGATTTACTGGCCAAACAGGAAGAAATGAAGAAAAAGGCTCTTAATACCAAGAATGATAAGGAAAACGAAGTAACAAAGCTTATGACCTTCCTTATCGGCAACCAGGTTTATGGTATTGAGATTCCTTATGTAGTTGAAATTATCGGTGTTCCTCATATTACGGCAGTTCCCAGCGTACCTTACTATATAAAGGGTATTATAAACGTAAGAAGTAAGGTCGTTCCTGTTGTTAATTTAAGAGCACGCTTCGGCAAGGAAGAAATTCCTTACAATGAACGTACATGTACAATTATTGTTACTATGGACGATACACAGGTTGGTATTATCGTAGACGAGGTTCTCGATGTATTACCCGTATATGAAAAGAATATTGCCCAGTCTCCCGAGCGTAAGGACGTAAACAGCAATAAGTTCATCAAGTATCTCCTTGAGCTTCCCGACGGAATCAAGCTCGTACTTGATGTTAACAAGCTTATTTACGACGGTGACCAGTACGGAATGATGGATTAAAATTATGGCAGTTTCTATAAATGAAAAAGAATTTCAGAGACTTGTTGGTTATATCAAGGAGAATTACGGAATAAATCTTACACAGAAGAAGGTTCTTATCGAAGGCAGACTCGGAAACGAGCTTAACGCCAGAGGCTTCAGTACCTACAGTGATTTTCTTGATATGGTCTTTGCCGACTCGTCGGGAACAGAGATAGTAAATCTTCTTAATAAGCTTACTACAAATCATACATATTTTCTGCGTGAACCTGAGCATTATCAGTTTATGAGAGAGGTTTTTCTCCCTGAAATTGAGAAGAAGCGTCAGGATAAGAAGGTAATCTACTGCTGGAGCGCGGGCTGTTCAAGCGGTGAAGAGCCCTATACCAACGAGATTGAAATGATGGAATATTTCGGTGCTAATGCAGGAAGCTGGGATACCAAGATTCTTGCAACCGATATTTCCAGAAAGGTTCTCGCCAAGGCTCAGCAGGGTGTTTATCATGCAGACAGTATGAAGAATCTTTCAGACAGCGTAAAGAAGAAATACTTTGTCCCTATGAATAATAATTGTTACCGTGTAAATGACGAGCTTAAGAAAAGGGTTGTATACAAGGTGTTTAATCTCATGGATGAAATTCCTTTCAGAAAACAGCCTTTTGACCTTATTTTCTGTCGTAACGTAATGATTTATTTCGACATGGAGACTAAAAATAAGCTTATAGAGAGATTTTTTGATGTTCTCGCACCGGGTGGATATCTGTTTATCGGTCATGCGGAAAGTATTCAGCGTGACAGCTCACGGTTTACCTATGTCAAACCGGCAATATATCGTAAAGATTGATAATGTGAGGAAAAAATGTCAGATAGAATAAGAGTGCTTATCGTTGATGATTCTATTCTTTTCAGAAGCTTTATGATGAAAGAATTAGGCGCCTACAGTGATGTAGAAGTAGTAGGCGTTGCTACGGATTCCAACGAGGCAAGGAGAAAAATATTAGAAATTAAACCCGACGTGGTAACTCTTGACGTGGAAATGCCGGGAATGAACGGTATAGATTTTCTTAAGTCCTTTCTTCCCGTTCATAAGGTTCCTGTTATCGTTGTTACATCAACCCCTGTTTTCGCCTTTGAAGCCCTTAGTGCGGGTGCGGTTGACTTTGTAAAGAAGCCGCTTATAAAGACGCCTGATGACGCTAAGGCCTTCGTAAAAAAGCTCGTTAACAATATAAGAGTTTCGAGAAGCGCAAAGGTGCGTACTGTTACAGAAAGAACTGAATTATACAGAAATTCTTCCTCTATAAGTACGATTTCAAGCTGCCGTGCAGGTACGGTTATTGCTCTCGGAGCGAGCACAGGCGGTACAGACGCACTTCTTGAGGTAGTGAAGAATTTTCCTGCAAATACACCTCCTGTTGTGATAGTACAGCACATGCCTGCAAACTTCACAAAGATGTATGCGGAACGTCTGGACGCATGTTGTCCTATGAGAGTTAAGGAAGCCGAGGACGGCGACCGACTTACGAGAGGTCAGGTTATTTTAGCGGCAGGTGAGTTCCACCTGACTCTTGAAAAGGATTCAAGAGGCTATTATGTAAAGAGCCAGCGCGGCAATAAGGTTTCGGGCCATTGTCCTTCGGTAGATGTGCTTTTCGAAAGCGTGGCAAGGACTGCAGGCAAGGACGCTATCGGAGCAATTCTTACAGGTATGGGTGCTGACGGAGCGGAGGGCCTTCTTAAAATGAAGATGGCAGGGGCTTATACTATCGGTCAGGATGAAGAAACCTGCGTTGTATACGGTATGCCCGGTGTTGCGTATAGAAAGGGTGCTGTAATGAAGCAGCTTCCGCTTAACAGGATAGCAGGCGAAATTTTGTCCAAGGTCTGAGATATGAATAAGAGTTCGGTAATTCAGTTTATAAAGTTCGGTCTTGTCGGCGTGTCAAATACGCTGGTAAACTATCTTGTATATGTAATATTTGTGGCGTTGGGGGTTCATTATGTAATTGCCAACGCCCTTGGCTTTATAATAAGCGTTCTTAACGCCTATTTCTGGGGCAGCAGATTTGTATTCAAGGAAGACAAGACGAAGGAAAAAAGAGTATGGTGGAAGGTACTGCTGAAAACCTACGCTTCCTACGCTCTTGGCTTCGGAATAAATACAGTTCTTCTTATATTATGGATAGATCTGCTTAATGTGGGACAGTATTTCGGCTTTGTAGGCGATATAATAGGCTGGGCGTCGGGCTTTTTAAACTTTCTCCCCGAAAGCATGACAGCGGAGGAAATTTCCGAAATAGTTGCCCCTGTTATTAACATGTTCGTTACTGTTCCGATAAATTTTGTTGTGAATAAATTCTGGGCTTATCGCCAGAAAGCGAAAAAATCGGAATAATTTTCCGTAACTGCTAAAGTTTATAGCTATGTCTGACGATATAATACATGAAATATAGTCGAAAGGAGTTGACAATTATGGCAAGCATTGGAAGAATTGCGGAATTTTCCACTTTAACTAATGCTACTGCACCGAAGGCGGCAGAAAGAATTTCCGAAACTAAGGAAACCACTCTCGCTTCGGAGCATACGGACAAGTTCATAAAGTCCGGTTCAACCTTTACACCTGCTTACACTAAGGCTGCGCTTACCGAAAATAAGACAGGCTCTTCAAGAGAGGGCAGTGAGGCAGATAAGAAGGAAAATTACTCAAAGAACGCAGAAGAAACCGAAGGCACGGAAGCTACAAAGGGATTAAGCGTTGAAATCAAGGGTAATCTTCGTACCAAGAACGAGCTTATGCGCGATATGGTACAGCAGATGCTTACAGGTCAGGTGAACGAAAGTAAGAAGAGCTCTATTTTAAGCGAGCTTGATGAAATCTTAAAGAGCTATGCCGCACCTGAAGATGTTGAAGAGGATTACTGGGGCGCAGAAAAAACTGCTAACCGTATTCTTGATTTCGCAAAGAGCCTTGCAGGAGACGATCCCGAAGCTCTCGAAACTCTCAGAGACGCTTTTGAAACAGGCTTCGGTGAATGCGAAGGTATTTTCGGAGGTAAGAGTAAGCTACCCGAGGTTTGCTACGAAACCTACGACCTTGTTCAGAAGGGCTTTGACGACTGGGCAGCAGAGCTTGCAGGCGAAGCTACTGCAGAAACAGAAGCATAATCCGCAATTAAACCGTTATCCGTTTTCGGATAGCGGTTTATTATTTTTTCATAAACGGTTTTTGGAAATGACCACTTGAAATTTTTTCCGAATTGTTGTATAATATAAAATCAGGTTAAATATTAAGTCGAAAGGAAGTTTAATAAATGAACGCAATCGGTTTTGACAACGATAAATATATACGGATGCAGTCCGAGCATATTATGGAGCGTATTTCAAAGTTCGGCGGAAAGCTTTATCTTGAATTCGGCGGAAAGCTTTTTGACGATTTTCACGCTTCAAGAGTCCTTCCGGGATTTCAGCCTGACAGTAAGCTGAGAATGCTTTTAAAGCTTAAGGAAAGGGTAGAGGTGGTTTTTGCCATCAACTCCTCGGATATTGAAAAAAATAAGCTGAGAGGCGACCTGGGTATTACCTACGACCTTGATGTAATAAGACTTATCGACTGCTTCCGTTCAATGGGACTCTATGTAGGAAGCGTTGTAATGACTCAGTTCCGCGGACAGCCTACTGCAGAGGCATTTCAGAAGCGTCTCGAATCCCTCGGAGTAAAGGTATACCGTCATTATTCTATCGAGGGTTACCCTTCCGATATTTCAAAGATAGTAAGCGACGAGGGCTACGGAAAGAACGATTATATAGAGACCAGCCGTGAGCTTGTTATAGTTACGGCTCCGGGTCCCGGAAGTGGAAAGATGGCTACCTGTCTTTCTCAGCTCTATCATGAGCACAAGAGAGGCATACAGGCAGGCTATGCGAAATTCGAGACCTTCCCGATATGGAATATTCCTCTTAAGCATCCCGTTAACCTCGCTTATGAGGCGGCAACAGCCGACCTTAACGACGTCAATATGATTGACCCCTTCCACCTTGAGGCTTACGGCGAAACTACTGTAAATTACAACAGAGATATCGAGATTTTCCCTGTAGTAACCGCTATGATGGAGAAAATTCTCGGTGAATGTCCCTATAAGTCTCCTACGGATATGGGCGTTAATATGGCAGGAAACTGCATCATAGATGATGAGATTGTAAAGACTGCTTCAAGACAGGAAATCATAAGACGCTATTACACAGGACTCTGCGACCAGAGAAGAGGTCTCATCGGCGATGATATAATCGTAAAGCTTGAGCTTCTTATGAAGCAGGCGAAGGTAAATCCACATGACCGCACCGTAATCGCTCCCGCACTTCAGAAGGCGGCTATTACAGGCGCTCCTGCGGCGGCTATGGAGCTTCCTGACGGAACTATCGTTACAGGAAAGACCTCGGATCTTTTAGGTGCATCCTCTGCGCTTCTTCTTAATGCGCTTAAAACTCTGGCAGGACTTGACGACAGCATAAGGCTTATTTCTCCTGAAATTCTTGAGCCTATCCAGCATCTCAAGACCGACCATTTAGGTAACCGCAATCCCCGTCTTCATACCGATGAAACACTTATTGCTCTTTCTATCTGTGCAGCCAGCGACGCTAACGCAGAGCAGTGCATGGAGCAGCTTTCTAAGCTCAGGGGCTGTGAGGTCCATTCCTCCGTACTTCTTTCTGCGGTTGACGAAAGAGTATTCAGAAGACTTGGCGTAAATCTTACCTGCGAGCCTTTATATCAGTAATTTTTGAGAAAAATCTTCCGTCGGCAGTTACTACGGCTGTCCGACGGATATCATTTTT
The DNA here is from genome assembly GCA_045602405.1 of Ruminiclostridium sp. Taxonomy (GTDB): domain Bacteria; phylum Bacillota; class Clostridia; order Oscillospirales; family Ruminococcaceae; genus Ruminiclostridium_E. The sequence continues at coordinate 12,005 of JAZSBN010000016.1, forward strand.
CGGAGTTTTGTAAAAAAATTCGGAAAAACTATTGACAAAACAGGAAAAATGATGTATAATTTATATCGTTGGTTATGCCGCTGTGGTGGAATCGGCAGACACGAGGGACTTAAAATCCCTTGGTAGCAATACCGTATCGGTTCAAGTCCGATCAGCGGCACCACAAAAAAGCTCATCGAAAGATGAGCTTTTTCAATTTAATTGAAAAATATGTACGTTTCCTGAATGATTTATTTTATCATTCAGGTTTTTATATTTACCGGAGGCTTTTTTGCTCCGGTGTAAAAAATCGGACGAAAATATTTATCGAAAAATAAAATATTCCTACAACAAAAATATTTTCAAAAACGATTGAAAAATCTTCCTGTATATTGTATAATAAAATAGAGTATTGTGCTCAGCACATCAAATACCCAAAAGAAAGGAATTATATTTATGCCACAGGAATTTTCCGTTTCCTTAGACAGGATTATCAACGAGTATGAGCTTGAGGTGGTTTACAGCGAAGTAAGCCCCAAGGAAATCAATATCTACAGCTATGATGTAAACCGTCCCGGCTTACAGCTCGGTGGTTTTTACGAATATTTCGATAATACCCGTATTCAGATTTTAGGTAAGTCTGAGTACGCCTTTATGGAAAACCGCTCCGAGGAGGAAAGAAGAAGCTCCTTCGAAACTCTTTTCTCCCAGAAGCCCCCCGCAGTAGTAGTAACCCGTGACCTTGATATCTTCCCCGAAATGGATGAATTTGCGAAGAAATACGGTGTTGCCCTTTTAAGAAGCCACGACAGCACTTCCGCATTCATGGCTAAGCTTATAGCCTTCCTTAATCTTAATCTTGCTCCCCGTATTACGAGACACGGCGTTCTTATCGAAATCTACGGTGAAGGTGTTCTTATCCTCGGCGACAGCGGCGTAGGTAAGAGTGAGACCGCTATAGAGCTTGTAAAGCGTGGACACAGACTTGTAGCCGACGACGCAGTAGAAATCAGAAGAACTTCAAATATTACCTTAGTAGGAAGCTCTCCCGACAATATCCGTCACTTCCTTGAACTCAGAGGTATCGGTATCATCAACGTACGTCAGCTTTTCGGTATGGGTGCAGTCAAGGTAACAGAAAAGATTGATATGGTGGTTGAGCTTGAGCCCTGGAACCCCGAAAAGGTATACGACAGAATGGGTATGGATAACCACTATATGTCCATTCTTGGCGTTAAGGTTCCTTATCTTACAATTCCCGTAAAGCCCGGTCGTAACCTTGCGGTAATCCTCGAGGTAGCGGCTATGAATAATCGTCAGAAGAAGATGGGCTATAATGCGGCACAGGATCTTCTCGACAATCTCGGCTTAAGTATGGAAGGCGCAGATACGGTTACAAAGTATGATGTCTGATAAAAAATACAGCTTTATCGCTGATATGCACACCCATACCCTCGCTTCTACCCATGCATACAGCACCATAACCGAAAATGCCCTCTGGGCGTCGGAGCATGGCATAAAATATCTGGGTATGACCGACCACGGTATTGAAATGCAGGATTCTCCCGATACATGGCATTTCGAAAACTTAAGGATACTGCCCGATTTTATTCACGGAGTAAGAATAATCAGGGGGATTGAAGCGAATATAACAGATGAAAACGGTAAAATTGATATTTACCCCAGTTATGTTTACGATTCTCTCGAATGGGTGAACGTTTCCTTCCATCCTCAGGTGTATATGCCTACGGATAAGGCCTCTCACACTAAGGCTTATATGGGAGCACTGAATAATCCCCGTGTGGATGTGATTTGTCATTCCGAGGACAAGCGTTATCCCTATGATATAGACGAGGTAACAAGAGCCTGTGCGGAATACGGTAAGCTTATAGAGCTCAATGTGGGCAGGCTCGGAAGAAACAACGGCTCAGACAGGCTTTATGAGCCGATACTTGAAGCCTGTGAAAAACACGGCACAGGAATAATCGTGAATTCCGACGCACACTTCTATACAAAGATAGGCGATTTCGGACAGGCAGTTGAACTGCTGGAAAGAACAGGCTTCCCCGAAAGGCTTATTGTGAATACAAGTGAAGAACGCTTCAGAAGCTATTATAATTCAAGAAATCTGAAAGGAAAGATTTAACATGTACAACATAGGTATCGATTTAGGCGGAACAAACATCAAGGTAGGCGTTGTAGACGAAAACTACAACATCATCGGACGCTCCAACATCAAGACAAATCTCCCCAGACCCTCTGAGGAAATCGCTGACAGCATTGTAGAGGGCGTTAAGCTTGCTTGTCAGGACGCTAAGATAGACGTTTCCGAGGTAAACAGTATCGGTATAGGAACTCCCGGTACCGCTAACCGTGACACAGGCGTAGTTTTATACTCCTGTAACTTAGGATTCGATAATTTTGATCTCGGCGGAATTTTAAGCAAGAAGCTGGGAACTAAGATTTATGTTGAAAACGACGCTAATGCGGCTGCCTTCGGTGAAGTAGTAAACGGCGCAGGCAAGGGCTATAAGAACGTTGTTGTTATTACCCTCGGCACAGGCGTTGGCGGCGGTATTATCACCGACGGAAAGATTTATACAGGCTTCAACTTCTGCGGCGGCGAGCTCGGTCATACCGTAATCGAATATAACGGAAGACAGTGCGGCTGTGGCAGAAAGGGCTGTTTTGAGGCATATTCCTCTGCTACCGCTCTTATCAACTTCACAAAGGAAGCTATGGAAGCTGACAGCGATACAAAGATGTGGGAATTAGCAGGCGGAAAGCTTGAAAATGTTGACGGAAAGACCGCCTTTGATGGCTTCCGTGCGGGAGACAAGACAGCTACAGAGGTTGTAAACAAGTATATCAACTATCTCGGCTGTGGTCTTACAAACGTAGTAAATATCTTCCAGCCTGAAATGCTTCTTATCGGCGGCGGTATCTGTAAGGAAGGCGAAAACCTTACAAATCCTCTCGTAGAATATATCGCTAAGGAAAGCTATTGTATCGATCCCAAGTCCTCCACAAAGCTTGGAATCTGTAAGCTTGGAAATGACGCAGGTATAATCGGCGCGGCCTACTTATATACTTTAGAATAAGAAATATTTCGGAGGGGATAGACCTTGGACTATACCTGTATAAAAGAAACGGCGGAGAAATACGGAGCGGAAATTCTCTTTAATGAGAATACTGCGAAATATACCTCCTTCAACATCGGCGGAGACTGCGACGTACTGGTTAAGGCGAATTCCGCAGAATGTATCAGGGAGCTTATAGCTTCCTGCCGTAAAAATAATATAAAGTATTATATTTTCGGAAAATGCAGTAATATTCTCATAAGCGACAAGGGCTTAAGGGGAGTAGTTATTCTCATTTCGGGAGATTATTCGGGTATTACCGTTAATGACACTCTTATTGAATGTGAAGCAGGTGCAACCCTTTCAAAGATATGCCTTACCGCAAAGGATAACGGTCTTACAGGGATGGAGTTTGCCTACGGAATTCCCGGTACAGTAGGCGGCGGTCTGTATATGAACGCAGGAGCCTATGGCGGCGAAATGAAGGATATTGTTGAATACTGCACATATCTTAACGAAAAGGGCGAAATCGTAAGGGCTGAAGGGGAAGAGCTTGATCTTTCCTATCGCCACAGCCGTTTTACGGGAACGGGAGATATAATCCTTACCGTAGGGATAAGGCTTCAGAATGGCGAAAAGGAAGAAATCACAGCCCGTATGAACGAGCTTATGGGAAAGCGTAAAAGCTCCCAGCCTTTGGAATATCCCAGTGCAGGCAGTACCTTCAAGCGTCCCGTGGGCGACTTTGCCGCAAGACTTATCGAAGCCAGCGGGCTTAAGGGCTATTCCTGCGGCGGCGCAGAGGTAAGCGAAAAGCACAGCGGCTTCGTTATCAATAAGAATAATGCAACAGCGGAGGATGTCCTGAACGTTGTTGAAGGCGTAAAAAAGAAGGTTTTCGAGGATTCAGGCGTTATGCTTGAATGTGAAATGCTTATTATTGAGTAATAGCTATTATTACCGTAAGGGTGGAACGAAAAATGGAATATATAATTGTTACAGGTATCTCGGGCTCGGGTAAATCCTGTGCGGTAGATGTTTTAGAGGATATAGGCTACTTCTGTATAGATAATATGCCGCCCCAGCTTATACCGAAGTTTTCAGAGCTTTGCGGCGAAAACTCCTCTATAAATAAGGTTGCGATAGTTGTAGATATAAGAGGCGGCGAGCTTTTTCTCCAGTTATGGGAAAACGTGGAAAAAATGCGTGAGCAGGGCGTTAACGTAAAGGTGCTGTTTATTTACGCCGACCATGACGTAATAAAACGCAGATATAAGGAGACCAGAAGAAAGCATCCTCTTTACGACCTTGCCAACGGCGATATAGATAAGGCTATTTCTGCCGAATTTGAAATGCTTATGCCTATAAGGGAGCATTCCGATTATTATATCGACACAAGCCTCATGACTACGGCAAAGTTCAAGGAAAATATGCTGAATATGTTCCTTGAGGACGTAACGGAAAGCATGATAATAAACTGCGTTTCCTTCGGCTTCAAGTATGGTGTTCCCGACGAAGCCGACCTTATGTTTGATGTAAGATGCCTCCCGAATCCCTTCTATGTTCCTGAGCTTAAGCATAAGACGGGCGTGGAAAAGGAGGTTCAGGACTATGTCCTTAACTCCGGGATTTCACAGACCTTAAAGAGTAAAATCTTCGACCTTATAGATTTTCTTGTACCTCAGTATCTTGCTGAGGGAAAGAGCCAGCTTGTAATAGCCTTCGGCTGTACAGGCGGAAAGCACAGAAGCGTGACCTTTGCGGAATATCTCCATAGTCACCTTAAGGAGCTTGGCTATAACGTAAGGGTTTTACACAGGGATTCGTCAAAATAGGTGAGCCATGTCTTTAACTAATGATGTAAAGCTTGAATTATGCGGTAATGATATAAATAAAAACACTTGTACCGCCTTCATGTACGGCCTGGTTTTCGGATTAAGGGGCAGTGAGCCTTGTCTTACTACGGAAAGCGGCTGTGTGGCGGACTGCTTCACGAATATTTTTCCGTCAGACTCGGTAGAAGTCTCATCGGTTATAAGAAGCGAAAAAAATCAGTATATTATCAGAATTACAGATAAGGATATACTTGAAGCCTACAGTTATGGTGAGACTTTCGTAAACCGAAGCCTTGTCAACGGTAATGACGCTGTATCAGGCGCATTTTTAAGAGGGATATTCCTTACCTGTGGTACTGTTTCTGTCCAGAAGGCAGGTTATCACCTTGAGCTTTCTCTGGAAAATGAAGAGAAGTGCATGAGCCTTCGCTCCTTCATTAACGAGCAGGGCGTAAGCATAAATATCTCACACAGGAGAGACCGATTCTTCCTGTATAGTAAGAACAGCGAGAATATTTCCGACTATCTTACCTTCATAGGCGCTATGAAAAGCTCAATGGAGATAATGAATATAAAGATATTCAAGGAAGTAAGAAGCAATATAAACCGCGTGGTAAACTGTGAGGCGGCGAATATAGAAAAAACCGCTTCCGCCGCCGCAAGACAGATTCACGATATAAAGCTTATCGGCGAAAAAATCGGATATGATAAGCTTGACGAGGATTTAAGGGAGCTGGCATTTTTACGCCTTGAAAATCCCGATATGTCCCTGAGCGGATTGGGCAGACTTTTGAGCGAGCCTATAAGCCGAAGCGGAGTAAACCACAGGCTTAACAGGATAGCTAAAATAGCCGACGAGCTTCGTATTAAGGAAGAATAACCGAAAGGAACGAAAAATGGACTTTGTTCATCTTCATGTTCATACAGAATATAGCCTCTTGGACGGCGCATGCCGTATTAAGAGGCTTGTTTCTCGTGTAAAGGAGCTTGGACAGAAGGCTGTAGCTATTACCGATCACGGGGTTATGTACGGCTGCGTTGATTTCTGGAACGAATGCGTTTCTGAGGGAATAAAGCCTATTATCGGCTGTGAGGTATATGTGGCGCCCCGTACCCGTTTCGATAAGCAGACAAAGGAGGATTTGTCTCCCTATCATCTTATTCTTTTGTGTAAGAATAATGAAGGCTACAAAAATCTTGTAAAAATTGTATCTCTTGCAGGAATCGAGGGCTTCTACAACCGTCCCCGATGCGATCTTGAACTTCTTCAGAAGTATCACGAGGGGCTTATCTGTCTTTCTGCATGTCTTGCGGGGGAAATCCCGAGGCTTCTTCTCAACGGGAATTATACTGCCGCTAAGGAAACGGCATTAAAATATCGCAGTATCTTCGGCGAAGGAAACTATTTTTTAGAAGTGCAGGATCATGGCATTGAGGAACAGAAGCGTATTCTTCCACTTTTGTATAAGCTTTCCTCTGAAACAGGAATACCTCTTGCCGCTACCAATGACGCTCATTATATCGAAAAAAGCGACAGCGAGATGCAGAGGATACTTACCTGTATTTCTACGGGAAAAACTCTCGACAGCCCCGATTCCTTAAGCTTCCCTACCAACGAATTCTATATAAAATCGGCCGAGGAAATGGGAAGGTTATTTCCGCCCGAGGCTATAGAGAATACAGTAAAAATTGCGGATATGTGTAATGTTACCTTTGAATTCGGGGTAACAAAGCTTCCGTATTTTAAAATTGACGGGGTAGAGGATAACGCTCATTATTTCAGAGCCGAAGTCATGAAGGGACTGAAGAAGCGTTACGGTAATGGGCTTACAAAGGCTCATGCTGAGCGCGCGGAATATGAAGCGGAAATAATCGAAAAAATGGGCTATGTGGATTATTTCCTGATAGTTGCGGATTTTATCGCCTTTGCCCGGTCAAAGGGAATACCCGTAGGTCCCGGAAGAGGCTCAGGCGTGGGCAGTATTTGCGCCTACGCTCTCGGGATAACCTCCATAGACCCCATAAGATATAACCTTCTTTTCGAGCGTTTTCTTAACCCCGAAAGAGTAAGTATGCCTGACTTCGACGTTGATTTTTGTTACCAGAGACGTCAGGAGGTCATAGATTATGTTTCCGATAAATACGGAAGCGACCATGTGGCTCAGATAATTACCTTCGGTACGCTGGCTGCAAAGGCGGCGGTCAGGGACGTAGGAAGGGTTATGGGATTGCCCTATGCAAAGGTTGACGCAGTTTCAAAAATGATCCCCTTCGGGATAAACGTTACCCTTATGGGTGCAGTAGCCGAAAGTAAGGAGCTCCGTGAGCTTATAGACAGCGATCCCCTCGTGGCAAAGCTCATAGAGAACGCTATGAAGCTTGAGGGTATGCCTCGTCATGCCTCGATGCATGCTGCAGGGGTTGTTATAACCCGTGAGCCTGTTACAGATTATGTCCCCTTGCAGAAAAACGAAAATTACATGGTTACCCAATACACAATGGGTATTCTTGAACGTCTCGGGCTTCTGAAAATGGATTTCCTCGGGCTCAGGTATCTTACTGTCATTGATGACTGCGTAAGGCTTGTAAAAAGGAGTAATCCCGATTTTTCCGCAGATGTTATTCCCGATGATGATATGAATGTATTCGCCATGCTCTCTTCGGGGGACACAGGGGGGATATTCCAGTTTGAAAGCGACGGTATGACTTCTGTTTTACAGCGGCTTAAGCCTACCTCATTAGAGGATATTACGGCGACAATTTCCCTTTATCGTCCCGGTCCCATGGCTTCTATACCCACCTATATCGAAAATAAGCATAACCCCTCAAAAATCACCTATGAAACGGAGCTTTTAAGAGATATTCTCGATGTTACCTACGGCTGTATAGTCTATCAGGAGCAGGTAATGCAGATATGCCGCAAGGTGGCGGGGTATTCCTACGGAAGAGCCGACCTTGTACGCCGCGCAATGGCGAAGAAAAAGAAGGATATCATGGAGAAGGAGCGTAACGCCTTCATTTACGGAACGGAAACCAACTGCGGAGCGGTAAATAACGGAGTTTCCGAAGAAGCGGCAATCCGTATTTTCGAGGAAATGTCCTCCTTTGCTACCTATGCCTTCAATAAGTCCCATGCGGCGGCTTATGCCTATTTAGCCTATCAGACTGCATATTTAAAGCATTATTACTATAAGGAATATATGGTTGCGCTTTTAACCAGCGTTCTCGACCAGCCCCATAAGCTTACCGAATATATTTCCGACCTGAAGCTTAAAGGAGTTTCCGTTCTTCCGCCCGATGTTAACAACAGCTTTTTAAGCTTCTCCATAGAGGGCGGTAACATACGCTTCGGACTGCTGGCTATAAAGAATATCGGAAGAGGCTTTATAAACGATATAATAAATGAGCGTAAGGAAAGGCCCTTCAGGGATATTACTGATTTTATAAAGCGGCTTCACGGAAAGGATATGAACAAGAGGGCGCTTGAAGCCCTTATTAAGGCAGGAGCCTTCGACCGTCTTCCTCATAACAGGCGTCAGCTTCTCTGCTCCTACGAGCATATTTATGATACGGTTTCGGACAATAAAAACCGTAATCTTGACGGACAGCTTGGCTTCTTCGATTTCGTGGAAGATAACAGAAGCGAGGAAATAAATATCGCTTCTATGGAAGAGTATCCGAAAACTTATCTTCTGCAGCTTGAAAAGGAAGCCTTCGGCTTTTATGCTACGGGACATCCTCTTGACGCATACGATAAGCTTATACGCCTGAACGGCTACCTGAAGATATCGGATATTACAGGCGAAAATAAAGTGAAGGACGGCTTAAAGGCGGGCTTTATCGCTTTAGTAACAGGCAGAAAAACCCATGTTACAAAAACAAACAGACAGATGTGCTTTGTTAACTTAGAGGACAGCACAGGCGAAATCGAGGGCATAGTTTTCGATGATGTTTATGCCCGCTCCTCACAGCTTATCGCTAAAAACGATACCCCTCTTATAATTCACGGAACAGTTTCAGTTTCCTCATCGGGGGATGAACCGCCGAAGGTTATCGTTAATTCTGTGGAAAATGCAGTAAATATAAAAATTCCCGATTTTACCTCTCTTTTTATTCAGCTTGGAAGTAATGAAACCGAAAAACTCAGCCGTATAGCTTCTGTTCTGGAAGGAAAAAAGGGGCAGGAGCGTGTTAGAATCGCATTCAGTGATACGAGACAGGTTTCTGCGATAAAAGGTATCGAAAACGTAAATATTACAAAAGAATTGCTGGATAAACTGGCTAAAATTTGTGGAAAAAGTAATATTATTGTAAAATAAGGCAAATTTACCGAATTTTAGCTTGACGTTTCGGGCGTATTCCTGTACAATATATTTGTATGATTTTCAGAAATACGCTCTGTATTTCTTATAGTATAAATGGAGGATACTGATAATGAAGAAGATTGGTGTTTTAACAAGCGGCGGAGATGCTCCGGGTATGAATGCTGCCGTAAGAGCAGTAGTAAGAACAGCTATCAGCAAGGGTATGGAAGTTGTCGGAATTTACAGAGGCTATAACGGTCTCATCAACGGCGATATCAAGACTCTTGACGAAAGAAGCGTTTCGGGCATTATTAGCCATGGCGGTACCTGCCTCTATACTGCAAGATGTCTCGAATTCAGAGAAAAAGCCGGTGTTCTTAAGGCTAAGCAGACATGTATCGAAAACGGTATCGAAGGTATCGTTGTAATCGGTGGCGACGGCTCCTTCAGAGGCGCAGCTGACCTTTCTGCAGAGGGTATTCCCTGTGTAGGTGTTCCCGGAACAATCGATAACGATATTTCCATGACAGAATACACAATCGGCTATGACACAGCTATGAATACAGCTATGGAGCTTATTGACAAGCTCAGCGATACCGCTTCCTCCCACGACCGTTGCTCTGTTGTAGAGGTTATGGGCAGAAGAGCAGGCTATATCGCTCTTAACACAGGTATTGCATGTGGTGCTATTGCTGTTATTACAACAGAAATGCCCTATAGCATTGATGATATTATCGCTAAGATCAGCAAGGCTCGTTCCAAGGGTAAGAACCACTTTATCATCGTAGTTTCCGAAGGTATCGGTAATTCCGAAGCTATTGCAAGAGAAATCGAAGATAAGACAGGTATCGAGAGCCGTGCAACAATTCTCGGCCACGTTCAGAGAGGCGGCAGTCCTACTCTTCGTGACAGAGTTGAAGCTTCCAAGCTCGGTTATTATGCAGTACAGCTTCTCGAACAGGGCATAGGCAACAGAGTTGTCGGCTTAAAGAACGGCGAGGTTATCGACGTTGACATCCAGGAAGCACTGGGCATGAAGAAGGAATTCCCTGCCGACGATTACAAGATGGCAGATATAATCACATTCTAAAAAAACTATTACAGAGTAGAATTCTGTGCGTTAAGTGCGCGGTGTACGGAGAGTTGACACGGCGACGAAAAGCTTATGCTTGCGGTACAGAATTCGCATCTCGCTGTACATAATATAAGTAAATAAGTTGCCATAGCTTATCCGCTTTTTATGTATGGACAAAAGGAGGATATTTTATGGCTTTTTTTTCTAATTTCAAGAAGTCTGCACTGGAGCTTAAATCAGTACGCTGTATAACTGTTACAGCTATGATGATTGCACTTAATCTTGCGCTCAAATCTGTAACGGTTTATATAACCGATGATTTAAAGATAAGCTTTTCTTTTCTTGCTCTTGCGGCTATAGGAATGCTTTTCGGACCTACCGTGGGCTTTCTTTCGGGAGCGGTAACCGATATACTCGGGCTTCTTATCGCTCAGAATATCGGAGCCTTCAACCCCTTGTTCACGCTGGTTGAGGCTGTGGGCGGAATGCTTTATGGTATATTCCTCTATAACCTTAAGCCTATAAAGTTCAGCAAGGAAAGCCTTATGCCGAATGCCGACAGAAGCACGCTACTTCTGAGCAGTATAAATGCAAAAATAGCGGCGGCACTTATCATAGCGGCAGTATTCCTGCTTAAATCCATGTTCCAGATACATGACCTTCTGGTTATCTATACGGTAATTATTGCTCTTGCTTACGGATTCTTACTCTACAGACTTGCGCTTCTTCCCTGGAAGCAGCTTTTCAGAGTAATCGGTGCAAAGCTTACTGTTGCCATTGTCTGCAATATCATCCTCACTCCTCTCTGTATGCTTATTACAGAGGTATGGACATGGGACGCCTTTGTGGCAGTAAAGCTTCCTGCAAGACTTCTCAAAAATGCAATACAGGTTCCTGTTGACTGTGTGCTTTTATTTATGATACTTTTCCCGATAGCGGTAGCCTACAACAGGATTTTCAAGAACAGAAGCGTCGCTTCGGGCAATAAGAAAAAGACTGCAGAAGAAAAATAAGAGGTACAATATGAAATTAGGTGTTTTAGGCGCAGGAAATATGGGCGCTGCTATAATGAACGGAATAAAGAAAAGCGGAATGGATATCGAGGTCTATGCTTATGATAAGGACGGCGAGAAGCTTTCTTCCGTTCCTGCTATATCCTGCGGAAGCGAGAATGAACTGGTAAAAACCTGTAAATATGTTCTTCTTGCGGTAAAGCCTCAGGTTTTAGGCGACGTTCTCGATACAATTAAGGACAGCGTTTCTTCCGAAACTGTCTTTATTTCGATTTGTGCGGGGATTTCCGAGGAGTTTATCCGTAGCCGTACCACAACCGACGCTAAGGTCGTTCTTGTAATGCCTAATACTCCTATGATGCTGGGTCAGGGTGCAAGTGCAATTTCCACCGATGATAAGACAAGCGAAGAGGAATTTGCTTTTGCAAAGTCCGTTATCGAAAGCTGCGGTATTGCCGAGGTAGTTCCGATTGATAAAATGAAGGAGATAATCTGTATAAACGGAAGCTCTCCTGCCTTCATATACCTTTTCGCAAAGGGCTTTGTTGATTATGCCGCTGAAAACGGTATTGACGCCGACGCCGCTATGAAGCTTTTCGCAGGAACTCTTGTTGGCTCAGCAAAAATGCTTACCGACTCGGGAATGACAGTCGACCAGCTTATAAAGCAGGTTTCCTCTCCCGGCGGTACTACTATAGCAGGGCTTGAAAAGCTTTACGAGGGTAAGCTTACCGAGGATGTAATGTCCGCCTGTGAGGCTTGTACAAAGAGAGCCTACGAGCTTTCAAAATAATAATTTCGGGTGAATTATGAGCCGGTTTTTCGGTTTCAAAAGATTCACCCTTATTATTTTTCAGGAAATGCAAATAAAACTGAAAAAAGCCTTGAAAAAAAGAAATAAATATAGTATAATATAATGATGGTACAGAATGATTAAATAATTGATTATTTTTAACAACGGATATTATTTTTTTGCGAGGTTGATATGAAAACTTTATTGAAGGGCGGATATCTGGTAAACAGCAGTAACAGAACCGAAGGATATTACGATGTTCTTATTGAAGATAACATTATCGCTGAGGTAGGCGAGAATATCGCCTGTGAGGCTGACGAAGTTATCGACTGTAAGGGTCTTACAATAATTCCCGGTATCTGTGATATGCACGTTCATTTCCGTGACCCGGGTCAGACACATAAGGAGGACATCCTTACAGGTGCCGAAGCGGCGGCGGCAGGCGGCGTTACCGCAGTTGCGTGTATGCCCAATACAACGCCTGTATGCGATAATCCTGAAACGATAAAATATATAAGAAAAAAAGCCAAGGAATCGAAAATCAAGGTTTATCCCGTAGGCTCCATAACAAAGGGGCTTGAGGGTACCGAGCTCTGTGACTTCGAGGCTCTTAAGAAGGCAGGAGCGGTAGCTGTTTCCGACGACGGACGACCCGTTAAGAACGCCCGTGTTATGGGAGAAGCTATGATAAAGGCTCATTATGCAGGACTTAAGGTAATCTCCCACTGTGAAGACCTCGACATAATAAACGGCGGCATAATAAATGCAGGTAAGGTCTCCAGAGAGCTGGGCGTAAAGGGTATGAGCCGTTCCAGTGAGAACATCATAACCTCCCGTGAAATCCAGCTTGCCATGGATCTTGAAATGCCCATTCATATAGCCCACGTTTCAACAAAGGAATGTGTAACTCTTATCCGTAATGCGGTAAGACACGGCGTTATGGTTACCAGCGAGACAGCTCCTCATTATTTCACTCTTACTGAGGACGAGCTTTTAAAGCGTGACGCAGACTACAGAATGAATCCGCCGCTCAGAACCGACGCAGACGTAAAGGCTATTACCGAGGCTGTGGCTGACGGAACTATCGACTGTATTATTACCGACCACGCTCCCCATTCTGCGGAAGAAAAGGCTGACTTCGAAAAGGCACCCAACGGCGTTGTAGGTCTTGAAACCTCTCTTGCGGCTACGCTTACAAGACTTTATCATACGGGTAAGGTTAAGCTTATGCAGATTGTAAGAATGATGTGCGAAACTCCCAGAATTATCCTTGGAATTGAGGGCGGTAGCGTTGAAAAGGACGCTGTTGCGGATATTGCAGTAGTCGACCTTAACGAGGAATGGGTTGTCGACCCAGCCAAGCTTCATTCGAAATCAAAGAACACCTGCTTTAAGGGCATGACCCTTAAGGGAAGGGTAAAATATACTTTTGTAAACGGTAAAATTGTATATAAAGACTAAGGAGGACTAAAAAATGTCAATGGACGCACTTATGGCGGCAATTGCCAGAACTCAGAACCCCACGGTAGCAGGACTCGACCCCAAGCTTGATTTTATTCCCGAATATATCAAGCAGAAGGCTTTCGCCGAATACGGCGAAACCTTAAAGGGTGCGGCTAAGGCTATCCTCGAATACAACAAGGGACTTATCGACGCTCTCTGCGGAATAGTTCCTGCAGTAAAGCCTCAGGCGGCTTATTATGAAATGTACGGTCCCGACGGCGTAAAGACTCTCTATAAGACACAGAAGTATGCCCGTGAAAAGGGAATGTACGTTATTACCGACGGTAAGAGAAACGATATCGGTACAACCATGGAGGCTTACGCTGTGGCTCACCTCGGTAAGGTTAAGGTAGGAAGCAATGAATACTGCCCCTTCCTCGGCGACGCTCTTACAGTAAACGGCTATCTCGGCTCTGACGGTATCATGCCCTTAATCAATGTTTGTAACGAATACGACAAGGGTATCTTCGTTTTAGCAAAGACCTCCAACCCCTCTTCAGGCGAGCTTCAGGACAGACTTATCGACGGAACACCCGTTTATGAGACAATGGCGGCTATGTGTGAGGAATGGGGAAAGAAGCTTCCCGGAAAATACGGCTACAGCGGCGTAGGTATTGTTGCAGGCGCTACATATCCCGAACAGATTGCTGAGCTCAGAGCGAAGTTCCCCAACACCTTCTTCCTTATCCCCGGCTACGGCGCACAGGGCGCTTCCGCTAAGGATATTGCGGCAGCCTTCGATAAGAACGGCCTCGGCGGTATCGTAAACAGCTCAAGAGGAATTATGTGTGCTTATAAGAAGGAAGGCTGTGACGAAAAGGATTATGCAGGAGCAGCTTACAGAGAGGCTGTAAGAATGCGTGATGAGATCATGTCCTTCGTAGGTAAGGTAGTTCTCCCCGAATAATAAGTATTAGAGTATATCCGTAGGACAGTTTTGTTTTCGGATATGCTCTAAACCTTTAATTATAGCTTGAAATTCTTTGGAAAGGTGAAACTATGAAGCTTGGCGATATGACCCTTAAAAGGAGGTATACCGTACCTCAGATAATTGTTGATATAGCGTCTCTCGGTGCTCTTGCGTATATCTGTTTTATAGTTGCCGCCTGTTATCAGGATATAAACAGCCTTAAAATGAATAATTATGCAGGAGCCGATCTTTCGGCAATAGACTGGAAGCCGCTTATTCTGTGGATTGTTCTGGGCGTTGCAGTATGCGTTGCGTCTGTAATCCTTATTTTCAGGAAGAAAAAGCTTCCGAAAAAGCTGTGTATCAATGAAAACAACGGCGTTAAGTATTGCAATACCATTGATACGTCAATCTCCTGCATAAGATTTATACTTCTTCTGTCCTTTGCGGAGAGCTGTTATCTTCACATGGCGGGAATATTCATGAGAGACCCGGGCTTTTCCGTTCAGCTTGTATGCGATATCGGCTTTATAGCCTGCATATTATGGTTTACTAAAATGAGGGTAGAGGCTTTAAGCGAAAGCGAGCTTGAAAAAGAAAAGGAAACTAAAAAGCCTGAGATAAAACAGGATTAAGACGAAAGGAAAAATAAGAAATGACATATAAATGTTCTGAATATAAGCTTATCGAAAAGAAGGCTATTTCTTCGGGAGTATTTTCTTTTACGATATTATGTCCCGAGGTTGCTGAGCTTGCTGTCTGCGGTCAGTTCGTTCACATCAGGGTCGAGGGCTATACCTTAAGACGCCCTATCTCAATCTGTGAGGTTGATAAGGAAAAGGGTACAATACGAATTGTATTTGAAATAAGAGGCTCAGGTACCGATAAGCTTTCCTGCCTTAACGTGGGCGATGATGTGGATATGATTGCCCCTATAGGAAACGGCTTTACCGTAAAGGAAACAGCCGAAGGAAAGAGAGTAATCGTAGTAGGCGGCGGTATCGGCGTACCTCCTATGCTTGAAACGGCGAAGTCGCATAAGAAGGCGACAGCTCTTCTCGGCTTCAGAGATTACAGCAGGGTTATCCTTGTTGATGATTTCAGAAAGAACGGTATTGAAACGATAGTTTGTACTGATGACGGAAGCGTAGGAATAAAGGGTACAATAGCCGAGCCCCTCAGAAACGAGCTTTCCAAGGGCGACGTCGAGGCAGTGTTTGCCTGCGGCCCGAAGCCTATGCTGGCTGCTATAATCGACGCCGCAAAGGAATACGGCGTATTCTGCGAGGTTTCTCTCGAAGAAAGAATGGGTTGCGGCGTAGGCGCTTGCGTCGGCTGTGTATGTAAGATTAACAGAAATGGCGAGGAGAAGCTCCTCCGTGTATGTAAGGATGGCCCTGTATTCAATGCTGAGGAGGTAATACTGTAATGAAGGATTTATCTGTAAAGGTAGCGGGTGTAACCTTTCCTAACCCCGTAATTGCCGCTTCGGGAACCTATGGCTTCGGCGAGGATTATACTCCTCTTTATCCGCTCAATAAGCTTGGCGGTATATCCTGTAAGGGTACCACAATTAACGAAAAGCCCGGTAATCTTCCTCCCCGTATTGCCGAAACAACAGCAGGTATGCTTAATTCCGTAGGCCTTCAGAATCCCGGCGTTGACGTATTTATAAACAAGTATTTACCCGAGCTTAAAAAGAACGGTAATGTTATTATCGCCAATATTGCAGGAGCTACTATCGACGACTATATTGCTACTGCCGCTAAGCTTGATTCTACCGATGTAGACATGATTGAGCTCAATATATCCTGTCCTAACGTAAAGCAGGGCGGTGCTACATGGGGGACAACCTGTGAGGGTGCGGCGGCGGTTACAAAGGCAGTAAGAAACGCTACAAAGAAGCCGATAATGGTTAAGCTTACTCCTAACGTAACAAACGTGGTTGAAATCGCAAAGGCTGTTGAAGCCGAGGGTGCAGACTGTCTTTCGCTCATAAATACTCTCCTCGGTATGAGAATAGATATAAGAACAAGACGTCCCGTTCTTCATAATAATGTAGGCGGCTTCTCTGGTCCTGCTATTTTCCCTGTTGCGGTAAGAATGGTATGGCAGGTAGCAAATGCAGTAAATATCGACGTAGTAGGTATGGGCGGCATTTCTACTGCTGAGGACGCTATCGAAATGATGATGGCAGGAGCTAAGGCTGTACAGATGGGTACTGCCATATTCACAGACCCTTATTCTCCCTTAAAGGTAATAGACGGTCTCGAAAAGTATATGATCGAGAACAATATAAATAATCTTTCTGAAATCTGCGGAGTTGTAAAGCCTTGGTAACCAGAGTTTATATTGTAAGACACTGTGAAGCTATGGGAAATCTTCTCGGCGAGTTTCAGGGGAGTACAGACTGCGACATAACGGAAAAGGGCGAACGACAGCTTCAGAAGCTTTCGGAACGTCTTAAGGATGTACATTTCGACGTTGTATACTCTTCTCCCTATATAAGAGCCGTGAAAACCGCAAGGGCAGGTATCGGCGAGGATGATAACGAGATTATCGTCTGTAAGGAAATTGCTGAAATAAACGGGGGAGCCTTCGAAGGAAAGAAATGGAAGGATTTACCCGTTTTATACCCAGAGGAATACGATATATGGCTTCATGATTTCGGTAATTTCAAGGCTCCTGAGGGCGAAAGCGTCAGCAATGTTTATCTCCGTCTTTCAAAAGCCTTTATCAAAATTATTACCGAAAATAAAGGAAAGACAATCGGCTTTTTCTCTCACGGCTGTTCAATAAGAGCCTTACTCTGCTTTATAAAGGGACTGCCTGTGGAGAGAATTTCAGAAACAGACTGGAGCGATAATACCGCAATAAGTCTCATTGAGGCAGACGAAAGCGGCAATATGAAAATAATATTCGAAAACGACAGCAGTCATATTGAGAATGATGAGTCTACTGCCGCCTGTAAGCGGCATTGGGGATAATGATGTTGACGTTTTAATGTATCTGTGTTATAATGAAGAATAGTATTTAAAAGGGGTGAAGAACTTGTCCGATAAAAGAATGACAGTAGCAAGAGCTATGGTAGAATGTCTTAAGCTTGAAAAAATAAAGGATGTATTCGGATATCCGGGTGCGGCTATATGTCCCTTTTATGATGAGCTTTTAGCCTCCGATATACGCCATATTCTCGTAAGACATGAGGTGAACGGCGGACACAGTGCCAGCGGATACGCAAGAATAAGCGGAAGAGCGGGCGTATGTATAGCTACCTCGGGTCCCGGGGCAACAAATCTTATTACCGCTATCGCTACCGCCTACATGGACAGCATTCCTCTCGTTGTAATAACGGGTCAGGTGAACTCCGACCAGATTGGCCGTGACGTTTTCCAGGAAGCGGATATTACAGGCTCGGCAGAGCCCTTCGTAAAGCACAGCTTTCTTGTAAAGAATCCCGAAGAAATATGCGAGGTTATGAAGAAGGCGTTTTATCTTGCCGAAACAGGCCGTCAGGGTCCTGTTCTCATTGACGTTCCTATGGATGTCCAGAAGATGGAATGTACCTTTAATTATCCTGAAAAAATTTATATACGCTCCTACAATCCCAACACAGAAGGAAACAAGCTCCAGATAAAGCGTGTTTCCGAGGCGGTTCAGAAGGCTAAAAAGCCCCTTATCTGTGCAGGAGGCGGTGTATTCGCCGCTAAGGCTATGGAGGAGCTTAAGCATTTCTGTGAGCACTGTGATATACCTGTCATAAATACTATGATGGGCCTCAGTAATATTGATATGTCCCACAGGCTTTATTTCGGAATGCTGGGTATGCACGGGGTAAAGGAAGCAAATTATGCTGTGGCTAACTGTGATCTGTTTATTCTTCTCGGTGCAAGAGTAGGAGACAGAGCGGTTACTGCCATTAAACAGCTAAGTAATGTGAGCGTTATTCATATTGATATAGACCCAGCCGAAATAGGGAAAAATCTTCCTGCCACAACGCCTATAGTAGGCGACCTTAAGGTGGTTTTAAAACAGCTTTCCGACGTTACGCCTAAGCTCAGCCACGAGGAATGGGTAGGGGAACTTACCGACGTAAAGAACAGGGAAAAGGTAGTACCAGCTTCGGAAAAGGGTTATGTAAATCCCAAGGCCTTCATTCAGAAGCTTAACGAAAGACTGGACGCAAAATCCGTTGTAGTAGCTGACGTAGGACAGAATCAGATTTGGACAGCGAACAACATTTTCCTTACCGAGGGAAGATTTTTAACCTCGGGCGGTATGGGAACAATGGGCTATTCTCTTCCTGCCGCTATCGGTGCGAAGCTTGCCTCTCCCGAAAGTCAGGTTGTTGCAGTCTGCGGCGACGGAAGCTTCCAGATGCAGATGATGGAGCTTGCTACCGCAGTTCAGCACGGCATAAATGTCAAGGTTATAGTTATGGTGAATAATTATCTCGGCATGGTTCGTGAGCTTCAGGAAATCCATTACGGAAACAGACTTATAGGCGTAGATATTACAGGAAGTCCAAGCTTTGACAAGATTGCTGAGGCTTACGGTATAACGGCGGAAAATGTTACGGATATTGAAGGCGCAGGCAAGGCTATAGATAATATGCTTGCTTCCGATAAGCCTTATCTGTTACAGGTTTTCGTAAAGGATACAGAAAAAACCATTCAGTGATATATTTCAGCCTTCATGATAAACGGAGCTTATTATGAAACACACAATTTCAATTTTAGTAGAAAATCAGGCAGGCGTTCTTGCAAGAATTGCAGGCTTATTCGCACGCCGTGCCTATAATATAGACAGCCTTGCGGTAGGAGTTACCGAGGATGAGGCGGTTTCGAGAGTTACTATTGTTGCCGACGGCGACGAGCATACCCTCGAACAGATACTTAAACAGCTCAACAAGCTGATTGACGTTATAAAGGTACGTTCCTTCACCGAAAAAGAGCTTTTAAGCCGTGAGCTTGTGATGGTTAAGGTTAACTGTACTCCTGCCCAGAGAGCGGAGCTTATTTCGGTAGCCGAAATCACAGAGGCGAAAATTTCAGATATCTCGGTGAATACGGTTACTCTCGAATTATCGGATTATAACGCAAAGATAAAGAATTTTGAAGAGCTTTTACGTCCCTACGGTATAAAGGAAATCGTAAGAACGGGTACTATTGCAATCCAGCGCGGCAGCGCTTCATTGAACTTATAAAGTAAATGGAAACAAGAAAGGAAGTAATTAAAAATGGCAAAGCTTTATCATCAGGAAGACTGTAATCTTTCTCTTTTAGACGGAAAGACCGTAGCAGTTATCGGTTACGGAAGCCAGGGTCACGCACACGCTCTTAACCTTAAGGACAGCGGTGTAAACGTAGTTATCGGTCTTTACGAAGGAAGCAAGTCCTGGAAGACTGCAGAAGCAGCAGGCTTCAAGGTATATACTGCGGCAGAAGCGTCCGCTAAGGCTGATATCATCATGATTCTTATCAACGATGAGAAGCAGGCTGACCTTTATAAGGAAAGCGTTAAGCCTAATCTTACAGCAGGTAAGATGTTAATGTTCGCTCACGGCTTCAATATCCACTTCGGTCAGATTGTTCCCCCCGCAGATGTTGACGTAGTTATGGTAGCTCCCAAGGGCCCCGGACATACAGTTCGTTCCGAATATGAAATCGGACGCGGTGTTCCTTGTCTCGTTGCAGTACATCAGGACGTAACAGGCAGAGCGCTTGACCTCGGTCTTGCTTATGCGGCAGGTATCGGCGGCGCAAGAGCAGGTGTTCTTGAAACAACCTTCAAGATGGAAACAGAAACCGACCTCTTCGGCGAACAGGCTGTACTTTGCGGCGGTGTTACCGCTTTAATGAAGGCAGGCTTCGAAACTCTCGTTGAAGCAGGCTACGATCCCCAGAATGCATACTTTGAATGTATCCACGAAATGAAGCTTATCGTTGACCTTATCTATAAGGGCGGCTTTAAGATGATGAGATACTCTATTTCCGATACTGCTGAATTCGGCGATTACGAAATCGGAAAGAGAATCATTACAGACGAAACAAAGAAGGAAATGAAGAAGGTTCTTTCCGAAATTCAGGACGGCACATTTGCTCGTAACTGGATTATGGAAAACAAGATGGGCCGCGCTCATTTCAACGCTTGCAGACGTATAGAAGGCGAGCATCAGTTAGAGCAGGTAGGCGAAGATATCCGTAAGCTCTACGCTTGGAACGACGAAAAGTAATATTAAATGCCGCAGTTCATCTGCGGCATAATTTTTAACTGACATGAACAGACATCAGCTTTACAGATACATACTTGACTGGTTCTTCCCGAATATATGTCCCTCATGCGGTGAGCATATCGGATATGATGAGGACTTCTGCGGCGAATGTCTTAATGAGCTTGAGCCTTATTATGACGGTTTTGATATCAGTGACACAGAGGATTTTGCCGCATACTGCGTATACGACGAAAATGTTAGCCGTATTCTTAACATCTACAAGCGTGATTCCTGCGGAAATACCTATTATGCCTTTGCTTTCGGAATAATGCAGGCGTTAAGAAGGCGGAAGCTTAATGAAAAATTCGATATGATTACCTTTGTTCCCATGACGAAGGAGGACTATCGTAAGCGTGGCTATAATCAGACTGAGCTTATCGCCAGGGAGCTCCATTTTCTTGCAGATAAGCCGTATACTGCCACTCTTGAAAAGATAAGACCGACCGTACACCAGAAATATCTTAACGGTGACGAAAGACGCGAAAATATGAAGAATGCCTTCGCTGTCAGGAAGAATATTTCCGTAGAAGGTAAGCGTATTCTCATAATTGACGATTTGTGTACTACGGGAAGTACTCTTGCAGAAGCGGCAAGAGCGCTTAAGGAGGCGGGAGCTTCCGAAGTATACGCCGCCGCATTTTCGAAGACAACAAAGAAGAATTAACTTGTGCAAAGATTGACATTGAATTGCTGATATGGTATAATTTCCGTGATATTTATGTCGTATTTTGACAGATAATGAATAAATATGTTTTTGATGTCTATAGAAGGCGAAAAGACATAATTTGGGGAGGATTTTATTATGGCATTGATTTACTGTTCCAAGTGTGGAAAACAAATAAGCGACAAGGCGCCTGCCTGTCCTCACTGTGGCATGAGCCATGTTCCTGTAAGTGCGGGAGTGCAGAGTAACGGTTCAGCTCAGCAGGCTGCCGCAAAGAGCCCTAATAAGACGGTAATTATAGTGGGTGCTATTGTATCTGTACTTATAATTGCTTTAATCGTGGTTTTACTTATAGTTTTCGGCGGAGGCAATTCTTCTTCACAGAATAACATCCCGGCTGTGCCTATTTCAACTGAGGTGAACAGTTATGTACCTGCAACAGAACACGTTACCGATGAAGCACCTGTAAATCGTGTGTATAATGTAGATTTACATTTAGCTTGTGAAAAAAACAAGGTTCTGAATAAATATGATGTTGCTATACTGGTGGATGGCAGAAATCTTGTAACACTTCCTCATGGCGGTGCTGATTCCTACAGACTTCAGCTTGAAGAGGGCTCACATTCCATTGAATTCCGTATTGCTTCCAATGATATAAACGGAAATAGTATATACAACAAGGCTGAAAAGGGCACTTATAAGGAAATGTTCATCAATGTGTCCGGTGACATGAGTGTTTCTTATAACATAAAGCTTGATTATGGCAATACCATAAAGGTAACACAGTTTTAATTCAGTAAATATCGGATTTTGTTATTGAAAGAGAATAGATATGTATAAATGTCTGGGATGCGGAAGACGGTATTATAAGCCTGTAAACTTCTGCGATGAGTGCGGTTCATTTATGGATTCATCGATATTCTGCGATGAATGTGAGGCTGTCGTTTCAGAAAATGATGAAATCTGCGCCAGCTGTGGAGCGCTTGTAAATACACACATTTCAACAATCGTATGTGATGAATGTGGTACAACTCTCCCCTGTGATAAAGAGTTCTGTCCTGATTGCGGAGCTCCTGTAGGGGATACAGCTGTAACGGTTATATGTGAAGAGTGCGGTACATCTGTTGTTTGTAATGATGTATTCTGTTACAACTGCGGTGCGCCTGTTTCGTCAGATTATGTATTTCCTGCAGAATATTCACAACCGGCTTCAAAGGAAAGTCATATAAATAAAAAATCAAGAACAGCATATTTAATTGGAAATATAATTTTCATTATTACACTTATACCTGCTACAGTTATGTTCCTGAGCAATATATTTGTACTGGATGCAGTAGGTATTGTAGAAAGACCATTCAGCTTTTTCGGAATTTCGGATGGATTTTCTTATCTGAATGAGTTGTTCACGAAGCTTGAAAATCTGGGTATTACATCTCTTGAAGATGCAAAGAATATTACAGGACTTTTAAGCTACAGCTGGATTATAGTTGTATTATTCCTGGTTTATATTACAGGCCAGCTCATATCGGGAGTAATAAATGTCAACAGCGGAAAGCCGCTTACGAAATTATGTTTTATGCCCACGGTTTATCTGGTTATATGTTATAGCTTCTGCATTGTGGCTGATTCCTTGCTTTTGTCTCCAATAAATGATTTTATTGCTGAATCTGTAAACGGTCTTCTTAAATTTCAGCTCAGTGAATATGTAAATCTTGAGATTGGAATATCGCTGGAAACTAATTTCATAATTATGGTTTGTATTATATGCTTTAATGCGCTTGTATTAAGTATAATAAGAAATATTGAAAAGCATAATTCCGAAAAATAAAGTTAAATTGCTTTTTCAGTCCATCTTTTGTATAGGGATGGGCTGATTGTTTTTGATATACAAAATAAGTGAAATATGATATAATAATGAGTAACGGTATTGTATGTATCAGGAAAGGATTTTTTATGTACAGGATTTTATTTGTCTGCCACGGCAATATCTGTCGTTCTCCGATGGCTGAGTTCATTTTCAAGGACATGGTTAAGAAAATCGGAAGAAGTGGCGATTTCTTTATTGCCTCTGCCGCTACAAGCACAGAGGAGATTTATAACGGGATAGGTAATCCCGTTTATCCGCCTGCGAAAAGAGAATTAGCCGCTCACGGTATTTCCTGTGAGGGAAAGAGGGCAGTACAGCTCACTAAAAGCGATTACGATAAATACGATTATATTATCGGTATGGATTCTGCAAATATGCGGAATATGCAGAGAATTCTCGGTGCTGATAAGGAGAATAAAGTGATAAAGCTTCTTGATCTTGTGGGCGGCGGCGATGTTGCCGACCCATGGTACAGCGGAGATTTTGTCAGGACCTACGAGGATATAACGAGAGGCTGTACCGCACTTCTGGAAATGATAGAAAAATCGGGAAAATAAAGCTTTTATCTTGACTTATCCGAGTATACATATTATAATATATATTGTGAGAACAAAGTTCTCACAGAGTCTGCGAAGCAGACCGCCGAGAATCGGCGAATATATATTTCAAGGTTCGCTCAGCCGTCAAAATCTGTGATTTTGGAAACGGCGTGCGGTTCTTATAATATCGGAAACTTGTTTCCGCGTACAACCGATATGTTGATGCCGTAAAGCGGCAGACATATATTTCAGGGTTTGCTCAGTCGTCAAAATCTGTGATTTTGAAAACGGTTAACCTATTTCAAAACAAGCGGAGGTGTTGAATATGAAGATTTTCTATGACCTTAACGGTTTTCTTTACGCAAATATTACGAATAAATGCCCCTGTGCATGTACCTTCTGTATAAGACAGAACGACAGTACTGTAGGTGAAAATGACAGCCTCTGGCTTGAGCATGAGCCTTCTGTTGATGAGATAAAAAAGGCCTTTGACGAGGTTGATAAGTCCCGTTACAGCGAGGTTGTATTCTGTGGCTTCGGCGAGCCCATGGAAAGACCCGACGAGCTTATTGAGATAGCCAAATATATCAAGGAAACTTCGGGCATGAAAATAAGAATCAATACCAACGGTCTTGTTTCGCTTATTCATCCTGCATTCGATCTATATAAAATGAGAGGCGTTATCGACAGCGTTTCTATAAGCCTTAATGCCTCAAATCCCGATGATTATTATGTGATTACCCGTTCACGTTACGGGCTCCCTTCCTATAATTCAATGCTCAATTTCGCAATAATCACAAGCTCGATTGTTCCGAATGTTACCTTTACCGTTGTTGACGTTATAGGTGAGGAAGAGGTTGAAGCCTGCAGAAGGCGTGCCGCCGATATCGGCGTTCCCTTAAAGGTAAGAAAGTATATTTCCAATAACAGGGACTACGAATAATTATATTGCATTATTTTAATTGACTATCCTTTTAACCACGCCATTACGGCGTGGTTAAATAATTCTATGAATAAGAAAGGGCAAAAGTATGTTAATCAGGCTTTCAGGCTTAGTTCCCGAATCCTTTGTTGACGGGCCGGGAATAAGATTTACTATATTTACGCAGGGCTGTCCTCACCATTGTAAGGGCTGTCACAATCCCGAGACCCATAGCTTTGAAGCGGGACGAATGGCGGATACCGACAGAATCCTGAAAAAAATCACAGAAAATCCGCTTATAAAGGGTGTGACCTTTTCGGGCGGCGAGCCCTTCTGCCAGCCTGAGCCTCTTGCTGATTTAGGGAAAAAGCTTAAGGATAAGGGCTATCATGTCATGAGCTACTCGGGCTATACCTTCGAGGAGCTTATGAAAATGGCGGAAGGGAATGTTCATATAAAAGAGCTTCTCAGTTGTCTCGATATACTTGTTGACGGAAGATTTGTGCTTTCTGAAAGAAGTCTCGAGCTTAAATTCAGAGGAAGCAGAAATCAGAGAATAATTGACGTACCTTTAAGCATGAAAGAGGGAAGGGCGGTAACTGTTGAATTATAAAATTCTTGCTCTTCTGATGGCAGTACTTCTGTGTTGTATGAGTTTTTCTTCCTGTGGAACGGACGACGGAACAAATTACATATTCAAGACGGTCATATATGGAAATCCTGAAACCCTTGACCCACAGACTGCCACAAGCGAAAGCTCAGCAGCAGTAATAAGCTCCATGTTCAGAGGACTGTACCGTATCGACGAAAAGGGTGAAATAGTACCCGATATGGTTGAAGGCTGTCAGGTCAGCGAGGACGGACTTACCTGGACATTTACGCTGAGGGATGATGTATACTGGAGCGACGGCGAGGATTTCTCAGCGAAATGTACCGCCGAGGATTTTGTTTTCGGTTTCAGAAGGCTCATAAATCCTGCTACAAAATCAAAGAATGCGGAAAAATACTACTGCATTGAAAATTCTGAGGAGATAAATAAGGGCAGGCTTACGGATATCGAGGCTCTCGGAGTTAAAGCCGATGGGGATAACAGGCTTGTTTTTACTCTTCGGGAGGAATATCCCGATTTTGAGAGACTGTTGGCACAGCTACCATCCATGCCCTGTAACGAGGAATATTTCTACAGTACAGAGGGAAGGTACGGGCTTTATGCTGATGCTCTGGCGTCCAACGGCGATTTCTGCGTTACGGTCTGGAGCTACGATAAATGGAGCGAAAACAGCAACTACATAATTCTTCGAAAAAACAAGAAAAACAGCGAAGCGAGCTCTACCGCACCCTACGGAATAAACTATTTCATCGAAGACAGCGGTTATCAGGCTATGCTTGATGATGAAATTCATTGCTATGCCGCACAAAGCAGCGCTGAAGCCGAGGAGCTTAAAAAGCGTTTCAGCTATGAGGAATATGAGACCTCTGTATGGGGAATCGTTTTTAACGGCAGTACTATCGGAGCGGAAAGGGATGTAAGAATTTCTCTCGGTGCTCTTTCGGACATAGAAATCAAGAGCGATAACTATACTCATGCAGTAAACATTATCCCCGATTTTATAACTGTGAACGGCGACAGCTATCGTGAAGGGGCAGGAAATATGCTTTCTTCCGAATATTCTCTTTCCGAGCTTAAGGAGCGTTTTGAGAGAAGTATCGGAAAAATCGATAAGGAAAAGCTTTCGGGGATTGGTATGATAATGCCTGAAAATGAGGAGATAAGAGCCGCTGTCGGCAGTATTCTTCAGAAGTGGCAGAAGCATTACGGTTTCTACTGTTCGGTTTCCGAGCTTCAGACCGACGAGTATAACAGGCGGATAGAAAACGGTGATTTCGATATCGCAGTGGTCCGTTTAAGCGGCGGCGAGAACAGCCCTGCAGGCTATCTGTCATACTTTTCGGGAAGCAGTCATGTAAACCCCTCAAACAGAAAATACGAGCATATTTTAAGCTCAGCGGAAGCGGCGGAAACTGCCGAAGAAGCTATAGCCTACTATAAAGAGGCTGAACAGTATCTTATAGATAATTTTATCTTCGTTCCTTTTTGCTTCGAGCGAGAATATGTTTTCTATTCCGACGGTATAAGCGGAGTAGAGTATAATCCCTTTAACGGGATTTTCCGTTTTAAGAATGCGCTGAAAAAATAACAGCTGATTATACCATGTGCGTCATATAAAAAGTTCAAACCCCACAGTTTTTGTAACTGTGGGGTTAACTGTTTTTTATTCATAAATCTGCGACTTGTTCATTGTAGTGAACAGGAGGCTTCCCTTTGCCTTAACGGTTTCTTCAACCTTGACTACTGCCGAAAATTCATACAGTCCCGAGGAAGCCATTACCTTTTTAACCTCGATTTTTAAGGTGTCTCCGGGGATTACGGGTCGAAGGAACTTGAAATCCTTTATCTTAAGAAGAACATATACCTTATCGGGGTCTTCCTCGCCATCGGGAGTTATTACAATCGAGCAAAGCTGTGCCGCCGCTTCGGTAATAAGTACCCCGGGCATAATCGGGATATCAGGGAAATGACCCATGAAATAAGGCTCATTTACCGATACATTCTTTATTCCGATAGCACTTTCGTCAGGAACAAGCTCTGTTACCCGTTCAATCATCTGGAATGGGGGACGCTGTTTGATACGCTTGTTAATTTCGAGAAGATTCATCATAAGCTTAAGCCTCCGTCGATAATGATAACCTGTCCTGTCATATAGCGGAAACTGTCGCCGCATAAATCGCATACTGCATTAGCAATATCGGCAACCTTTCCGAAGCTCTTCATAGGAATATTTTTGAGATATTCCTCTCTCTTTTCCTCAGGGATAGAATTTATCATATCTGTTTCGATAAATCCGGGAGCGATAGCGTTTACCCTGATTCCATAAGGAGCAAGCTCCTTTGCGAGAGTTGCGGACATGGAGTTTATAGCGCCCTTTGTTGCGCTGTAAACGCTCTGTCCTGCGAGAGCCATAACCGAGCTTACGGAGGAAATATTGATGATAGTTCCGTTTTTATTCTTCATCATTTTAAGAGCTGCCTGCTGTGCACAGTGGAAATAGCCCTTTATATTTACGTCAAGACTCTTTGAAAGAGATTCCTCGCTAAGCATAAGCAGATAAGCATCGTCAACTATACCTGCGTTGTTTACGAGTACGTCAAGTCTTCCGAATTCGGTCTGAAGCTGTCTGAACATAGCCTTTACTGCGGTTAAATCGGCAGTATCCGCCTTTATTGCTACAGCCTTACGTCCCATAGCTTCTATCTGTGCTACAACTTCATTTGCCGCAGTCTCATTACTGTTATAGTTTACTGCCACATCATAGCCTCTTTCAGCCAGCGCAAGAGCACAGGCCTTTCCTATACCTCTTGACGCGCCTGTTACAAGAGCAACCTTTTCACACATAATTCTGTCCCTCAGCTTTCAATAATTACTGCGGAGTAAGTTCCGCCTGCACCATAGCTTACCGCTAAAACTCTGTTTATATCCTTTGTGGAAATCGTTCTGAAGGAATTATCCACATAAGCCTCTGTTTCTGTAATCTCGTCGGAAACTACTCTCGCCGCTAAAACAGCCTGCATAGCTGCAGATGCGGCTCTTGCTTCGCCTGTTTCCTTCTTTGCGGATAAAATCGGAACATTCTTGAAATACTTTCCGTAAATATCAAGTTCAGCCTTATCATCAGCGGCGTCGCCGTTACCGAAGCCTGAAATTGCGTCGATATCGGAGAGAGAAATTCCTGCCATAGCGACAGCTTCGTTCACAGCCGCCATTATACCCTTTTCGGTAAAGCCTTTATCTGAAAATTCGGCATTGTCATGGGCTGTACCGTAGCCTGTGATTTCCGCATAAATTCTTGCGTTACGACCTTCGGCGCTCTTACCTGATTCGATAGCAAGAGAAACGGAGCCTTCGCCGAGAGTGAAGCCGTCCTTCTTAAGCTCATAGGGAGTGGTTTCAGAGATTACGCCAAGCTTTCCGTAAAGCTCTTCTTCTACTGCGGTATTTTCGTCAGTACCACAGGCGATCATAATATTTTCATCGCCGTTTCTTATAACGTCACAGGCGTAACATATACTCTGGAGACCTGCCTGTCTGCCGTTGGCGTCGGTTACGTTGTAGCCCTTGATTCCTGCGAAAATGGAGAAGTATCCGCCTGCCGCATTATAAACTGTGTTGGGGAAGGAGAAGGCACTTCCGTTTGCAGTACCGTTATCAATAACATTTTTCTGGAAGCCAACGATTTCTGTAAGAGGTCCGTCACAGGTACCGATAATGATACCCATTTCAGCACGCTTTTCTTCAGGGATTCCTGCATCCTTGATACATCTCATACCGCTTATGAGCTGAAGCTGGCTGAAGCGGTCAAGCTTACGGTAGAACGCCATTTTAATGCCGTGCTCGCTGTAGTCCTCGGACTTTATTTCTACGCTTCCCTTTCCTGCAAGAGTACCTATACCCGTAATACAGAGACGCTCCTTATTGGAGTTGTCGGGGATATCGTGTTCCTTTTCGGAGAAGATGATGCTTGCGTTGTTTCCGCCGAAGGCGAAGGAGTTGGACATAACGTAGGAAAGCTTCTTGTCCTTTGATTTATTGGGAGTAAAGTCGATAGCTCCTGCCTTTTCCTTAAGGGCTTCGAGGTTTTCCTCGGTATAGCCGATAGTGGGAGGAACCTTACCTTCGCAGATTGATTTTACTGCGAAAACCGCTTCGATAGAGCCTGCCGCACCGAGACAGTGACCTGTCATGGACTTTGTGGAGCTTACGGAAAGATGGTCGTTTCCATCGAAAAGAGTATGGAGAGAGAGAAATTCCGCTTCGTCGTTCTTGGCAGTACCTGTACCGTGAGCGTTTATGTAGTCGATATCGTTCTTACCGAGACCCGATTTAGCCATAGCCTTGCTGATTGCGCTCATCTGACCTTCGCCGTCGGGACGGGGAGCAGTTATATGATGTGCGTCGGAGCTTACGCCCGAGCCGAGAATTTCACAGTATATCTTAGCACCACGCTTTACTGCACTTTCGTAGCTTTCCACGATGAGGATACCCGCGCCCTCGCCGAGAGTTATACCGTGGCTGTTGTTAAAGGGAGAGCAGGGGTTTTCATCAAGTGCATGAAGCGCGTGGAAGCCGCTGAAGGCAAGAGAAGTAAAGGCGTCTGAGCCGCCTGCGATAAATGCGTCAGCCTTACCTGAACGGATAAGGTCACAGGCGTAGGCTATACTGATCGTACCTGCCGCACAGGCGTTTACTATGTTGGCGGTTGTACCGTCAGCACCGAAGTGACGTGCTACGTTGTTGGCGATACAGCTTGCTGTCATCTTATATATATCATTTACGTCGGAGTTACCGTTCTTTTCGGCGGTATAGTACTTGTCAATGCTTGCCGCTCCGCCTACGCAGTTTCCTATGATAACGCCTGTTCTCTCGGGAGCAGAGCCTATGTTGAGGCCTGAATCCTTTATTGCTTCCTCGGCTGCCTTTATACAGAGAAGGGAAGAACGGTCGTAGTTTTCATGGGAAAGGAGGCTGTCGGGAGCGGCGATTTCTGCACCCTTTGTTGCGTAGCAGTCGGCTGTGCTGATGCTTTCAACATCCTTTATTCCTGTTACTCCGTTTACTATATTGCTCCAGCCCTCTTCAACGCTGTTACCTGCGGCACAGATAAGACCGAGACCTGTTACAACGCATCTTTTACTGTTCTGCATATTATCAATCCTTTCATAAAGCACAAGGCGGCCTGTTGAACGATACCGAAGCAGTAGAATACTGCCACGGAAAACGTTTCACAATCCGCCCTGAAAATTATTCATGGTTATCTAAAACAAATTTGCTGAGTGTTTCGATTGTCTGGAAATGTTCTCTTCCTGCGCCTGTCATCTGTACGCCGAAGAGGTTGTCGATTCCTGCGATGATTTCGATGGAGTCGATAGAATCGAGACCGATATCATCTCCGAAAAGCTCTGATGTGTATTCGAGAGCGTCTGCGGGAATTCTGAGGCTTTCTACGAGCATTCCCTTGATCTGTTCAGCAATCTGTGTCTGTTTTTCGTTCATAATAATATACCTTTCCTTTATCTGATTCTTGCCCGTGAAACGGGATTATTACCTTATGTACCGATGAGGGCTTCTTCCTTTTCCTCTGAGGGTGCAGGAGTACTGCCTCCGTAGGTTTCTTCAAGCTCACGGCGAAGCGCCTTTACTTCCTCCTCAGCTTTTTTGATAAGCTGTTTTGCATAGAGAGAATGTCTCATATCCTCGGGACAGGAGCTTTCAATAACATTACCTATCATGACCTTCTGTCTCATTCCGAAAATCGGCTTATAATCGCCGTAGATCGCAAGAGGAACGATAGGTGCACCTGTGACAGCGGATAAAAGAGCGGCTCCGGGCTTGAATTCCTTCACAACGCCGTCCTTGGAGGTAAAGCCTTCTGGGAATATTATGACAGGGCTACCGTTCTTCAGATGTCCGAGGGATTCCTCATACCATACTGCATCAGCGCCAAAGCGGTCTATCGGGATAGTGCGGCAGAGCTTTATAAGACTACCGACCCCCTTTTTATCGTACCAGTCCTTCGCTACCAGCATATAGGGCTTGTAGCGTCCGAGAACTGCACCCATGAAGGCTCCGTCGATATGACCGAGATGGTTTGAAACGAAGATAACAGGCTTATTCTTTAAAGCCTTTTTCAAGGCTTTATCCTTCCATATTACCTTCGGCCTGTAAAGCGTTATAGCCGTGGCATTCAGCAGCTTCTGAAAAATTTTTCCTCGAAGCGACTGACCTTTATTCATCAGTATCACCCCATAATATCACTATTATAGTGAATTATACAAGGAAAAAATTAACTTTTTGTTAACTTTCGCTGTTATTCCTCGTCCCAGAGGATAATTTTTTCTGCGGAAAGAGTTTTAGGTATATCAATAATACGCTGGTTTGAGGAGCCTCTGAATCTCAGGGAGATATCCTTAAGCTCCTTTTTATAGCGACCGTCTACAAGAACATCAATTAAGGAAAGAATATGTCTTGTTTCTATGCAGGAGGGGTATTCCTCCGACATAAGCTCTTCATAGGTAAAGCCTGAAAAGGCCCAGATAGTTTTATTCGGATATTTTTCCCTGACTCTTCTTAAAAAGGGAAGGAGAGTCTTCTGGTTTTCGGGCTCAAAGGGCTCGCCGCCCAGAAGTGTAAGCCCGTTTATATATTCGGGAGAAAGAAGGGAAAGAAGCTCTTCCTCGGTTTCGGCGGTAAAGGGCTTTCCGTAGTTAAAATCCCATGTCTCTGGCTGAAAGCATTCATCGCAATGATTTGTACAGCCCGAAACAAACAGGGAAACTCTTACTCCCGTACCGTTAGCGATATCACATTTCTTTATTTCACAATAGTTCATATTTTACCTCGATATGTACATTACAGGTGAAGAACACGTTCCTTTATTTCCTGAGTACGACCCTGATTCCAGAACTGTGTGCCGATATAGCCGCAGGTTCTTCTGGCTACATTCATAGTATCCTGGTCACGGTTTCCGCATTTTGGACAAGTCCAGAGAAGCTTTCCGTCAACGTCGTCGATACCTATTTCCCCGTCCCAGCCGCATTTCTGACAGTAATCGCTCTTTGTGTTAAGCTCTGCGTACATAATGTTCTCATATATGAACTTTATTATCTGAAGTACCGCCTGAAGGTTGTTCTGCATATCGGGTACTTCAACATAGCTGATAGCGCCGCCTGAGGAGAGAGCCTGAAACTTTGACTCAAATCTGAGCTTTTCAAAGGCGTCGATTTCCTCGGTAACATGAACATGATAGCTGTTGGTGATATATCCCTTATCGGTAACGCCTTCAATAATGCCGAAGCGTCTCTGTAGGCACTTTGCAAACTTATAGGTGGTTGATTCAAGGGGAGTACCGTAGATACCAAAGCCTATGGAGGTCTTTTCCTTCCACTTGTTGCAGGCGTCGTTCATATACTTCATTATTTCAAGGGCGAAGGGTGTGGCGGTCGGGTCGGTATGGGATTTTCCCGTCATGAATCTTACACATTCGTAAAGTCCCGCATAGCCCAGAGAAATAGTAGAATAGCCGCCTGTAAGAAGCTTATCTATCGGCTCGCCCTTGCTGAGTCTTGCACAGGCACCGTGCTGCCAGAGAATAGGAGCCGCATCGGAAAGAGTACCCTTCAGTCTTTCGTGCCTGCACATAAGGGCACGGTAGCAAAGGTCAAGACGTTCGTCAAATATTTTCCAGAATTTATCGAGGTTTCCTCCCGAGGAAAGAGCAATATCAACAAGATTCAGGGTTACAACACCCTGATTGAAGCGGCCGTAGAACTTATATTCGCCATTTTCGTCCTTCCAGGGAGTGAGAGCGCTTCTGCAGCCCATAACAGGGAAGCAGTTTCCTTCCTTAAGCTCCTTCATCTTCTTTTCTGAGATATAGTCGGGAACAAGACGCTTAGAGGTGCATTTTGCCGCTAATTTAGTCAGGTAGTAGTAGGGTGAATCCTCGTGGATATTGTCCTCCTCAAGCACATATATAAGCTTCGGGAAGGCGGGGGTTACCCAGATACCCTGTTCATTCTTAACGCCCTGATATCTCTGGAGAAGCACCTCCTCAGTAATAAGAGCCAGGTCCTTCTTTTCCTGTTCATTTTTCGCTTCGTTCAGGTACATGAACACGGTAACGAAGGGAGCCTGTCCGTTGGTGGTAAGAAGGGTTACAACCTGATACTGGATAGTCTGGACGCCTCGGCTTATTTCGTCTCTGAGACGCTTTTCCGCCAGCTTTCTTATATCGGCTTCGCTTAAGTCAAGACCGATTTCGCTTGTTTCCTGCTTAAGGTCGTTATATATCTTCTGACGGCTTACGTCAACGAAGGGAGCTAAATGAGCCAGGGATATAGACTGTCCGCCGTACTGGTTTGAGGCTACCTGAGCGATAATCTGGGTAGCTATGTTACATGCCGTGGAGAAGCTATGGGGACGCTCGATAAGTGTGCCTGTAATAACAGTACCGTTATTCAGCATATCCTCAAGGTTCACAAGGTCACAGTTATGCATGTGCTGTGCATAATAGTCAGTATCATGAAAATGGATAATGCCCTCGTTATGGGCGTCTACTATATCCTTAGGCAGTAATATTCTCGAGGAGATATCACGGGACACCTCTCCTGCCATATAGTCACGCTGGGTAGAATTCACAACGGGGTTCTTGTTGGAGTTTTCCTGCTTTGCCTCCTCGTTGTTGCATTCTATAAGGCTCAGTATCTTATCATCGGTGGTGTTGGACTGTCTTATGAGGGCACGGGTATAGCGGTATGTAATATAAGCCTTGGCTACCTCGAAGGCGCCGTGAGCCATGATCTGATGCTCAACCATATCCTGTACTTCCTCAACGCTCGGGAATCTGCCCAGTTCCTCACAGGATAATACTACGCTTTCCGCAATTCTCTTTATCTGCATAGAGGTCATGCGTGCATTTTCTTCAACAGCCTCGTTGGCTTTTGTTATAGCTGTTATAATCTTGGTTATGTCGAAATCTACCTCAGATGCATTTCTTTTCAGAATTTTCATTTTAATAGTCCTCCAAAACAGGATATACACAATATATTGTGTCCGAACGTTTCCAATTATAGCATATATAGTGATTATTGTCAATCGTTTTAGCTGTATTTTATCAGCAGATACAATTTACGGTATATTATGATACTTTTTTATACAGCAAGTTGTTGTGATTATATACAAAAAGTATACTGTTATCTTGATTTATTGTTAGATTTATTGTATAATAAATCATATATATTTCAGGAGATTTTGTTATGAAACGATTTATTTTTACTTTTTCCGTGGTTATTTCTGCTGTATTATCGGTACTTTTTTTCGGTACTGATGCTTCTGCCGCAGAAAACAGCTTTCATGAATATCTTGACAGTCAGGTTGAAAAACGGACTGAATTTATAGATATAACCTCTTATGCTTCGGATAACAGGTGGACGCCTGAGAATATCAAAAAGGAAATTACCGGTTATTATCTGTCCAGACCGGAGCTTTTCTACGTAGAAAGACAGTTTAAGATTATGACAGATGAAACCGGAAGCGTTTACTATGTTGAATTCAATTATCTGTATAGTCCCGAGAAAACAGAAAAAATGATGAAGGAGCTTGATACAGCCGCTAAGAAGGCTATAGAGGGCATCGACGAGGACATGAGTGACGCTGAAAAGGTGCTTTATGTCCACGATTATATTATTTCATCCTGCGAGTATGACGAGGATCTGGAAAAGTTTTCCGCTTATGACTGTCTCGTTAATAACAGTGCAGTTTGTATGGGCTACGCTCTTGCTTATGAATTTATACTTGAGGATTATCTTGGTATCGAATGTTCGGTAGTTGTTTCTGATTCGGAAAATCACAGCTGGAACTATGTAAAAATAGGGAACAAGTGGTATCACAGCGATCTTACTGCCGACGACGGTTCAATATTTGACGATGACGGAAACAGCTACAGGGACAAAAGCAAGGTTTCTCACAAGAATGTTCTTTTAAGCGACAGTATGTGCAGGAAAACCTCTGAGCTTCATAGGGACTGGTACGTTATAGGCGGTTATCCTGCCGCAAAAAGTACGGTATATGATAACTGCAAGTGGCGCGGAAGCGACGCCGTCATGGAATACAGAGACGGAAAATGGTATCTTGTTATAGGTGAAGCTGAGGGTAAAAAGTTTTATTCAAAGATTTATTCCTATGATTTTTCCGCAAAGAAATATAAGCTTATCAAGAAGTTTGATTCAAAATGGTATGTGCGGAGACTTTCAAAATCCGGAGAAACGCTCGCTTACGGCACAAGAGGCTACGTCAAGAGTTACACAAAGCTTGTGATAAAGGGAGATTATCTTTATTATAATTCTCCTTCCGTAGTATACAAATACAGCTTCAGGACAGGTAAAACAAGTAAGGTTTATACTCTCAACAAGAAAAAAGGACAGCAGATTTATTCGATAGCTGAAAACGGGAATAAACTTAAAGTATGCTATAAATACGACATGACCTATAAGGACAATTATTTGAATATAAAGCTTGCTTAAAGCTCAGGCAGGAGGTTAGATATATGGCTTCGGCTATGATTTTTTCAGATTCGGGTGCAGCATTTACCAATGTACCCTGTGCGGCGGTTTCTTTCAGATACAGCAATTCCGATGTAAAGCTTATCTGGGCGAATGATAAGTATTTTTCGCTTTTAGGATATACTAAGGCTGAATATCTTGAGCTTATACCCAATGACAGCGGCTTCAGGATTCTTGAAAGGGAATATTCCGCTTATATTGTTGATAAGGTTACCGATCTTGTAAAGAACTGCAGTGATTTTACCATTGATATTGACGTTGTGACGGTTAATGGTGAAAAGCTTCCTGTTTCGGTGGAGGTTTCTGCTGAAAGGGACGGGGAGGACTATATTTTCAACTGCCTTTTAAGAACAGTTACCGACGCAAAGAAATCTTCCAAGAATAACTCCGATATGAACACCATGATGCTTGAGCTTATGGCGATTTCTGCAGGATATGTTTTCAGATATACCGAAATTTCGGGAATTTTTGAGCTGTATTCCAATGTAGGCGGTTCCTTCGTAAAGAAGTTTACTCTCGATGATTTCGAGCAGTTCTTCAAGAAATCGGGCAGTATCTTCGAGGAGGATACAGACAGCTTTGAACAGCTGTGTACCAATATAAAGTCAGGTATCGACAAGGGCGTTTTTGAAATGCGCCTTATGATGCCCGGGGATAATGACTACAGATGGTACAGGATAAATGTAAAGACTATACGTGATAAAATAAGCAATTCCTACATATCTACCGTAGGAAAAATCGAAGATATAAGCGGTGTAAAGAACGCTAACCAGCGTCTTATCGACAAGGCGGAGCGTGACCCTCTTACAAAGCTTTATAATAAAGCGGCAACAAAATCACTTATAAAGAATTGCCTGAGAACCGACAGTCGTGATACCTACGACGCTTTCATAATCGTTGACGTCGATAACTTCAAGACAGTAAACGATACCTTAGGTCACCTTTTCGGTGACAGCGTTCTTGTGGAGCTTTCTCAGGAGATGCAGGATCTTTTCCGCTCCAACGATATTATCGGACGTATAGGCGGAGATGAATTCATAGTATTCCTCAGAGGTCTTAAGCAGAAATCCCATATTGAAGCCAAGGCGGCGGATTTATGTAAGGTATTCAGCCTTATTTATTCAGACGAGGATGACGGTGTAAAGATATCGGGAAGCCTTGGTATAGCTCTTTATCCCGACGACGGCGATACCTTCGACGAGCTTTACCGTAAGGCGGATATAGCTCTTTATACCTCAAAAAGAGCAGGGAAAAGCTGTTATAATTTCTATAAGAGCGGCGATGAAATCCCCACAGAGGGTAAGCCTGTACCGAGAGTTGACAGATATCACAGCACTATTGATTTTCTTTCGGGTAATTCAGGACTTGACAGCGAGGTGTTCAACAGCGCCTTTGAAATGGTTGAAAACGGCGGCGATATGAACGAATCCGTCAATGTTCTCCTTAGTAAGATAGGAAAGCATTTCAATTTCGGAAGAATTACCGTTTCTGAGGCTCGTGAGGAAACAGGCGTATTCAGGGACAGCTATGTGTGGAATGCCAAGTATATGGAGAGTCCTCGCACAAATGCTGTAAAGTATTCTTTAAGAGAGCTTAACGAGGTGTGCAGTTGTTTCGACAAGAATTTCCTGTTCACCATAAATACCCAGAATACGGACAGGCTCAAGGAAAATGCCTTTGTTTCCTATCTGACTGCAAATAATATCAAATCGGCTATGACCTGCGGTTATTTCAAGAGCGGAAGACTTGTGGGAACAGTAAGCTTTCAGGAGCAGTCAGCGGCCTATGTCTGGTCTATAGAAGAGGCTAAATCGCTTAAGGAGCTTACCCGTATAATATTCTCCTATATGATAAAGCTGAGAAATTACTATAATGCTGTTGAAACAGCGGAATATTCCGCTAATTTTGACGCTTTGACGGGACTTCTGAATTTCAACAGCTTCAGAAGAGAGACTTCAGAGAGACTTTCCTCTGCCTTTGATAATGACCGTTTCGCAATGCTTATGGCGGATTTCTCGAATTTCAGCTATATCAATAACAAGTTTGGCTATGACGCAGGAGATAACCTTCTGAAAAGCTTCTCCAATGCCATAAAGTATTTCAGCGACAGCGTGATTTATGTGTGCAGGATTGTTGCAGACAGATTCTGTGTTTTTGCGGAATACAATGAAAATATCATTTCTGATTTTGAAGCGTTTCTCAGGAAGTTCGCTTCAAACGAAAAGCTTACAGGAGGAAATACAAGCTTCGGTATTTCTTCCGGCGCTTATATCATAGATTCTGCGGCAGGCGAGGATTTCGACAGAGCATACGATAACGCAAATCTTTCACTGAAATTTGCAAAGCAGCATCGTGTAGGAAAATGCTGTGTATACAGCTATGATATGCGTGATGAGCTGAATAAGACTATCGAGATAGCGGCTGACGCCAAGCGTGCGCTGGCTAACAAGGAATTCATAGTTTATTTCCAGCCTAAGGTTTCCATAAAGAACAAGGATATAGTGGGAGCGGAGGCTCTTATACGCTGGATAAAGCCCGACGGCACGGTTGTTCCTGCCGACAGCTTTGTTCCTATGCTTGAAAAGAACGGCTTTATAGTGAATGTTGACTACTTTGTTTACGAGGAGGTATGTAAGTATCTCAGAAACCGTATTGAAAGCGGAAAGGCTCCGATTGCGATTTCAGTGAATGTTTCCCGTATACACATGCTTTCGGGAGACTTTATTTCAAAGCTTCTTTGTATTGTAAAGAAATATCATGTTCCGGCTGAGCTTATTGAGCTTGAGCTTACAGAGAGTGTATTCAATTCAAATGAAGAGATCATGATTGAAACTGTAACAAAGCTTAAGGAGCTGGGCTTCAAGGTTTCTATAGACGATTTCGGTTCGGGATATTCTTCCCTTTCGCTTCTTAAGCGTATGCCTGTCGACGTTCTTAAGATAGACAGGGAATTTATCAGGAACACTTCCGAGGAAAAGGGAGAAATCGTACTTTCCAGCGTTATTGATATGGCTGACAAAATGAATATTTCCATAATATGCGAGGGTGTTGAAACTGCCGAGCAGATAGACTTCTTACGAGGAACGCACTGCGACACGGTACAGGGCTTCTATTACTCACGTCCCATACCCTGTATGGAATTCGAGGAATTACTCGATAACGGAATAAGATAAAAACGATTGGAGAATGAATATGAACAAAAGAATTTTAACAGGTATTGCAGGATGCTTTATGGCAGTATCCATGCTTCTGAGTGGTTGTTCTTCCACAGGGGAGAATACTACTGTAGCCGAAGGAGGGAACAAAAGCGGCGAAGCTCCTTTTACTGCCCACGGAAAGCTAAGCGTAAAGGGTGCTGACCTTGTTGATGAAAATGGCGAAAAGTATCAGCTTTACGGTATGTCCACCCACGGCTTAGCCTGGTTTCCTCAGTATGTCTGTCAGGAGACGGTTACTGCATTAAGACAGGAATGGAATACTAACTGCATAAGGCTGGCAATGTATACCTACGAGAGCGGGGGATACTGCTCGGACGGCGATAAGGAACAGCTTAAGACTCTCATAAAGAACGGCGTGGAATACGCTACCAACGAGGGTATGTATGTTATTATCGACTGGCACGTTCTCAACGACAGAAATCCTCTTACCTACAAGGATGAGGCGGTAAGCTTTTTTGATGAGATGTCCTCTCTTTACAGCGACAGAGACAACATTATCTACGAAATATGCAACGAGCCCAACGGAGCTTCGTGGGAGGATGTTACTGCCTACGCAAACGAGGTTATTCCCGTAATAAGAGCCAACGATTCTGACGCAGTAATCATAGTCGGTACACCTACATGGAGTCAGGATATCAATCTGGCTCTTGATAAGCCTCTTGACTACGATAATATTCTTTATGCACTTCATTTCTATGCCGCTACTCACAAGGAATGGCTGAGAGACAGGATGGAAGGCTGTATAAACAGCGGACTTCCTGTTATTGTTAGCGAATTCGGAATATGCGACGCTTCGGGAAACGGCGCTCTTGATATTGAGCAGGCCGACGAATGGAAAAAGCTTATTGAAAAGTACAATGTAAGCTATATGTGCTGGAATCTTGCCAACAAGAATGAAAGCAGCAGTATATTCCCCGAAAACAGCACGAAGCTCAGCGGCTGGACTGATGAAGATCTTTCGGGGCAGGGAATATGGATAAGAGACTGGTTCCTGTCGGAAACGAATCCGTGAGATTATTATAGTGCAGGATGAATAAAAAGAAAACCATTGCCGTTTCATAACGGAGCGGCAATGGTTTATATTATAATGATAAGCTGAATATTATATTTACTGAAAAATTTTGAAAAGGTATTGACAAGCATTAAGTTTTCTGGTATAATATCACTGTTATTGTGAATGAGCCACTAGCTCAGGCGGCAGAGCACCTCCCTTTTAAGGAGGGTGTCCTGGGTTCGATTCCCAGGTGGCTCACCACGGCCCGTTGGTCAAGAGGTTAAGACATCGCCCTTTCACGGCGGAATCATGGGTTCGATTCCCGTACGGGTCACCAGCATAAGGATAGCTCACAAATTGCTTGATGAAGGCATTTGTGAGTTATTTTTTTGCCCGTAAAAAATCGTTCGTAACCACTTATCAGCCACTTGCACCCTTTGTCCGTATATACGCCACAGGTTCGCCTGTGGCGTTTTTATTTGTCTATGCACTGAAATTCAACGCTGCCGT
This sequence comes from Ruminiclostridium sp., assembly GCA_045602405.1. Taxonomy (GTDB): domain Bacteria; phylum Bacillota; class Clostridia; order Oscillospirales; family Ruminococcaceae; genus Ruminiclostridium_E. Next base: position 52,660 of record JAZSBN010000016.1, read on the forward strand.
TAAGGCGTCACAGTTCCTTATTCTTGCCTCCTGGAACATATGGCTGTATAAATTCAGAGTGGTGGAAACCTCGCTGTGCCCCATATCACCCGATACCGCAACCACATCAATTCCTGCATTGATTAAAAGACTTGCATGCAGATGACGGAGCGAATGGATATCACAAAATCTGAAATTATTCCGTTCACAGAACTCCTTGAACCAGCCGTAAGGTGTCTGCGGATTCATAGGAGAGCCGTTCCATTTCACAAATACCCTGTCGGTTTCTTCCCACTTTGTACCCAGACGTTCAGCCTCATAGTCCTGCTCTTCCTTGTACTCTTTCAGAAGATTCATTATCTCTTCGGGGAGCTTTATTGCTCTTTTTGAACGTTTGGTTTTGGTAGTATCGGTGTAGATACCCTTGTCCTTTGTGTACTGTGAGGTGCGCTTTACTCGGACAATGCCTGTTTCAAACTCGATATCCTTCCATTCAAGTCCCAGCATTTCGCTTCTTCTGAAACCGCTGAATACCGCAAGCTTTATGAAAAGCCTGTGTTTTAAAGGTTCATCATTGAGAGCTGTAAAAATCTGCTCGATTTCCGTTAAGGTGTAGATTTCTTCCTCTGCCTCTTCGCCTGGTGGTATCACAACACGCTTACAGGGGTTGTCCCTTAACAT